>CALVZG010000034.1 GCA_944372465.1 uncultured Clostridia bacterium
AAAGAAAATGTACCAACTGAAGAAGCTAAAGCAATTGAAGCTAAACTTAAAGAAGCTGGCGCAACTGTTAAACTTAAATAAATCAAATTTAAAAATTAAAAGAATATTGTGTTTAAAAAATCGCAGAGATTTCTGCGATTTTTTTAGTATATAGATTGATATTAAATTTTAAATTTATTTTAAATAAAGTAAAATTCTTAAATAGCAAATAAGTTAAGTAATTTCTAAATATTAAATGAATTTAATCCTTTTTTTTATTTTTGTTTATATTTTATTTTTTTATTGTATATAATTACTATTTAATTAGTGATTATATTATAGCATTCCAATTAGAAGTATATTTTTTAGTTAAATAGTCTAATGCATTTTCTCTAACATCTTCTGCTTTTAACTCTGCTAAAATTGGAGCACCTGCCACTGGTGCAGTTATTCGCCAATCATAAGTAGTTTCAAAAGTTATGCTATTTAAACTTGTACAACCAGAAAATATAGCATAACCTATACCTGTTACACTTGATGGAATTGTTATAGTTGTTAGACGGCTACAATTAGCAAATGCAGAAGAACCTATACTAGTTACACTTGATGGGATTGTTATACTTATTAAGTTACTACAAATATTGAATGCAGAAGAACCTATACTTGTCAATTTTGTACATTTACTTAAATCTATGTTTGTTAGATTTTTACAAGAAAAGAATGCCGCAACACCTATACTTTCTAAATTTGTACAATCACTTAAATTTATTTCTGTTAGACTGCTACAAGAATATAATGCATAAACACCTATACTTTGTAAACTTGTACAACCACTTAAATTTATTTCTGTTAGACTGCTACAAGAATATAATGCATAAATACCTATACTTTGTAAACTTGTACAACCACTTAAATCTATGCTTGTTAAACTGCTACAACCATAGAATGCATAATCTCCTATTTTTGTCAATGTATCTGGTAATGTTACATTTGTAAGTGTTGAATTATAAAATGCACCATTTGAAGATGAACTTGCGTCGGCTATTGAGGTTACGGTGTAAGTATCGCCTTCTATATACGCTCTACCACTTTCTCTTATTGAGAATGTAGATGGTATGGTTACTTCTGTGGCTGTTCCTGTATATCTCTCAAGTGCAGCTGTATTATCTGTGTCATTTGTTATGAATATAAAGTCTGAATATTCTTTAGGAATAAATTCTTCAAATGTTATTATAATACTGCCATAACTTAATTTACTTGTATCGCTTTCCGTTATGGTTACTTCTACCTTTATTGTACCCGATTTTGCTGATGTTGGTGCTGATGAAATAGACACTTCATCATTAAATATTTTACCACTTGTTGAGTATATTCCTATAATTTCATTATTTTGATTTAATAAATTTTCTTGATTTGTTGTTTGATAGTTTGTTGTTGTAAGGTTTACAACATCTATGTATAAAGTAAAATTTTCTAGGTTTTCGAAATTTTGTAGGTTTAGGACAAGATTTCCATTAATAAATCCCGGAGTAAAATCACCTATAGTTGTTCCTTCACCTGAAGAAGATGTATTTTTTGCTCTCACATCTTTAACAAACATGGTTGAATTTGTAATATCAAAATCGACTGAACCTTTGATATTAATTGCAGGGCTAAGGACTGCATAAATTCCAACAATAAGCATACTTATCATTAAAGTACAAATAGAAACGAATGTTATCAATTTTAATTTTAGCGACATGGCAGAGCTCCTTTTATTATTTTGTCATCTAAAAATATTTTATTTTTATTGTGTCTAACCTTAAAAGTTTTATACGAAAAGTCGACACTTTTCGCAATAAATCATATATATATTTTATTTTATCCCTCAATTTAGTTATTGTCAACTAATTTCGGCATTTTTTTACTAATTTAACCTTTTATTTTAATTTTTATAGGATATATAGTATATATATAATTCAATATCTTATATAGTATAAAATACCTATGTATAAAACACCTATGTATAAAATACCTATTACAAAATACTTATTTATATTGAGTTATATCTAATTTATATTGAGTTATAACTAAATCAAAACACAATAAAAATAAAAAAGCAACCTCTTATAGAGATTACTTTTGCTATTTTATTATTTTACTATATTTTTAAAACTTGCACCAAATTTAAATACTGGGCTTTTGCCTGCTGGAATTGCTACCTTTTCTTTTGTTTTTGGATTGATACCTTCTCTTGCTGCTCTGTCTTTCATTTCAAAAGTTCCAAAACCATCAATAGAAATTTTTTCACCTGCTTTTAAAGTTTCTGCTATTGTTGTTGCGAATGCTTCAAATGCTATACCTGCATCTTTTTGTGTGAAATTTGCTTTTTCAGCAACTGCTTTAATAAATTCTTTTTTGTTCATTAACCATATCTCCTTTTTCTAAATTGGTTTATAACCTATGCCTATAATAACATAAATTATTATTTTTTACAAACGATTTTGGCTAATTTTTGCACATCTTTATTTTATTGCAAAATAATCAATTATTTCATTCCAAATTATTACAAAATAATCCCAAACTTTTTCTATCCAGCCAAACAAACTATTTTTTAAACTGTAACTATTATGGACTATTGAAACTACTTTCCCTACTACTTTGTCTATATTTGCTGTTCCTGTTAACCTTGCATCTCGGCTTTGCGTTCTATTGTCTCCCATATAAAATATTTGATTTGAATTATCTTCGCCTTTATCACTTCCTACAACAAAAAAGCATACTTCTAGTATTTGTCCATTAATTATCACATTATGAGTTTCTATTTGCTCTGCTTTTGCGTTTGACAAAAAGGTGTCATAAAAATCGTATTCATATTCTGAACCATTATATACTGTTGAATATTGTAAATTCCATAGGTCATAACTTTTTATATAATCTTCATATAGGATATATTCGTCTATTTCACCTTGATAATATATTGTATCTATATTATCTTCCGCTTTAATTCTTATAAATCTATATTCATATTCTCCATTTTCTCCTACAGGTAATTTGACTATGCTTATCTTATCTCCTTTAAATGCGAGTACTCTTTTTATAACTGTATATCCCTCTTTATGTTCTTCTTCCGACCTATCTATTATTATTATATCGCCATAATCTATTTCTTGAGTGAGTTTTATATATACTCCATCTTGATATTCTTCTCCATTTATTTCTATAGGATTTGGATTTAATGTTGGTTGCATTGATGGTCCATTTATTGTAATATATCTGTATTCTGTCCTAAATGCTATATTTATAGAGAAAATACAAACATAAAAAATAAGCAAGATATATACAAAAATTACAAACAATCTTGTAGCTATCTTACTTTCTTTCACATCCTTATAATTTTTTATGAAAGGATTATCTTCCAAGTTTGCCCCCTATGTTTACTATACAACTATATCATGCTTTTCGTCAACTCTTTTTGAATATATACACCCACAATAATTTTGTCTATATAGATTATACTTTTTTGATATTTCTATACTTTTTTTATATCCATCTTGTTTTTTATAATTACCCTCTAAAAACTCTATGCCTTCTTTGCCCTCTATTTCTTTTCCTATACTATTTATTACAACTGAATTTTTATGTGGACTGACTGTAAGTGTTGTACCGAAAAGGTCATATCCTAATTCTTTTGCTTTCTTTGCTGTTTTTTCTAAACGAAGTTTAAAACATATTGAGCATCTCGCTCCGCCCTCTTTCTCTTTTTCATAACCTTTTATTTCATTATAAAAATCTTTTGAATTAAAACCATCTTCTATCACTTTAATACCTATAATCTTACAATATCGCTTTTGTTCTGACAATCTATGATTATATTCTTCTTCGCAATCTATATTAGGATTATAATAATATATTGTGATATCATAACTATCTTTTAATACATCTATTACTTGTGTGCTACACGGACCACAACAACTATGAAGTAATAATTTTTTCATTATCTCACCGTCCTTAATATTTTAATTAAGTCAGCAAACAGCGGTTCTTTTTTCATTAATGCTTTTGTATCTTCATCATAACTTTTTAAAATTATCATAAAGCAACCTAGACAATCTCCACAATTTATAAAAACATGTATGTTATATATTAATCTATCATGATATCCTTTTATCACAAATACAGGGAATATAAATTCATTTAGTTTTATATTGAATTTATTAACTAATTCATACTTATCTGTTACCTTTTTATATCTTTCTGTCAATGCAAGATAATTTTCTAGAAATTCGTCAGGTTCACGATGTATTTCAAAAAAAGATATCACTTTGCCATCTTTAGATAGATAATTTTCTTTGTTTATAAATCCTTGTCCATTTATTAAATCATATTTGTCTTGTGTAACTTCATAATCTTCTGGAAGTTCAAAAGACATTTCATTTAAAGTGTCTATCACTCGTTTCATATTTACTCCTGACAATAGTATGACACTTTTGCAATAAAAAGTCAAGAATGAGAAGTATTATACTTATTTATTAAAAAGCATTAATTGCATACATCATCATGTCATTTACATTGTTATTGGTAAGGTAATAAACTAAAATTTTTCCATCTCTTCTATAGGATACTATATTTTGGTCTTTTAATTGTTTTAACTGATGAGATATTGTCGTCTGATTAATGCCTAATATGCTTGACAGGTCATTGACACACATATTCATCATAGAAAGACATGTTAGTATTTTTATTCTTGTGGAATCTGAAAAATTTTGAAAATAATCAGCAAGTTTAGATATTTCTTGTTCATGTGGAAGCACTGATAATATTTCTTGTTTACTTCTCTCTGTTAATAACAAAAATTTATTTTGCATGTTTTTCTCCTTTTTAACATTTTTTTATTTTGGTTCATATGTATTATTGTATTTCAAATATATTTTCGCAAATTTCAGAAGAAAAAGCAAAATAATATATTGTTTTATTTTGTCATAATATTAAGATTTTTGTTTTAAGGAGGGTTTATGATTACATCACAAAATATCTTATTTGTTCTTCTACTTTCTACTATTGCTAATGCTACCGATACAAATCTCAATACTAACACTAATTTCCTACTTCTTCTTTTACTTGCTCTAAACGGACAAAATTATTATAACAATAATGGTTGCTGTGGACAAAACACTTGCCCTGGTCAAAGCAATAGTAATTTCTTTATATAAGGTTTTGAAAAAGAACTTCTTATTATATTCTTATATTTTTCTTTAAATTAGATTAGCAATAAGAATAGCCTTCTAAATTTATCAACTGTTAATTTTAATCCTTATCTTATTGAAATTTATTTTATAACTTAATTAAATAATTAAAATAAGCAATTTTCTGCTTATTTTTTTAATTGACTTATATTTTTTATTGTATTTTTTTATATTTTGGCTTATTTTTATTTATTTTTTTATTTTTTTTAAAAAATAATTAAAAATTGTTTTGCTTTATAATTTTTTTATGCTATCATTAACTTGTAAATAAAAAAGCAATGCTTTTAAATACAAAAGGAGGGGAAAATGTTTTATTCATTACTTAATGTAGCCGCTAGTTGGACTGAATTTATTAATGGTATGACAGGATTAGAAGAAAATCAAAGAAACTTACTTGCAAATGTTTTTGACATTATTTCTATTATTCTTTGGGTTGCACTTGCTATTGTTGGTGCTATCGGTTCTATTTATGCTATTTATTTAGGTGTTCAGCTTGCTAAAGCTGATGAACAAGGTAAGCGTGATGATGCTAAAAAACATCTAATTACTACTATAATAGCTGTAGGTGTAACTCTTGCTCTTATCTTGGTATTCAATATATTTTTACCAATGCTTCTTGATGCTTTCAATGTCGGCAATTCAGTTACTGAAGGTAGTGGCTCGGAAGGTACGGGTGCAATAACACTTCTTTCTAGCATGATTGCATAAGTAATATACCCCTACTATTAACTGATAATTAAGACACACTAAAGTCTGTGTGTCTTTTTTATTTTTGGTTTAAAATGCATTTTTTATTTATTAGCAAGTCCACTTTAAGCCTCTTGGAAATAACAATATATTTAAAAATAATTTACAAATAATCATAAAATTTAAAAATTAATTTACAAATAATCATATATAGGCTATTCCCCTGATTTTCCCTTTTTTATTATTTCTCTTAAACTTAAATTTTTTTAAAAATATAAAATAATTTAACTTTTATTATTTTTAAAACAATTTATTATTTTGTTAAAAATTGTTTAATAATTTTTAATTTTCTTGCAATAGAAAAAAAAATATGCTATTATATGGTTATACGATTATACATAATTTTTGATTTAACATAGGAGAGTTTTATGAACACTTTAATATCTTTATTGAATTATACATTTATTGGAGATCTTGCATGGCTTCAAGATGTTTATGAAATTTTACCGCCTATTCTTTATACTATTCTTGCTGTTATTGGCGGTGTTGGAAGTGTCTATGCTATAATTCTTGGAGTTAATCTTGCTAAAAGTGATGATGAATCTAAACGAAAAGCCGCTGCTAGTCGTATGAAAAATACTATAATTGGCGTGGGTATTCTTCTAGTGCTTGTTCTTTTAATAAATATTGGTATTCCTGAATTACTTAGAGCAATTTATCCTGATTTTGTTCAATAATTGCTTTAATAAATATTCAATAGATGGGCTTTGTAAACTTTTTTATTTTTTAATCATAAAAACTTGTGTAGGAGGAAAAATGCGCAAGTTTTTTTGTAATTATAATTATTTAACTGAAAAATATGAGTTAGGTTTAAATAGAAATATGATTTTTAATTCAAAAATCAATGTCCTAGCCCAAAACACTTTGCTTCCTGAAATAAATAAATTGTTACAAAACACTTATGACAATAATTTAATATTAAAAGATAAAATTACAGATGAAGAGCAACTTAAGGTTCTTGATGAAAATGATCTGTTAATCTCCAATTTATATTTTTCTCTTTTTGCTTCCCCTCTTGATTTGAATGAAACAAAAATTGAAACTAATTCAGTTAAAGATTTAATCAATAAATGCATCATTAATTGTAGCCAACTTGAAGCGAAAGTTAACATTCCTGAATACAATCGACTTTGTATGTTACTTAAAAATAATTATCAAAACCTTTTTAATGCATTATCATAAGAAATATTATATAGTTTTTATTTATCATTTTTATTTTTATTTTTGTAAACAATATTTTTTATTTTATATTTATTAGCAATTTACAACTTTTTCACATAATATGTGATTGGAGCACAAAGCTCTAAAAGAGAGGTTTAAATGGCTTACTTTTTTAATAGGAACTGTTGTAATAGACCTTTCCCATGCAGAAATTTAATAATATCTAGCGGCAATACTGGGCCTACGGGTCCGACTGGCCCTGCCGGTCCTGTTGGACCTACTGGGGCTACTGGTCCTAGTATAACAGGCTCTGCTGGACCGACTGGTCCGACTGGGGCTACTGGAGCAACCGGGCCGACTGGGGCTACTGGTCCAATTGGGTTAAGTGTTACAGGTTCAACTGGACCTACCGGGCCGACAGGACCAACTGGGCCGACTGGTCCTACGGGTGCTACTGGACCGACTGGGGCTACTGGACCAACTGGGCCGACTGGTCCTACCGGGCCTACCGGACCTACAGGAGCAACTTCTACATTTACAGTTGCAAGTACTACTACTCTTGACCCGGGAAATGATGCATCTGTAACCACTACACAAACTGGTTCTGCTGTATCTTTCGCTTTTTCTATCCCTCAAGGAGATACTGGTCCTACGGGCGCTACTGGTCCAACTGGGGCTACTGGACCAACTGGGGCTACTGGACCTACGGGACCAACTGGTCCTACGGGTGCTACAGGGCCAACCGGTCCTACGGGTGCTACAGGGCCAACCGGGGCAATAACTACTTTTACTGTTACTGCTACTAACACTCTTGATCCGGGAAATGATGCAAGCGTTAGCGAAAGTCAAACGGGCTCTACCGTTGAATTGACTTTCAATATTCCTAGAGGAGCTACTGGTACTACAGGAGATACTGGTCCAACTGGGGCTACTGGTGCTACCGGTGCTACCGGTGCTACTGGGGCTACTGGAAACGGTCTTGCTGCATATGGTGGTCTTTACAATAATGCTACTCAAACACCTTCTATTACAGGTGCAAACAATTTTGTCCAACTTGAACTTAACACGGCTCTGCCTTTATTAAACACAACTACAGGTGCTAATGCTATCACTGTAACTGAAGCGGGTGATTACGAGATTTGTTATAATATCGACCTTACAGCAACCGCTGAACAAACATTCTCTGCTGAAGCAAGACAAAATACAAATCCTATTACTCAAACTATTACAACTAATACGGCTACAGTTACTACTACAGGTGGTGGTACTTTTGATACAAGTCTTACTTGCAGTGCTATTGCTTCACTCTCTGCTAGTGATTCTATAGACCTTGCTATAACTACTACAAATGCACCTTCTGGGACTACAACCGTTCAAGCTAATGGAAGTTGTATTTTAATTGTCAAAAAAATAGATGGTTAATTGAATACAAATTTAAAAGAATGATTTATTAGTCAATATTAAATCATTCTTTTTTTTATTAATTTTATATCTTTTTATTTAAAATTTTTTCTATAATTTTCTATATTTTCCTGTATAACCTTAATTGCTTCTTCATGTCCTCTTAATGCTTCTACATTTACATTTTTATTTTCTAATTGCTTATATACTGATAAAAAATGCTTTAACTCATCTGATATGTGTTTTGGCAATTGAGATATATCTTTATATTCATTATATTGTGGGTCATTAAAGGGAATGGCTATGATTTTTTCATCATTTTCCCCTCTATCTATCATTGAAATAACCCCTATTGGATAACAACGAACTAAAGATAATCTGGCCAAAGGTTGAGAACATAGCACAAATACATCTAGAGGGTCGCCATCTTCGCTATATGTCAATGGAATAAAGCCATAATTCATGGGATAATTTGTGCTTGTATAAAGTACTCTATCCATCCTTAACATTCCTGTATCTTTATCAAGTTCATATTTTGTTTTATCACCCTGCTGAATTTCTATACACGCAATAAAATCTTTTGGTTTTATACGCTCTGGGCTTATTTCTTTCCAAATATTCATTTCCCCTCTCTTTTACTTTACTGATTTTTCTTCAATAAATCTTCTATTAAATCTTCTAAAAATTATTTTATTATTGTTTAAAAATTTATATTTTTATTATCATTTATTATTTTATCTATTATCCTTTAATTTAAATCAACAATTCATTAAACTTACTCTTTCTTTGTTTTTTATCATATTCTTGTTTATAAGAATTTTATCATCTTAATAGTTGGTTGTCAAACAGATTTTTATATTTATTTAACACCTTCTTTTATTTTTTCATAAATATATTTAAAAAGGAGAATTTATGGCAAACGAAGATTTTATTATTGGTGCTAATGACGAACACGGCGTCAATCCCCCTACGGCTGGGAAAAGGACGCCTTTTATACCACAACTAAATAGGCAAATTTATGAAAATGAATTTAATAGAGCTGCTAAAAATAAATTTATTGAGGCTTGTATGCGTCAAGATTTTTCTGTCTTTGATGTTAAACCTGAATTTCAAGATATTTCTATTTCACAACGCATTAGAAGAATCAATGCACAAAATTTGACTCTTTTAGTAACTTTTGCTTATAACGCTTTTGGTGAAGAATTTAATTCTGCTTCTGGGCTTGAAGTTTATTATTCTACTTCCAATCCTAAACCTTCTCAAAGTAGGCAACTTGCCGAAGATTTATATAATCAATTAATTGAAGGAACAAACCAAAATGGTAGAGGTGTGAAAACCCTTGATGTAGGGGTACTTTCATCTGTAAATTGTGTTTCTGCTCTTATAGAAGCGGGTTTTATGACAAATTTAAGAGAAGCCCGTCTTATGATTAATCCTATCTTCGTAACTGAAGTTGGAGAAGAGGCTTGTCATGGCGTTTGCGACTATCTAAATGTTACATATATCCCGCGAAATGACTTATCAATCTATCCTCTCTTGCGTCAAGGAAGCAGTGGAAATTTTGTGTATCTTTTGCAGTTTATTCTTAATAATGATTATGGTTATAATCTTGATATTGATGGCATTTTGGGTAATAGGACTCTTTCAGCAGTAAAAGATTTCCAAAATGTAAATTCTTTAACTGTTGATGGGCTCGTTGGCAATAATACTTGGAAAACTTTATTAACTTTACCATCTTATCCTCTTTTAAGACTTAATTACAGAGGGGCTTATGTTAAATTCTTGCAACAACTGCTTGAAAGCAATCTTTATCCTGTCGGTAATATTGATGGTATCTTTGGTTCAAAAACTGCTAATGCTGTTCGTGCTTTTCAATCAGCAAATAATCTTTCAGTTGATGGTATTGTTGGACCTAATACTTGGAATGCTTTAACTAATTTACAATAATTTAAAAATTAAACAAAAATAAAGTACATTTATATTTAAAGTAAACCTCTTAAAGATGTCTACCTTTTGGGGTTCACTTCAATATAGGGGTTACCCTATATTCTCATGTGCTTTATTTTTATAATCAATTTCATTTTACATTCTTTCTATTAAATATATCTTTTAATCACTTTTTATTCCATATATTTTATTATCTTGTTTGTTTTTTGTGCATATCAAGCTATTACACTAGTTACATTACACCTCCATTCCCATAACTTTTTCTAACTTTTTTACACATTTTTTTATCCCGTCAACAAAAATTTGTAAATAAATTTTTAAATGTTTTTGTACTACTGTTTTAGTTTTTTAACATTAATTCTAACTTAAACACATTTGTTAAAGTAATGGATATTTGAAACAAAATATTATTCTTTTTTTTACTTAATCAACAAAAACAATTTAAATCGTTTAAAAAACATTAATTTGTAATAAAATTTAAAATCTTTTAATAATGTTTAACTTTTTATCTAAAATCAAAATTGGGTAATTACTTCCAACATATATTAGCTCTTGTTTATTATCTATTGGGCAAAGTGCATTGGTAGTAACCATAGATAGTGCAAGTTCAAGATTTAAATCTTTTTCTAAAACTAACTTTTTAATTGTATTTAAAAGTGTTGAAGGCGTTTCTTTCTCTTTTAATTTTTTTTCAATGCTTAATATTCCTAAATCTGATGAAATAGAAATTTTTGAAGAATTAATTGCTCCTAATTTTATACTATCTAACAAATCATTAAATCTAGTGTCATAATTTCCATCAAAAGCAGTAAAATCTAAATAAACACCCTTGTTTGCATATTCTAATATCCTTTTATAATATTTTTGAGCATGTGTAAGTTTAAACAACGAATAAGGAACTTTTGTTTCTTGGACTATTTTATCAATCCAATGTAAATTATCTAATTTCCCTAAATTTATATTTTCTATATTTGGTTTTTCGCCTTTTGGAAATGGGTGGTCTAGATGAATATGAACTTGAACATTTTTCTTTGCTTTAACACCTGCCTCATATACATTAATCACATCTTCTTTTAATTTTTCATAAGAAAGATTTGGTTTTGGCCTATATGGTGTGTACAATGCTGTTTTAATGCCTACAACAAATTTATTCTTAATTATATATTTTGATGAATCGTATATGCAATTTTTTGAACCTGCCAAACAATACGAATTTAAATTATATAAATTTCTTAATTCGTTTGTTTTATTAATTAATTGTTTAGTATAGGTTTCATCATATTCGTTAGCCAAAACTCCAACAACACAACCAACTCCAGAACTTATAATACCTTGTGGTTCGTAGCAAGATGTATAGGTAATATGTTCGTGCCCATCAACAAAGCATGGGCAAAGTATTTTATTTTTGCAGTCAAAAATTTTACATTTATTTTTAATGTTTTTATCAATCTTAATAATAAATCCATTATCAATTAATATATCAATAATACCAATGTGTTTTGGTGAATATAAATCACAATTTTTAAGTAATAACATAAAACTCCTTTAAATTTAGATTTTTATATCATATCATATTTTTATATTGTTACAATAGTATTAAAAAATATATAAAATAAAACAGCAAGTTTAATTTAACTAAATTTTTGGCGGAGACGGTGGGATTCGAACCCACGCGCCGATTCCTCGACAAACGCATTTCGAGTGCGTCCCGTTATGACCTCTTCGGTACATCTCCATATTAATTATTGTTTTTTATAATTTTTTTAAATTTTAATTATTTTTTTATATTTTATTTATTCTTTTTATTATTTTATATGTTCTTTATTTTTACATTACTTTACGACTTTTCTCTTTTAGATTATCACAATTTTCTTATTATATCAACTAATTTCTTTAATTTTATTTTGTTTTATTTTGTTTTTTGAATATAATAATTTATACAAATTTTAACCATAAAGGATATTTTTATGAAAAAATACAAAGTAATTATTGATACCGACCCCGGAGTAGATGATTCTGCTTGTCTTGTTTTTGCCTTCTTTGATAAAAAACTCGACATTAAACTTTTAACTACAGTTTCTGGTAATGTTAATATAAAATATGTTACAAGAAATCTTCTTCATCTTCTTGATAAATTTAATTTAGATTATCCTGTTGCTGTTGGAAGTGATAAACCTTTATGTCGAGAACCTAAATATGCTGAAGATGTCCATTCTGTTATGGGCATGGGTGGATATATCCCTCCAGAAAAAGTTAATCACAAACCTCTTGAAGAAGATGCAATCGAGGCAATGTATAGGACTTTAAAAGAAGGCAATGGAGATATTGCAATTATTGCTCTTGGCCCTCAAACAAATATTGGAAAACTTTTATTACAACACCCTGATATCATTCCTAAAATACCTAAAATAATTTTTATGGGTGGTTCTCCATATGGTATTAAGGGTTTTACTGAACATATTTCTTTTAATATCTCTTCTGACCCAGAGGCTTTTAAAATTGTGCTTGAAAGCAAAATTCCATTAGTAATGATACCTTATGATATGGGAAGAAACGAGGCATATTTGACTGAAGAATTTGTAAATAATTTAAAAGAAATTAATGATGTTGGCAAATTTTTATTCCAAATGTATAGCACTTACTGGGAACCAAAATTTAAAGACAAAAGAATTGCCACTAATGATACTTGTGCCTATCTTTATCTCGTATATCCTCACCTTTTTACTTGCAAAAAGATTGAAGTAAGTGTAGATACAAACAAGCAACCTGGAAAAACTTTAGTTAAATTCGATAAAAAAGGTCATATTCTTTTAACAGTAAAAATAAAACGAAAAAAATTCTTAAAATTTTATTTAAATCAAATAAAAAAGTTAAATAATATAAAATTTAATAATTAAAAATACAGGCAATAGCCTGTATTTTTAATCTATATAATTTTTCAGTAAATTTTTATTTTTTTAATAAAGTTTTGATATTTTTAATAAAATTATATTATTTTTAATAAATTTTTATCATTTTTTATATTGATTATTTTTATTTTTTATTTATTTAATATTATTTAATTTTTTAATTATTTTTTAACCTTTATTTTTTAACAAATTTTTAAAAAATTTATCATTATAGATAACATTTTTATCATTAGGTTTTATTTCTTTAGACAATTTATGATATAAAAATGAATTTTCTATATCTCCTATTTTATAATAACATACGCATAATTGCAGTGCTGGTAAAAAATTATAACAATCTGTATTTACAAAGCCTCCACTCTCAATATTTGGGTTTGATTGTAAAGCCTCTTTATACCAATAAATAGCCTCTTTTATCTTTCTTTCTCCTTCAAATATTCTTCCTATTTCATACAAGATTTCTCCACGAGGGACTCCATAAATAAAAGAACCAAAAAGTGCAGTTAACGAATTATTTATTTCCCCTTTTCTTTGATAACATTTTGCAAGATTTAAACATGCTTCAATATTATTTTCTTTCCAACCTTTGCCTTCTGATAAAAATATTGAAAATTGATGTATTGCCTCATCAATAAGATTATTAAAATATAGTTCCCTTGCATAGTAAAATTGTTGACGAGGAGAGAATTTTTTCCCATCTTGTATCATTTTTTTATATATATTTAAATTTCTATCTGTAAATGGTTTATTTTTTTTATTATGATATACTACAATATCTTCTCTAAATAATATTTTCCCGTTTGGCGTTATTACTTCATGTATAGGGTCTTGCCAGCGTAAGTTTGGACTGTTTCTTATAATTCTTTCTCGTGAAAATTCAAAAAGTGGAGTGAAATTTTCATCAAAAGATGTTACATATTTACACATCATGCAATCACATTCTTCACCGTATTCTTTCCATTCTTTTATCTTTTTTACCGTTTCATCTAGCAAAATATCATCTGCATCTAACCACATATTATATTCACTAGAAGATTTATCAAATGAAAAATTTCTTGCTTTCGAAAAATCATATTCCCATTGATAGTCAAAAATCTTGTCTGTGTATTTTTTTGCTATTTCTTTTGTTTTGTCTATTGAACCTGTATCTACTATTATTATTTCGTCAAAGCAATCCTTGACTGATGATAGGCAATTACCTAAACATGCCTCTTCATCTTTTACAATCATACAAAGTGCCAAACTTTTCATAAATACCTCTGAAACTTTATATGATTTTTTTATTAATTTTGATAAAAAAATATTAAAAATTCATCTAAATTATGAATATTTTTATATTTTTTTCAATATATTATTAATTTATTTATTTATCAACTAATTTTTTTGATTATTTTTTTCTTTAATGCAAATATTAATATATATATTTATATATATAATCTTATATATTTCGTCAAATTATTTTGATTTTTTCCTCTGCTATGATAAAATCATAATATACAAATTTAAAAGAGGTGTTGTATGTTTAATGTCAAGAAATTATTTAATTCTTTAATTATCTCATTTATTGTTTTAGGCTTTCTATCTATTGTGTTTTTCCCTATCAATAGAAATCTTTCAATGAATGCAGAGGCTGAAGCTCCTACATATCAAGAAATTACAAATTCTTACCCAAACTATCTTAATATAGATAAAACTTCTCCTTCGGGATATGTTGATGATATTATATTCCTTATGCAAGGTGGTTCTAGCGGTAGTCAAGTAAATATTTCTATTGCTTCAAATGGTAAAATAACTAATACAAATCCTACCAATGAGGAAGGTCTTGCTGAAAAAAACTATGCTTATATCCCTAGCCCTACTAATGATGAAAACAATCCTCAAGAATATTATTACTTTAGATTTTCTAATAGTATGTCATTGTATTATAATCTTACTAATTCTCAAATTCAAAGTGGTTTAACTGGGACTAATTTAATGGAAGGACAATCTATTACTAATTATGTCTCTGAAAATAATGATGACGGCGAAACTGCTTTTACAATCTCTGGGTATGGGGTAACTCCTCAAAAACTTGAAGTGAATTTTGCTCTTGACAACAACATTGAAAATGACGCTTCTTTTACTGAAAATAATATTGTTTTAAAACAAGAAGGTATTTACACACTTGTTATTAATGTAAATTATTATTATACAAATAATGGTGGTATTACTTTTACCCCTGCAACTGAAACTATCTATTATACATTTATGGTTTTTAACTCTGACACTTATTTTAATAGTACCACAGGGCTTCCTAATATTACCCCTTCTGCTAATATTCAACAATCTTCACTCACCTCTTCTGATACTTTCTCTAGATATTATTTCTATAACTACTCTTTTGCTGGCGATTCTAGCACTCCTGTTAATGCCTTACCTGATTTTACTTACAACCCTGACTTATATCAAATAACTATATCTTATACTGATATAAATCAAAATTCTTATCAAAGCAGTATTATTTATAGCAACAATCAATTTTCTCAAATTGATGAGAATGGAAATATAATTGATGAAGAAAATTATTTTGTATATCCTTATATGATTGATGGAGAAGGCAAACTTGTATTTTTAGATATTGGTTATTATGATTTGTCTTTCCAATACCTTTATAAATCTATAAGTAATGGACAAGAAATTATCTATGAACTTCCTCTTTCTGAAAGACTTGACAGTTCGATTCTTCAAAATAAAAATCAAAGATTATTTATCTATGGTTATCAAGCTGTCTATTCAGACCAATCAAATATTAACACTCAAACAAATCAGCCTGAAACTGTTGAACTTAAAACTTTTAATTTTGATAATCTTGTTTATGAAAATAATGCTGACTTAACTAGTCAAATTAATAATTTTATTTCTAATAACAGTGCTTCTTATGCCAATTTAGCAGATTATGTTGATGATGAAAACCCTACTAGCCCTTATGCTTTCTCTAGTGAAGAATTAAAAAATGCCACTCTTGATTACTTAAACACATCAAATCCAAATGAACTTATTCAGCCTGTATCTACTAATCAAACACCTATAAAATTCTTGACAAATTCTAAAAATATTCTTGAGCAAAGTTATATCTATACACTTTCTACAAATTCTAAAACTGAAGGTGATGGGCAAGTTACAACTTATTATGAAATTACTTCAACAAACAATTTTGAGGGATTTAATCAAAATAATCCAGGCACTTATTTATACATAATTCAATATACATTTGATAACTATTTATCAGAATCAGGCACTTTGCAAAGTTCTTATTATCATTATCAAATTTTCTTCTTTGAAGTTACCAATTCTATACCTTCAGTTACTATTCTTGATAGTGATTTTAACGAAATTTATGCATCAGGCTTTACAAATCAAAGTGTTTATCTTCTTAATGATTCTCAAAACAATGTCTATGATGCAGAGGTTACAATTACTTTATCAGCATTTAATTATAATACAGGTTATTACTTCTTTGAAAATCAAAACATAACTGACCTTGAAAGTTTTGGTATTTATTATAAACAATTTGAGCAAGCAGGAAGTGAAAGCGAAAACTATCTTAAATATAATGAAAATGTTGCAGGTAAATATGGCATTTTAATTGAAAATACAAATATTTATGCTAATGCAAAATTTACTGTTAAGATTACTTCTGCAAATTCAGATATCCCTAGTATTAGAACTTTCACTATTGATACAAATGAAATTAGTGGAATTTCTGCAAGAAATGTTTCCGTTTCTACAAGTACCACTTATAAATTAGGCAATAACTTGTCTTCTTATAATACAAATCAACCTGTTGTATTTTCTTGGAATGAAAAAGCAAGTGGGGCTAGCACTTATGGTTTTGTAAAATATATCCCTATTGTTGCTATCAATTATTACTCTTCACAAACAAGTTCGGCTACTATTTCACAATTACTTGATTATTGGGTTCAACAAGGTGTTATTCCTGTATCTTATAAATTTAATATAAGTGGGGCTTCTTCGTGGACTGAATATAAGAACTCTCTTGCATTTACTTCGACTATTGATGCCACTTATGTAAAATCTAGTGCTGGTTTCTATATTCTTGAAGTCTATGATCAGGCTGGAAATTCTAGTTTTGAAATATATTTAATTGATGATACCTCACCTCTATTCTTGCTTCGTACTTCTTTTAATGATGAAAATAGACAAATTATGAGCAATAATCAAAGCATTGCTGTGCCAGAGTCTGGTACAAGAATGTGGATTGAGTGGGCCGATAATAAAGCCATTTATCTTGATTATGACCTCTCTAATTATCTAAATATTTCTCCTTACGCTTATACTTTGAATTATTCTGAAGCAAATTCTAACCTTTCTAACATTCTTAATCAATTCTTCAATATTAATAATTCTGACTTATTGCGTGTATCCAATATTAGTATTCCTACAATTAACTCATCTACTGACGAAGAACAAATTATCACAGGAATTTCTACTTATAATGGTAACTATCTTGTCGTTGATATAGATGATGTAAGTTATATAAAAGACACCTCTTCTAATAATTATTCACGCTATCAAGGTATTAATAATTATGAAATTATCTTCATTGATGAAAATGACCAAGCAATTGAAGGTACTTATAAAATACTTATAAGAGATTCTTCTAACACTTATAGTTCAGGTAATGAAGAATATGATTTTCTAAATAATCCTAGTGCTCACCTAACCTTTAATGTTACATCTGATGACTCTAAACTTGCCGTTTATAGAGGTAACAATGGAGAGCAACTTGCATGGGCTAGTTATTCTTTATCTGGAACTCTTAACTATTATGAATCTGATGGTGAGCAAATTTATACACATCTTACAAGTATGGATGGAGTGGAACTTATTCAAAGTGATTTGACTTATAGATTTGCTTATTATACTCCTATCAATGCAGATGAAAATATTTATATTTCTTTTATTCCTCTTGCTAACAATGGTTCTACATTACAATCTGTTAGATTAACTTATTACCCTTATACAAAAACATATACTGTCATTGACGGAATATATTATTGGTATTATGATTTAGATTATGAGAATAAACAAGTTATTGATTTATATAATTATAATAATAATGTTTCTTATGATGCAGGAGAAGTTGTAACTCAAGATATTTTACTCGGTAGCGGAAGCACTCTCCTTGCTGGTAGATATGTCATTGAAAGACAATATCTAGATGATAACGATATTAATAGATATGATTACTTTAAGCGTACAATTACTTTTGATGTAGACAATTATGAACTTATTTCTCCTCTTGAATCGGTAAATAATGGAGTTGATTCTTCTCTTGAAAGTATCGTTGGTGGGGATATTATTCTAAGTATGTATAGTGGCGAAGGAAATTCAAATATTCAAGTGTCTTTCCCAAGTTACAATTCTTCTACAGGTCTTAATTCTAACTCTTTCTATACACAAGAAAGTTTTACTAATGAAGATACTATCCCTACTTTTGCTGTGCAAGGCAATAAACTTCCTATGAGTTTATATATACCTAAATATAAATATACTATTAATTCTTATTATAATGAAACCTCAAATAGTTATGAAGTAAATTATAACAATAATCTCTCTTTTTATGGCAATACCTATTATGAACTTGGCTCTGACAACTTATGGCATGTTTATTCTGAAGGTATTGAAATTGTCGAACCTTTTACTAATGAAATTGATGCTTATAATTATGTCTATAGTAATACTTCTATTACTGAATATGAAATTTCTGTAAAAGTTCAGGCAAATGTTACTCAAAATGGTGTTAGCGTTACAAAATATTATTATTCAAATGGTAGTGATACAGATGGATATTTAAATCTTTATGAAACTTCTTCTAATGGTGTTATCCCTGATGATGCCTCACCTGCCGAGCCATTCTATTTACAAGGTAGTTATATAGTTACTATTTATCAATCTAGCAATGACCCTCAAAGTTCTTTCTATTCTTTCTATAAATTTGGCTTTGAAATTACATCTCAAGAACCTCAATTTAGTATTATAAATGCTGATGGATATGAACTGAATGAAACTTCTGTTAATACTTATTATTCTAACTCTGACACTATTACTATTCAATGGGAAGTTCCTACTAGCCAATATGAAGCTAAAATAAATGAAAGTTTTGATTATATTACAATAAATAGTTCTCAAGCCGTTACTCATAGTGAAATTTTTGCTAATGGGAATACTAGATATTTTACTATTGATTGCTCAAATCTTATTACATCTACTAATTCTTATTTATCTATAACTATGGAATATGAAGGTCATAATGATAGTTATTATAAACGAACTACTAAAACTATCTATTTTGATAGATCTGCTCCTATGGCTAATCTTCAATATTTAATGACAAATACTGAGAATGCAACTAATTTATTTACTAAAAATTATCAAGAAATCAATATGAGAACTTATCAAGATTATAATGGAAATGAAGTTGTAATTTCAGCATCAAATTACGACCAAATAAATAATATGAGTTATTCGTTCTCTACCAGCACTGGCTATTTTAAATACTTTAGTTATAATGTAAATACTGATTTCTTTAACAACATTCTCGTAAATACTTTACAAAATGCTAGCAATTATCGTTATGACACTCAATATATCTATTATGAGGAGATTCCTTCTATTGACTCTTATACTCAAGTAGATAAAAATTCTTTCTCACAAAGCAATTATTATGAACTTACTACTTCAGGCGCAGATGATTTGAAATGTGGATATTATGAAATTGTGGAAATGGATTATGCTGGAAATATGACCGTTTATGTTGTGTATTTAATTGATTCCTCTTTCTCTGATGACGAAAATGTTTCTAACAATGCCCTCGTATTCACTAATGCTTTACATAGTGAACCTCAAGTTGTTACTAATGATCAAATTATAGATGGATTTAATATTTATTCAAGAAGTGGATTTGAACTTCAAGAATTAAACTATATGTCTGACCCATGGAGTATGGTCTATATTCAACTTTCTGGACAAAGTTCAGTTCGATATATGGCTTCTCCTTGGCTTGAAGATGGTTATGTATATAAAATAACTATAAATTCTTCTGGTATTGCCTTTGAACAGATTGCACTTACTTCAATTTTTGATAATGTTGAATCATCTAGCAATAAACATACTATAGTTTTTACCGATAGAATTAATGGGTTATCTTATAACACCTACCTTTCTATAATGGATGCTTCAATTTCTACTCAAAAAGTAGAAGACCCTAACCATACTTCTGCTATTCTTAACATTTCTGTTCCAACTCTTGAGCAGTATCAAAGTACAACAACTAGTTTTGTTTTCCCTACTAAAATTTCAATTTATCAATATAATCCAAATTCTGTTGAGGGTGATGGATATGAACTTATTATGGTTGCTAATCAAAATCCTTATGGCACATGGTTACCAGATGAAGAATTTGAAAATGCATTATCATATATAAGTTTTACTACTATTAATAATGGTTCTACTCTTCAAATATTGATTAATTTAGGCGCAAACTCTGCACAAAAAATTAGATATGAAATTATTGATAATTTTGGAATTACTACAACTATTATTCAACTTGCTAATGAAGTTTCTTATGATGAAATCAGTGGTGTTTCAAAAATATACGAAATTACTGAAAGTAATAGTGATATAACCTATATATCTGACAATACCATTAGATTTTCATACAATGCACTACTTTATTCAATTGATATCTTTGATTACGATAACAACAATATTACTTCTAATAATACTGCAATTAGTCTTGGAAACAATATTTATGCTTACGATTTTTCTCCAACTCAAACTAATATTTGGAATGATTATTACAAAATTATTGTTACTGACAGTGAAAATGGTGAGGTAATAAAAACTTTACATATAAGAATTTATAATCAATTACCTTATCTTGTTTTCCAAACTAATGCTGTCAATAGTGGTGGAATTGTATTTATTGACAGATATCTTGAACCTTTGACTCAATTAGACTTTTCTCAAACGGCTAACTACACTATTAATTTTAATGGAATAAATTACACTACTACTGCTTATTCTGCTACAACTTATTCTTCTTCTATCACTGTTAGGTTTAGAAATGGTCAAGATTTGAATTATGTTGGCAATTATGCTTATCAAGATACTTATGGTTATAGCGTTTATCTATCTAGTAATAATGGTTTGACTTGGCAAAATATCAATAGTGTTTCTTCAAATACAAGTGGACATACTATATCTGGTGCTGGAGATTATATTATATTTATAAAATATGATTCTGATGAAATCTTAACTAATCAATGTAGAATCTTTAATATTTCTATTCTTGATTCCTCTACATCTTATTATTATATTACTGTAGATGGAACTCCTGTACAACAAGGCGACATGAAATATACTGACAATTATGGTTATGAATATGATGTAAATTATATTGTAAGTGTTGATTATGCTGACAAAAATAATAGGCTTCAAATAGTTGCTAATGAAGAACTTGGAGTTGAAATAGATACTCCTAGAGTAGAAACCACAGGAACAAATGTGTATGTTGAAATTTATCATTATGAATGTGCTGAATCAAGAGGTGATTTCACTATCATTTATATCAATCAAACTAACAATATCATAACTCAATTTACTTATGAAACCCCTACTGGTTCTACAGAATCTATTAGATCTACATCTTCAGTCGTTATTGTTGCAAATAATGAAACAGAAAGTTCTTTTGATAAACTTAAATTGAATTTTAACTCTTATTATGGTATAGAACAAAATAAGATTAACATTGAAATTTTAAAATATTTTAATGGCTCTTATGTTGAAATAACTCCTCTAGTTTATAACTCTGACAATAATATGTCCTATATCTATCTTGAAAAATCAGGTTCATATCGTGTTCAACTTTATGATTCTTGTTCCCCTGCTAATATCCATTTGTTTGGAACTAGCAATTATATTGATATAGTATTCTTAAATTCTGTTCCTTTTATAGTTTCGTACACTGATACTACAACAGGAGAAACTGTTGTTTCTGAAAGAGTTGATTCTGCTGTCTATAATGGAGATGTTACACTTTCACTTTATAATCTGTCAAGTTATTATCAAGCATCAGGCTATCCTTCAATTTCTGTTAAATTAAATGGTGCTAATTATTCCGGCTTTACTACTAATAATTATTCTTATACATTCAGTAGACCAGGATATTATTCAGTTATATTCACTGCAACTAGCAATACAGGAATAACAATTAGACAAGATGAATACAATTTTACAATTATTAATGAAAATGAATCTAGATATGCTTATGAATTTGTACAGTTTAAAAATTACTACATTGAAAGCGTTATTAAAGATGGTATTGATATAACACAAGACTTAATTGATATTGGAAATTATGATACAATTAAAATAGATGGCAAAACTTATCTTTCTAGTCTTATGATTAATTATCTTGATGAAAAAACTGGGGTTGGAAAATATCAAATTACTATCAATACAAATGATAAAACTTATGAAAATACTTCAAGTAGCAAATACACATTTGAATTCTGGCTTAATATGCAAACGCCTCCAATAAACATTTCTCTTAAAGAAGGAGAAAGTACTACAGGCGATATCACTATAAGTTTTAATGTTCAAAATTTCTATAATGCAATGGGTGATTGCTACCTAAAAATAGGTTCAGAATATCATTACTTCACCGCTGACAGACTTGCTGATTATGGGGAAACTTATACTATTACAATTAATTCTACAGGTACTTATTTTATTCAAGTTTACACTATGAGCAATAATCTATTATATTCCTACAAAGTTATAAGGTCTGAACCACTTAACACTTTTGCAATTATCGCCATAATTATTGGTGTAATAGCAGCGGCAGCAATTATTACTATTACTATTTTACTTAGAAGAAGACAAAGAGTTAAATAGGTTTTTATAAAAATAAAAAACGGGTTAAATTAATGTGAATCTATTAAAGTTTTCTAACTTTAATTTCACTTTAAAATAACTCGTTTTTTATTATAAATATTTTTAATTAAAATTTAAAACCAAAATTTTATTTATTTCAAAAATTCGTTTTATTAGATTACAGGAAGAACTGGGGTTTACGGCCTGTCAGGATCTCCATATGCAGTCCATTCTATATCAATTGTTGTATCATTTGATAGTTGTACATTACCTGATGTGTCAAAATTTTTTTTAAGATATCCACTTGTATCCCCAATATTGTAATTTAAATTAACATAAGTCGAATCTATAAATAATTCTATAGAATATACATTTTTTATAACTATGCTTGTTTGTTCTATCAATTGATTACCTAATTCCTCATAGAATGTTGTTTCTACATCATTATTGATTTTATAATAAGTATTAGATAGTAAAAATATTTTATCTTCATCATTACATAATTCAGATGAGCGTAAATATGTTGCTTGGGAAACATCAATATTGATTGTTACAGTGTATCCTGTAAAAATTTCATCAATTAAAATAGTAATATCATCTAAATTTATACTACAAGGAGTAGTGTTAGGCGTTATAATTATTACAATTGTACCTGAAAGTGATTGATATGATGCAATATCACCTATAGCCACACCATCACCTGCAATTTCTCCACTTACCGAAAGCGTTGCATTTGAAAGCAATGAATTAGTACTTGCTGTATAAGATTTTGTAGATGTATTAATAACATCAATATACAATGTAAATTCGCCCGCAACATTTGTTATTTCACCTAAATCTAAATTAAAATTCCCATTAACAAAACCAGGAATAAAATTCTCAATAGATGTACCCTGCCCCGATAAAGTATTATCATTTTTTATACGAACATCTTTAACATAAAGTGTTTTATCTGCTACTTCAAAATTGATAGTTCCTCTTAAATTAATATTTTGTGAACTTGCAGCATATACTCCAACAATTAAAAATGATATTATTATGACCAATGCTGAAACTAATGATATAAGTTTTATTTTAATCCTCATATTTTTTCTCCTTTCATATCTTACTTTTTTCTTTGCATATTTATATTATACATATTTATACTATGTATTGCAAGCATTTCAATAATTTTATTATGTATATTTTTTTTATACATAGTATAAACTTGTATTATGGAAAAAGTAGATAAAAAATTTATTAGCAAAAGAATTGCAACACTTAGAAATGCAAAAGGTATTTCTGCTAGAGCTATGAGTTTAGATTTAGGGCAAAGCAGTGAATATATCAATCAAATAGAGAATGGTAGAAGTATCCCATCAATAGAAGGGTTAATCAATATTTGTGATTATTTTGGTATAACATTATCTGAATTTTTTGATACTAATCTTTTATATCCTATTCAATATAAGGAACTTATAAAAGAATTAAACAAATTAGACTCTTTAGAACTTCAAAAAATTATTGATATAATTAAATTGATAACACAAAGACATAATTAAAAATATAATGTTTTATCTTTTATAAACAAAATATGTAAAAAAAGTTTTATAAAAGCATATAAAAAAACTTTTATAAAACAAAAGTTACAATCTAAAGTAAAAAATTATATAAAAAAATAGATAAGTTAAAATAAAACTTATCTATTTTTTCAAATTGTTTAAATTAAAAAATTATTTTAATTACATTGTAACATTGATTTTTATTCCAGGCCCCATTGTTGATGCAATTGTAACATTTCTAAAGTATTGTCCTTTAGCTGCTGCAGGTTTTGCTTTTGTAAGAGCTTCGATTACTGTATTAAAGTTATCAAGTAATTTTTCTTTTCCAAAACTTACTTTTCCAATAATAACATGAACATTATTTGTTTTATCAAGTCTATATTCTACTTTACCTGCTTTAGCATCATTTATTGCTTTAGTTACATCCATTGTAACTGTTCCACTTTTTGGATTTGGCATTAAACCTTTTGGTCCTAAAACTCTGGCTACACGACCTACTATTCCCATCATATCTGGAGTTGTTATACATACATCAAAATCAAGCCATCCGCCTTGAATTTTGCTTATTATTTCTTCTGCTCCAACATAATCTGCACCTGCTTTTACAGCATCGTCTGCTTTATCGCCTTTTGCTATTACAAGTACTTTTAATGACTTACCTGTTCCATGAGGTAAAATACAAACTCCTCTTACTTGTTGGTCTGCATTTCTTCCATCTACTCCAAGTCGAACATGGAGTTC
This sequence comes from uncultured Clostridia bacterium, assembly GCA_944372465.1. Classification (GTDB taxonomy): domain Bacteria; phylum Bacillota; class Clostridia; order Christensenellales; family UBA1242; genus Caccovivens. The sequence continues at coordinate 25,591 of CALVZG010000034.1, forward strand.
TACGGTTTCATCAAATTTTGCTTTTGGAAGTGCCAATAATGTTTCAATTCCATTTTCTATATCATATAATTTTTGTGTAATTGCTTGGGAAGCTTGAGCATATTTCTTACTTACTTTCATTTTTTACCTCCCTTACTCAACAACTGTTACGCCCATTGAGCGAGCAGCACCTTCAATCATTGACATTGCAGATTCTATTGATGTACAGTTAAGGTCTGGCATCTTTGTTTCAGCAATTTGTTTAATTTGTGCTTTTGTTATACTTCCGACTTTTGTTTTGTTTGGTACTGCTGACCCTTTTTCAATTCCTATAGCCTTCATAATTAGAATGGCTGCTGGTGGAGTCTTGAGTACAAATGAGAAACTTCTATCTGCATAGATAGTTACTACTACAGGTATCTTTAATCCTGCTTGAGAAGCTGTCTTCTCGTTAAATTCTTTTGTAAAGGCACCTAGGTTTATTCCATGAGGTCCAAGAGTTGAACCAACTGGAGGTCCCGGAGTGGCTTTACCTGCGTCAAGTTGTAATTTTACAACTGCAGCAATTTTCTTTTCTGCCATTTTTTCTCCTCCTTTGTGGTTATTTTGAGCGGTTGCAGTTCCACTCTCCCACTTATTTATTTGCAGTTTATTGTCATGCTGGACAATATATTTGCTTTTTAGCCTATATATCTTTAAATTTTACTATTTGATTTAATCTATTATTTTTTATAACACCATTGAAGTATAACACCATTGAAGCATTTGAATTTAAGCATTTATTCTTCTAACTTGAGAAAGTTCAAGTTCAACAGGTGTTTCTCTATTAAACATTTCAACATTTACTGATACATGCCCTGTTTCTTTGTCAAAGGCTGTTACAACTCCCACTTGACCATTGAGTGCACCATCTATTATTTCAACTTTATCGCCAACATTTAAGTCAATATCTACCTTTATTTTTTCAAGTTTTAGTCTTCTTATATCTTCATCAGTTAATGCTAAAGGTCTTCCATTTGGACCTACAAATCCAGTTATTCCTCGAGTTCTTGTTATATTGTGCCATAAATCATCAGCATATTTGATTTTTACTAAAATGTAACAAGGCATTGATTTACGCTCTACAAGTTTTTTCTTCCCATTTTTTTCTTCTACAACCTCTTCAGTTGGTATCACAATGTCAAAAATTCTATCTTGCAAATTGAATTTTTCAATAACTGTTTCTAAATTTTCTTTTGCTACATTTTCATAGCCTGAAAATGTATGAAGTGCATACCATTTTGCGGGAAGGCTATCTACAAATTCTTTATATCCCTTTTCGTCATCATATTCATCTTCAACTTTTTTTTCTTCGTTTTCATTATTTGGTTGGATATTATTTTGAATATCATCACTATGTTCTACTGAAGATTTTGTTCCTTCCACAACTTGTTCATTTTGATTTAATTGAGTATCTTTTTCTTCCATAAATACCTCTTAATCTATCTTAATAATCCCATAAGTAATCCCAAACAATAATCTATGCCAAAGATTACGACTGCAAAAACTAGAACAACAACAAGAACTACACCTGTTTTTTTACAAACATCTCCGAAAGTTGGCCATGTAACTTTTTTTAATTCGGCAAATGTTTCTTTAGTCTTTCTTCTTATTTTGCCCTTCTCTTTTTTATCTTTTTTGTTGTTCTTTTTCTTATCATTTTTGATATTTTTGTTTTTATCTTTATTTTTGCTATCTTTATTTTCTTTTTTCTTTGCTTTGTCGCTTTCTTCTTGCACTGATTTGTCTTCTTGATTAACTATATTTGATTTGTTATTTTGTTCTGCCTCTACAGTTTCTATACCTGTTATTTCATCTGTATTTTCAGCAGAAAACATTGTAGCATCATTTTGTGCTACAACTTTTTGACTACTTTGATTTTTTTTCTTCTGCGACTTCTTATTTTTAGACATAAGCCCCCCGATTATATGTGGTTATTTTGTTTCTTTATGAACGGTTCTCTTTCCACAGCGAGAACAAAACTTCTTTATTTCCACTCTTTCTGGATTTGCAGAAGTGTTTTTACTTGTTGCATAGTTTCTTTCTTGACATTCTGTACAAGCAAGAATAATATTTTTGCGTTTTGGTGTTGCCATTTTCTTTTTCTCCTAACAAAAAACTAACACCCCATCACTGAAGTGCTAGCATTATATTATCACATATTAATTTTATTGTCAAGAATTTATTAGTATTTTTTTATTTTTTTTGCAAATTTTGTCAACATCTTTTGCTTTACTTTTATTTTTTATTTTTTTCTTCCTATTCTTACTCTTTTTTTGATGTAGTTGCATCTATTAATAGCACTATATCGTCATTTTTTACAGATTTTCTTATAACCTCGAAATCTGTTGGCATATTAAAATCTAAATCATACTTTTCTACATACTTAAAATATGATTTCAAAAACTCTCTTGCATACAAATATGCTTCCTCAACCATTGCACCTTCTGTTGTTATTTCTAAATCTGGGAAAAAGACATGATAAATATTTTCGTCTTCATCTTTCACAAATACTGCTGGATAAATGTAATTTCTCATTAATCTTAAGACTCCTTCAATATAATATTCGCACTTTCAATTTTTAATCCCATTTTATATTGAAATATGAAAATTCCTATAATTAGAATAGCATAAAAAAAGTGTTTTTCAAAATAAAAAACACTATTTTTACAAATTTATTTCTTTATTAAATTTTTTGCAATTAATTATGGTCTTTATCCCAGCAACAATTTTTATATTTTTTACCACTACCACATGGGCATGGATCATTTCTTCCTGCTTTTGGTTTGTCATTGTATACTGTCTTTTGCACTTGCAATTTCTGCTTTTGTTTTTGTGCAGCACGCTCCTCTGGTGTCAATTCTTTCCCTGTGAAAAGAACTTTTACAGGCTCTGGTGCAGGTTGCGCTGGTCTTGCCTGTATCCTTGCATTTAACAACACTTTGCATGTTGTTTCTTTTATTTTGTCTATCATTGCATCAAACATATCAAATCCTTCTCTTTTATATGCCATTACAGGATCTTGCTGACCAAATTGTCTTGACAAAATTTCATCTTTCATAATTTGCATATTTTCTATTTGGCTCATCCAATTGATATCTACCATTCTTAAAAGTACATTTCTTTCAATATTTTCAAAGTCTATTCCTATTGCCGCCACCTCTTTATGTCTTTCTTCATACTTTTTATATATTATATCTAGTACTTTCTCTATGACATCATTTACATCACAACCTTCAACGAAATCTTCTGTTATTGTGTTGCTTTCCTTATCTAGTAAACCATTTTCTAATTCCTTATTTAATGTTTCTAAATCCCATTCATAATATGGTCTATCATCTGAAATAACTTTATGAACACTCTTTGACACTACTTCTGGGAACATTTTTATAATTTGGTCATGTACAGGTTTGCCATCGAGAACTTCATTTCTTTCTTTATATATTATTTCTCTTTGTTTATTCATTACATCATCAAATTGCAAAACTGTTTTTCTTATAGAAAAGTTTTGAAGTTCTATCTTTCTTTGTGATGCTTCAATTTGTTTTGCTATGGTTTTTAATTGTATTGGAGTTGAATCATCTATTTTAAAGAATGCTAAAAGTTTTCTTAATCTATCAGTTGCAAATCTTTTAAATAAATCATCATCAAGCGACAAGAAGAAGATACTTGAGCCAGGATCTCCTTGACGACCAGAACGGCCTCGAAGCTGATTATCTATACGGCGAGATTCATGTCTTTCTGTTCCTATAATTTTAAGACCACCAAGTGATTTTACTTCTTGTTTTTCTTTATCTGTTATTTCTTTAAATTTTGCAAGAAGTTTATTGTATTCATCTCTTGCCTTATTCAAATTTTCATCATCAACATAATTAAATGCAGTTGCATAAGATATTTCTTCTTCAGAATAATTTTTATCACGCATTTCTTTTGTTGCCATAAATTCAGGGTTTCCGCCTAACAATATATCTGTTCCACGACCTGCCATATTTGTTGCAATTGTTACTGCACCCTTTCTTCCTGCTTGTGCCACAATTTCGCTTTCTTTTTCATTGTTTTTTGCGTTTAAAACTTGATGTTTTATTCCTGAACGCTTCAATGCGTTTGATATTAACTCTGATTTATCTATGTTTATTGTACCAACAAGAACAGGCTGTCCACTTTCAACACATTCCTTAATCTCTTCAATTATTGCACTGATTTTTCCTTTCTCGGTTATATACATCTTATCAGGATAATCAATTCTTTGTTTTGGCTTGTTTGGAGGAATGATGACTACATCTAGATTATATATGGTTCTAAATTCTCCTTCCTCTGTTTTTGCTGTACCTGTCATACCTGATAATTTTTTGTATAGTCTAAAGAAATTTTGGAAAGTTATTGTCGCAAAAGTTTGATTCTCATCTCTTATATCAACTCCCTCTTTTGCTTCTATTGCTTGATGTAAGCCTGAACTAAATCTTCTCCCTGGAGAAAGTCGACCAGTAAACTCATCTACAATTATTACTTCGCCATCTTTTACAATGTAATTTTCATCTCTATGCATTATAAAATTTGCACGAAGGGCGTTGTTTATATAATGACTTAATTCTATATTTTCAATATCTGATAAGTTATCTATATGATAAAAAGATTCTGCTTTTCTAATACCTTTATCTGTAAGATTTATTTGTTTTGTTTTAATGTCTATTTCAACATCATCATCTTTTCTTAATGATTTTACAAATCTTTGTGCAATCATATAACCATCTGTTGACTTTCCGCCTCGACCACTAATTATAAGTGGCGTTCTTGCTTCGTCAATCAATATGCTATCTACTTCGTCGACGATTGCAAAATTGAGCCCTCTTTGAACGCGTTCGTTTTTGCTTCTTGCCATATTATCACGAAGATAATCAAATCCTAATTCATTGTTTGTTGTGTATGTTATATCACATAGATAAGCCTTCTTCTTTTCTTCTCCACTTTGACCATTTAAAGATACTCCTACACTTAACCCTAAAAATTTGTATACCTTGCCCATCCATTCAGCATCTCTTTTTGCGAGGTATTCATTTACGGTTACCACATGAACTCCATTACCAGATATTGCATTTAAGTATGCTGGTAATGTTGCAACTAATGTTTTACCTTCACCTGTAGCCATCTCTGCAATTCTTCCTTGATGCAAAGCTATACCACCTAAAATCTGTACATAAAAATGACGCATATTTAAAACTCTTGCTGCCGCTTCTCTTACTACTGCAAAAGCCTCTGGAAGAAGGTCATTTAAACTCTCCCCAGCCTTATATCTATTTTTAAATTCATCTGTGCTTGCTTTTAATTGCTCATTTGTATAATTTTTATACTTTTCTTCAAGTGCAATTACCTTATCTGCTATTTTCTTTAATTTTTTTACCTGTGATTTGTTTTCATTACCAAAAAGTCCCATTTATTCTCCTTATTGCTAAAAATATATTATTGTTTCTTTTATTTTAATAATTTTTTTAAAAATGTCAAATTTTTTTGACAAATATTATTAAAGTGTTTTACGCTTATTTATAAATTGTTCTCGACATTCTATACTGAAATTTATAATAATTAATTAATTTAATTTTTAACTAATTAATTTTTAACTAATTTCGTAACATTTTTCTAACATAACTATTGACAATCATATCATTTTGTATTAAAATTATCTATGAAATAAACCAATGCGTTGATGCATTGTTTAAAAAGGAGTAAAAAATGGGTTTATTTTCATTTATTAAAAGAAAAGTTGAAACTTTTAAAGCAACTATTAAACAAAAAAATTTACAAAAAGTTATGAGCAAAGCAGAACTTAAAAAAGAGAACCTTACTATAATTAAAGCATCTAATGGTATGCAAGTTCTTTCTAAAGGGAGCAACTTTGAAGCTAAAAGTGGTTTCTTTGAAGATGTTTCAACTGAACACTTTGCTTCAAGTATGGCTCATAAAACTTTAAAAGATGTTGTTGATTATGTTAAAAACATTTCTAACTTTGCAGATGTTTCCACACTTGAAAAAAAGATAGCTGCTTATAATAGGCGTAGAAAACAAGCTTCAAACAACGCTTCTTCTCTCACTATTGATGGACTTTTTCAATATTTTTCTGGTGGACAAAGTAAATCAGGCGAAGGGGCTCTATCTGAAGCTGATGTTAAAGTTTATTCATCAATCGCAAAAAAATCTCAAGCTCGTGCAAGGGCTCTTGCTTATATAAAGGCAAACTTTATTGGTATTTGCAATATGAGAGATCTTGCTAATGAATCTTCACAAAATGGCAATGAACAATTTAAGGAACTTATGAATGTCGTAAAGGAATATTGCGATGAAGACATCAATGGTTTTGCCCTCCCTCAATTTGATAGTGAAACTATTAATAATGAAACTTTAAATTCAAATGACAATTATCTCAAAGGTGCTACTTTTGCTCAAAGAAGATGTGATGATATCCTTTTAGCAAGAATAACTGAAGAACAAGAAACTTTAGAAAAATTATCTAATATTGATAATACAGTTTTAACAAATATTGATAAATATGACCAAAATATTACTAATATTGCTGAACTAAATAAAAAAATTAACAATCTTGATAATTCTCTACAAAGTTTCCAAACTGTTGAATCTAAATTACTTGAAGCCTCTAAATATTATGAAAATCAAGTCGACACTCAAGGAATGTATTTCCCTTGGATTCGAAACAAAAAAGATATTAATAAAAAATGTCTATCTAGACAAAATCAATTAGTTGCCGAATTCCAAAAAATGGCACAAGATTTTGGTCTATTTGATTTCTCATCAAATGCTGATGGTAGCATTGAAGAATTAGCTTTCTTTAACTATCAAAATGGTGGTAGTTCTAATCCTAATATAGATAGCCAAAATAATGAAGATTTTTATATCTTTGATCGTTCTCTACCTCCTTTTGAAGCTTTCGCAAATGCTGTAAGTTCATATAAAAATGATTCTTCTGTTGAACATGATAATGATATATTTAGAGTCAAAACTGACATTGTTGAAAAAGATGGAAAAACTATTCAAAATTCATTTATTTACACAGATAGACAAGAGATAGTTCTTAAAGAAATTTATAATAGCCTTGTAGAATATGCTCAAGATAGTATAAATTCTGAAGAATTTAAAGATGGTAGCAACCCTTTAGTAAATTTTGCTTATATCAATAAAAGACACTCTATCCCTGATGTTCAATTAAAAAAATTGGCAAATATTTTATTCGGTAGTAATATAACTAAAGGTCAAAAAATTAATAGTAACTTTGCTAATCTTAGTGCTAATCAATTAAAAGCACTGAATGAATTTATTTATTCAAACGAACCTGTTAAAAACTTCTTAAGAAAAAATAATTTATTGACCGATTATGAAGTTGATAGACAATTACTTGAACAATTCAACCCTGAATTAACAGATGAAAATGATTGCAAACTTAATATTGTTATGGCATTTATGCAAAACGAAGCGATTAAACATGAACAAGATAGAATTGACCAAATTGAAAATGATACTAAAAATGAAAGAATTAAGGCCACAAAAGAAAGACAAGAGCAATATGATTCTGCTAAATCATCTTTATCTAGTTTTGAAAAAATGAAAGATGATATTTCTAAAATTGCAGATAAAGAAGTTCCTACTAAATCTAAAAAACCTATTGTTAAAGATGCAGATATTAATAACAAACATAAGAATGTTTCATTAGCATTAGTAGAAAAGATTTTAAGTGCTCAAGACTTGCCAGATTCTCCTGAAAAAATTAGCGATAAAAGCACAAAATTATCAACTACTCGCACATCAAAATCTCATAATGCACCTAGCCTTCGTCAAAAAGTTCAAGACATTATTGCTTCTGTTAAGAAAACTGCAGATTCTGTATTCGCTGATAAAAATTCTTATTCTTCTGCAAATAATGCTCAAAGAGCAAATTATTACAAACGATATTTTACATCAGCTGACACTGCAAAAGTTTCAGAATATATGCAAAATATTGTTGCTACTATCAATCAAATAAAATCTGCTGAAAAAGAAAATGCAAGCACATTTGATGAAGATGAAAGAGAATTATAATCTTATCAATTAAAGATTTTCAATCATTGATTATCAATCATTTTAAGCATATAAAAAATATTAACTATAGAAAAATAAGTATAGTATGCAAAATAAACATTTTAAAAAAGTTTTAATAAAAATATTTTTAATCATTTTAAAGAATAAAATTGAAAATTTTTAATTTCTTTTTACATATTTTTCTATAAATTTTAGCATGAATATTTATTTATTCATGCTTTTTTATTTTAAAATAAAAAATATATACATTTTATCTAAATATTTTAATTAAAATTTAATTAAATTAAAATATAATTTTTAACTAGATTTATATAACAAGCAATAATATACTTTTAATATAACTATTCTTTATTTATAACTAACAATAGTATATTCTTTACTTGACAATTTATAATAATAATGATATTATATTTAATATAAAATACATCTAAATGAGTGAGGTTTTTCTATGTCAAATTTTAATTCAGTTTTAAATAATGAAAATGATGAAGAAATTGTGAGTAATAGTGCTAACGATAATCAGGCTATAAATGATTCTGATGAAGGTAATAATGATAATACTTCTTCAAATCCTTCCTCTGAAAATGAAAACAACAATCCTTCTACAGAAAATATCACTAACGAAAACAATAATCAATCCCCTAATGATTCTGATGAAGGTAATGACGATAATACTTCTTCAAATCCTCCTTCTGAAATTGAAAGCGATAGTTCATCTTCAGAAAATAATAGTGAAAATTCATCTTTAAATGCTACAAGTGATGATCAAAATAATAGTCAAGACGAACAAACAAGCCAAACTGAACAAAATGGAAATCCAGAAGTTGTCGAAAATGTAGAAGTCATAGATTTAAAGAATAGAGAAAACAATAATCAAAACAGCAATGAAAATGGTGATATAGAAATAGTATCCACTCAAGAACAGAAAGAAAATCAAGAAAACAACGAAAAAAATCAAGAAAATAGTGAAAAAGAGGATAAAAAAGAAGATACTTCTAAAGATGATGATGCACTTTTAAAAGAAAAAAATGATAAATTTAAGAAAAAATTAACAAACTTTAACAATATTATGGGTGAGACTTTATCATATGTTGGTATTTGGCTTACTGTCTGTTCACTTATTCCTGGTATTGGATTGTTTGCTTTAATTCCCGGCCTTATCATTGGAGGAATAGGTTTGATACAATCAACTTTTGCTGATAAACTTGTATTTAAGCCTTATAAAAATATAAAAAACAAAATAAAAGCTTGTGAAGATGAACAATTACAAGAATTTGAAACAAGAGATAGATTTATTGAAAATGAAAATCAACTTTCTTTAGAAAACGAAAAATCTCAAGGTCTGTGTGCAAAATTAAATGAAAATTATCTTGAATCTTCTGATAATCAGTTTGCTAAAGAATTTGCCCAGTTATTTAATTCAAATGGTGTTGGACTTGTTTCTTCAGGTCAACTAAATCAAAATAACCCTGAAGAACCAAAAAATAGTGAAAACATTACTAATACAACTCAACTTAATCAAATGGAAAATCTTGACAGCAGAATTGCTATGACAATGAAACTTGATGAAATTTCTAAAACTCAAGATGATAAAACTAGACAAGCTTTAATAGAAGATTTTTCTGACACTTTCTTTGAAGATTTATCTGAATCTCAAAAATCAGCTGTTAATTCTATGTTTAGGGCTGATAATAAAAATGGTTTAATTAGTTTTGTTAAAGATTTAAATAATGCTAATGCACAACAATCAAGAGAAAGAAGTTTGTTAGAAAAGCAACGACAAACTATTCGCAGTGCAGACTCTTACAGACTTCTTTCTTTAGTTAGTTCTCACAGCATGGACGAACAACAAAGAGAAAAATTCTTTGAAAGATATAGTCCTGATATTATTCAAAGTGTCATTTTAAATAACAACTCCTCTTCTGAACTTTTAGACCAAATTATAGACAAAGTTCCAGCGGAAAGTCAAGATATGGCTACTGAAAAACTTGATGATGCTGCAAGAAGCATGAATCTTAATTTGCAAATTATTGAACAACAAGCATATGAAAATGAATCTCTTCATCAAAGAGTTGAAGTTTTAGAACAATACAAATCATCTATAGATGATGTTAGTTCTAACAAAGACAACTTCTCTACCCTTGAAAGATGTGCCGATGCTGCTGAAACTTACTTTAGAGCTTATAACCTTGCTTATTATAACAGTAATGTTTTAAATATTGAAAAAAATATTAATAATGATAGTTTCTCTTCTGAAATCGACGAAAGACATTATAAAAGAGATGCTATAACAAATCAAAGAGTAGATGATGTTTTAAAGACCTCTTCTCAACCATCTAGCAATTTAAAATTACAAAAAGTAAATGATTCTATAAGAACTGGTGGCTTTTATGAAGAAATTGCCGCTTTATATACTATTACAACACAAAATGGCAACTATATCCTTTCTGAAAATGGTCTTTTACCTGACCCTGAAAAATCAAAAATTGAAGAAAATCATTCCCTTTATAGTGTTGTAGATAGATTAGCAAAAGATAGATTAATAGACTTCATTGTAGCACAAGCTGAAACTATTGAAGATTTTGATAGTATTGAATTAAGACAAAAACTTGATAGAATGCCTAGAGAACAAATCATTAATGATTATTCTTTAAAACTAAATTCTAAAACTGGGGAAATTTCTTGCAAAATTCAAGACAAATCTTTCAGTTTAGAAGATGAAAAAACAAAAGGTGCTTTGAAATATTACCAAAATTTAGATAGTTATCAAAAAGAAAAGGAATCTATTATATCCGACTCAATATCTAAACTTTCTAAAGAAATTTCAGGTCAAAACACTGAAAATGATAAATTGGTTGTATATGATAAAGAAAAGGGAGAATATTTAGTTCAAAATTATCAAATAAATGATAAAACTAAAGATAAATATCATCATTATAGCGAAGAAATACTTCAAAAAGAATTTTCTAAAATGCCTTATTTTAAATCATTAACTCCTGAAGAACAACGAGATTTAATTACAATTAAACTTAGTGCTATGGCAAGCAAAGAAAAACTTGATTTTCTTCGTGCAAGAGAACTTGAACAAAAAGGCAGTTATAATGAAGAAGAGTATGTTAATAAAACTAAAATTTACCAAAGAGCAGACAAGATTGCTGACGCTATTTTAGATGGTAGTTTCTATGAACTTTATGACAAAAAGGCTTATGAAAGCACTTTGACACCTCAAGAAAAAGAAGACTCTAATAGCAATGGCGTTTTAGATAAAGGACGAGAGTTAAAGAAAAACATTGAAAATTATCAAAGACTTAGAAGTGTTATTGATAAATTGCCTATTTCTAGTGAAGAAAAACAAGAAATGGAAAGTTCAATTAGGCTTGGTGCTTTAAATGATAAAGATTTTGATTTTGAAAAAGCTATTTTTGAACAATTAAAACCTGTATTGAAAGATTCTGAAATTGAAGGTTATAATTTTTATGATGTTTTAAATAATTTTACTAAAATTGATACATCTGCAACTGACTTGGATAATCCACCACCTGTTCAACCTTTAACACTAGAGACAAACTTAACTTTTGAACAATTTATTGACAACTTAAATTCTAACATTGACAGAAAATCGGATATCAATCTCTCTGCTATTAAAAGTCAATTAGGGGCTGATTTTGTTGAAAGAGAATTTAAAGCAAAAGTCAGTGCAGCAAAAGATAAAAGTATCGAATTCTCAAATTATGTTGAATTCTTTACTGAACTATCTTATGACGAAAAAACAAACACTTCTCTTCTGTTCCCTCAAGTCAAAGATAAAACTGATTTAGAAATAAAAATTGGCAATATGTTTGCTGCGGCTAGAGCAAATGGAACAACAGATGCTTTAATTGATACTCTCCTCCCTCGTATTGGATTTTCTAAAGAAGAATTTGATGTAGCAAAGAAACATATTGCTAGTCAAACACCTTCAAAAGAAAATATGGATTTTTATAAGGCAAGCAAAAAATTAAATCATTTTAATTCCTATAGAGAAAAATATCAAACGGAAATAAGCCAACTTTTAAATGTTTCTGACCTCGCACCTACTTCTCAAGCAGATAAAGAAAATCTTGCAAAGATGGTCAATGCAAAATTAATGGACTCTATCGGGCTTGATAGCAAAAAGATTATTGATATTTTAAATAATGAAAGTCTTGATACACATGATAAAAAGAAAGAAGCTCTTGAAAATCTTGTAAATCAAAATGATACAATTTTAGATTTGGAAAAAGCCAAACTTATTGAAGAAAAAGAGCACGCTGATGCTTCAAGAATTGGCAGTAACAAATTAGAAAGAAAATTATTTGCTGCTAATGACGATCTTGCTAGATTTAATGAAATTGAAGAAGATTTTAACGCAAAATTTACTTCTATTGAAAAGTTTATTAATGATAACCCTCAATATCCTTATGGTAAAGAACTTTTAAATGCATTTATTAATGGTGATAAAACTTTCTTTGATAAATACCCTTCTGCCGATTTACCTGATGATGTAAAATTTAGTGCAACTGATTTATATAATTTTGAAAAACTTGGTATTTTACAAGATATGAAAAAATTAAAACAAAAGTCTTCACCTATTTCTTTTAAAGGGCTCGATATTCAAGAAGTAAATAAGATATTAAAAACAAAACAAACTGAAAACAAAAAACTTCTTAAATTGATGGAAAAACAAAAAGCAAAATTAAAAATAAAAATTAATGCAAAAAGAAGAGAATTAAAAGATAAAGTTACAACAGCCAAAGATAATATTAGTAAACAATCTATTAAAAGAAAAGATAACTTAAGTCAATTAAGTCGTGGCGATGTGCTATCTGGACTTGCAGGATTATCTTCATTTATTAAAAGACGAAGAGAAAAACGAAATCAAGAAATTGCCGAAGAACAATTGCGAGAAGCAGAAAGACAAGCGCAAGCACAAGCACAAGAACAATCTTATCAACAAGAAGACACTTCTGAAAGAGAACTTTAATTAAATTTAAAACTATATTTTCAATAGTTTATAACTATAAAATATATTTTAAATGAATTCTAAATCTAAAATTTTTAATAAATTTATTACAATAAAATATAAAATTGCACTTTTCTTTAATTTTATTAATGTAAAATAGATAAATTCAATTAGTAATTTATCTATTTTTTATATTAAACAAAAATAATATTCTATTTATATAAGAAATTAAATATTTTTTATTTTTAAAATTTTATACAATATTTTTAATTAAAAAAATATATAAAATTATTTTATAATTTATAATTTTTAACTTTACTATATTTGGTTTTAATGCTATAATAAACAAAGACATTGCAAAGTTGTTGTTTTGCAATTATAAAAAAGGAAATATTATGAAAATTGGTGTTGTTGGATTGCCTAATGTAGGTAAAAGTACTCTTTTTAATGCTATAACTAATGCTGGTGCTGAAAGTGCAAACTATCCTTTCTGCACTATTGAACCTAATATTGGTATTGTTGATGTCCCAGACAAGCGTCTTGAAGTATTGGGAAAACTTTACAATACTCAAAAAATCACCCCTGCCTCCATTGAATTTGTTGATATTGCTGGACTTGTTGCAGGGGCTAGTAAAGGCGAAGGCTTGGGAAATAAATTCTTAAGTCATATTCGTGAAGTTGATGCTATTGTTCATGTTGTCAGATGTTTTGATAATGAAAAAATTATTCATGTAAATGGTTCTATTAATCCCCTACGCGACATTGAAATTATAAATCTTGAACTCGCTCTCGCAGACCTTGAACAAGTAAATAAGTTACTTGAAAAAAATTCAAAACTTGTTAAGACGGGAGATAAAAGTTTGATTTTTACAGTTGAGTTACTTAAAAAAATCAATCAGGCTCTTGAAAACAATTTGCCTGCTAGGTCTGTTAAACTTGAAAGTGAGGAAGAAGAAAAAATTATGAAAAATCTTCAACTTCTTACTGCTAAACCTGTGATATATGTTGCTAATATTAGTGAAGATGATGTTGGAAAAGAAGAAAACAAATATGTCAATGATGTTAAAAATTTCGCTGTTAAAGAAGGGGCTAAAACAATTTGTTTGTCTGCAAAAATAGAAGAAGAACTTGCCGGACTTGCCCCTGACGAACGAGATATTTTTAAAAAGGAACTTGGAATTAATGAAAGTGGTCTTGAAAAACTTGTTGCAACAAGTTATGACCTTTTAGGGCTTATGTCTTTTTTAACTGCTGGAGAAAAAGAAGTACGGGCTTGGACAATTAAAAAAGGTACTAAAGCACCTCAAGCGGCTGGCAAAATTCATACCGATTTTGAAAAAGGATTTATTAAAGCAGAAGTTGTTTCTTATAATGATTTGGTTGAAGCAGGCTCATTCTTAAAAGCAAAAGAGAAAGGTAAAGTTAGAATGGAAGGTAAAGATTATATTGTTCAAGACGGTGATGTAATGCTCTTTAGGTTTAATGTTTAATTACAATTAAAAAATTATGTTTTATCTTAAGTTTATATTTTTATATTATTTTTTAAATTATTAATACCTATGCAATACAAAAGATTTTCTTTTGTATTTTTTTATTTATTTTTAAAATTATTTTTTTATTTTTATTTAATCTCTTTATCTTTTTTTATATTTATTTTATAATAATAAAAAGGATTGAATATGTTTGAAATAAAAGAAAATAAATTATTATTAGATAAAATTTTAAAATCTAACTTATTGCCATTAGCCTTTATCGGAGATAGTGTGCACACCCTTTTTGTTCGAGAATATTGTTTAATAAAATATGATTGCAAAATGCAAAATTATCATAATGAGGCTTCCAAATTTTGCAAGGCTTCTGCTCAAGCTAAAGTTTTAAATCAATTAATACCCTTGTTAAATGATGATGAAAGTGAAATTGTTAGGCGTGGCCGAAATGCAAGACCTAAACATCAAGCAAAAAATGCAAGTTCTGCTGATTATTCTTTTGCTACCGCTTTTGAAATCCTTGTTGGATATTTATATTTAAAAGGTGAAACAAAAAGGCTTGAAGAAATTCTTAATAAATCTATTACATTAAACTTTTAAAAATCAATTAAATTATTAATCATTTTTTATTCATTTTGCTATTTGAATTTAAATATTTTTAATTAAATATTTTTCATTTGTTTTACTAATTTTATTTATTTGACTTTATTTGATATTTATTGTAAAATATATCCAAATTTTAAAAGGATTTAATTATGTATATTGAAGGAAAAAACGCAATCAAGCAGGCGTTAGAGGCAAATATTACTATCAATAAAATTTTAGTAGACAAAAATATACAAGGTAGAAAAGATGATATTATCAATTTGGCGGCAAAACAAAATATTAAATTTGAATTTGTCCCTAAAATTGTGCTGGATAAAAAATCTAAAACAGGTCATCATCAAGGTTATATTGCGGAAAGTGTTGATTTTAATTATTGCAATTTGCAAGACATTCTTGATAAGGCTAAAAAATTAAATCAAAAACCTTTTATAGTTTTACTTGATGGTATAGAAGACCCTCATAATTTTGGTGCTATTATCCGTTCTTGTGAATGTGCAGGCGTTCATGGTATTATTATTCCCAAAAATAGAGCCGTCCAAGTTAATGAAACTGTTATTAGAACAAGTACGGGGGCTATTTCTAATATGCTGATTGCAAAAGTTACAAATTTAAAAGATGCTATTTCTTTTTTGAAAGAAAATGATGTTTGGGTTTATGCGTGCGAAGCAAATGGGCAAAACATCTATGATAAAAATCTTGACCAAAATATTGCAGTTGTTATAGGCTCTGAAGGATTTGGAGTTAAAAAATCAATTATTCCTTATTGTGATGGTGTTCTTTCTCTTCCTCTTATGGGAAAAGTCAACTCTCTTAATGCTTCCGTTGCTTGTGGTGTTGTTGTATTTGAAATACTTAGACAAAAACATAGTAAATGAGGTGAATATGACTGATGAAGAACTTTCTTTTAAAGCACAAAATGGTGATGAAATTTCAGTTAATGAATTATTAAAAAAATACAAATCTCTAGTCAATCAAATTGCAAGAAGTTATTTCTTAACTGGAGGAGATATTGAAGATATCGTGCAAGAAGGTATGATTGGGCTTTATAAAGCAATTATGAATTATAAAAAGGATAAAACTGCTTCTTTTAAAACTTTTGCTAGCACTTGTATTAAGCATCAAATTCAAAGTGCTGTTAGAATTGCAAGTTCTGAAAAAAATAAAATTCTATCGTCTGCTCTACCTATTATGGAACAATTAAATAACGAAGAAGATGATGAAAAGTCTGAAATTGTTTTTCCTTCTGACTTGCCTTCACCTGATGACAAAATTTTAGAAAAAGAAAGAATTCAAGAAATTATAAAACATATTCACAATACTCTTTCTCCACTTGAATTTAAAGTGCTTAATCTCTATCTTAAAGGTTACAATTATTCTGAAATTTCTAAATTGGGCAACATTTCTAAAAAAAGCATTGATAATGCTTTATCTCGTATTAAAAATAAACTTTCATTTTTAAAAGCAGACCATGAATAATCTTTAAAATCTTTAATATTTAATTTATTTTATTTTTAATTTTTTATATTTAAATTTTAATATATTTCGTATATTTTTATTTACTTATTCCCTCTTTTTTATTATAATATTTCTAATATTTATTTATATAAGGAGTTTTTATGAACGATTTTATTAGACCAAGACCTGAATTTCCAAAACGCGCAGTTATAACTTCCGGTATGCCTTATGGCAACAAACTTATTCATTTTGGACATCTAGGCATGATTCTTCGTGCTGATGTTTTTGCAAGATTTATGCGTGATAGAATTGGTAAAGACAATGTTATCTTCGTTTCTGGCACTGATTGCTATGGCTCGCCTGCTCTTGAAGCATTTAGAAAACTTCAAGAAAGTGGGAATTGTCAATATTCATCTATTGTCGAATATGTTGAAGATAACCATATTAAACAAAAAGAAATTTTAGAAAAATTTGAGATTGGCTTTAATCTATTTGCTGCATCTGCTTTAGGACGAGCTGGTGAAATACACAAAGAAACAAGTGAGTGGTTTATTAGAAAATTATTTGAAAATGAAATGGTTTCTAAACACTCATCACTACAATTCTATGACAAAAAAAATAATTGTCTTTTAAATGGTCGTCAAGTTATTGGAAAATGCCCTATCGAAAATTGTCAAAGTGAAAAAGGTTATGCTGATGAATGCGACCTTGGGCATCAATACTTACCTCAAGACTTAATTGACCCTGTCAGCTCTTTAAGTGGTGAAAGACCTGAACTTGTAAAAATTGAAAATTTATATTTTGATTTACAAAAATGTACTGATATTCTTAATGATTGGATTAATTCTATAGATAAAAAAAGTGATACTGCTTCTTTTATGGTTAAAGAAATAAAAGAATTCTTTAAAAAGCCTGAAATTTATATAAAGCGTGAATTTTTTGATGAATTCCATAAAATTAAATATAATCTTCCTCATTTTATAGAACTTGAACGAAATGAAAAGGCTCCATCAATGACAATAGTTTTTGATAAACTAGAAGATAGAGAAAAAGCTTGTGAAATATTAGCACAAAATAATATTAGATATAGAACAGGCAAAACTCTTACACCTTTCCGTCTTACTGGCAATATCTCATGGGGTGTTCCTTGTCCTGAAATAGATGGCATAAATGAACAGACATTCTATGTTTGGCCAGAAAGTTTATGGGCTCCTATTTCATTTACTAAAACTTATCTTGAAAGTATTGGAAAAGACGAAGATGAATGGAAAAAGTATTGGTGCAATAAAGACGCAGTCGTTTATCAATTCTTGGGTGAAGACAACATATATTTCTATGGCCCAGCACAACAGGCTATGTGGCTTTACACACAAGGCAAAAATCCTGTTCTTGACCCAGAAAACGGACAACTTAGGCTTACAAAAATCAACCCTATAAAATCTATTCTTTATATGAACAAAAAGGCAAGTTCGTCTGGTTCTATAAAGCCACCTATGGCAAGTGAATTTCTAGAGCACTATACTGCTGAACAAATTAGAATGCATTTCCTTGCAATGAATCTTGTTAATAATAATGTTTCACTTTCACCTAAAGCTTTTGACCCTGACGCAAATGATGATGAAATTGACCCTGTTGTTAAAGAGGGCAACCTTCTTACAAATGTTTATAATCGAATTTTGCGAACTATATTCTATTCTACACAAAGTCATTTTGATGGAGTTATTCCTCAAGCCGTCATTGATGCATCGACATTTGAAGAATGTAAAAAAGTTATATTAAATGTAGAAAAATTTATGTATGACAAAAAATTCCACCAAGTATACAATGCTCTCGATGTTTTTATTAGAAATATCAACAAATATTGGGTTAAAGAAATAAATAACTGCGTTACAGAAGAAAAACTTGCTCATCTTACTGTCAACGCTATGCAAATGATTTTTGTTGCAAATACCCTTCTTCACCCTATTGCACCAAGCGGTACTGAAAATGTTGCAGACTACATTGGATTTGACAAAGAAAAATGTTTTGATTGGAATTATATATTTGATAGTTATGAAAATGTGCTTGATAAAAACAAAAATAGGCAAATAAAAACATTAAAACCAAAAGAAGATTTCTTTAAGCGTCATCAAACTCAACTTGATGAACTAGCAAAGAAAAATAATTAAGAAAATAAATGAAGGTTCATGGTAACCTTCTTTTATTTTATTAAAACATTATTTATAAAATATTTTTTAAAAATTAAATTTAAAAAATATCTTGACATCAAATTATTTTTGTTTTATTATAATGATGTCGATTGAAAAAATTAATTTTAAAAAAGGAGAATCATTTAAAAATGGAAAAGAAATTTTCAACAAAATTAAACAATTTAATAAACATTATTATCCATACGAGTGGTTCTTCTTTTAGGGAATAATTTTAGCACTCAAAATTAGTTTTTAAAACAAAAACCTTCGTATGCAAAATTTAATACGGAGGTTTTTATGAAAAATAATAAAGATAAAATAACCTTAAATTTTTACTTAAAAAAATACAAGTTCGGTATTTCAATGTATATCTTGGTGTATATAATTGCTTCAACAGCAAATATTTTTATGACCATTTTACTAGCAAAAGCCATTGAACAAATAACACTCAATATGTTTAAAAGTGCCATGATAACTCTTGCAATTGTTGCAGGTCTTTATATTGTGCGTCGATTATCGTGGTATTTATCAGGTATTATATATATCAAATACGCAAATAAAATTATGTCTGACTTAAATGTTGATTTGGCTGAACAAGTCTTTAAACTTAATTCGAAATCTTATATAGACAATGACACTGGAACATTTGTTCAACGAATTGTCAACGACCCAGAACAAATTGTTGCCAACTTATCAAATATTGTTGACCTTTCAACTAATATTATCTCTTCCCTTATTATGGTTATTTATATTTCATCTCTTAACCTATATATAGGGCTTACTCTTTTTGGTATTGTAACTACTTGTTTATTACTAGAATATTTTAGAATTAAAACATTACGAAAAAATGAAAAATTGACAAGACAGAAAAATGATAAAATTTATTCACTTACAACCGAGATTGTAAGAAGCGAAAAGGATATTAAGGCACTTGGACTTGAAAAATCTTTAAGCAAAGTTTCAAGAGAATATTATATTGATTATACACACACAAATGCCAAAAAAGACCTTGTGAATATGAATTTTTATTCTTCACGCAACTTTATTATTGAAATTTTAGGTGTGCTTATTCTTATTTTAGGAATTCATTTTATTGATATTGGAACGATAACACTTGCTACATTTATGATTATTTATTCTAATAACGATAATCTTTATTCGCTTATATGGGGATTTGGAGAAATCTCTACAACTTTTGTTGAAATAAGAGTCTGTTCGGAGAGAATGTTCTCTATCTTCAATAATGATATCTTTGAATGTGAAAAGTTTGGGAATATCAAAATGGAAAACATTAAAGGTGCAATTGAATTTAAAAATGTAGGTTATTCTTATATAGAATATGATAACCCTTTTGAAGATGAAAACAATTTAAAATTGAAAAAGAAAGATAGATTAAACTTAAAAAAGAAAGTCCTTTCAGTAAATAAAATTTTTGACAAACTTTCTTTTAAAATTCAACCTAATACCACAGTTGCATTCGTTGGGAAATCCGGTTCTGGAAAATCTACAATATTAAATCTCATGAGCAAAATGTTTGTAGTTGATGAAGGTCAAGTTCTTATAGATGGAGTAAATATTAATGACTTTGATAAAGAATCTCTTCGAAACAATATCTCCCTTGTTAACCAATTCCCATATATTTTCGATATGACAATAAAAGAAAATTTATTGCTAGCAAAAAACGATGCAACCGATGAAGAAATCTATCAAGCGATTGAAAAAGCTTCACTAAAAGAATTTATTGAATCATTGCCAAAGAAAATAGAAACAAAAGTGGGCGAAAGTGGCATAAAACTTTCTGGAGGACAAAAACAAAGACTTGCAATAGCAAGAGCTTTCCTTAGAAACTCACCTATTATCATCTTTGACGAAAGCACAAGCTCTCTTGATAACTTTGCCCAAGAAGATATTAAGCATAGTATTGACCAAATGAAAGGAAAAAGCACAATTGTTATTGTTGCTCATAGATTGTCAACAATTCGCAATGTTGATAAAATCTTTTTCCTTGATGATGGAAAAATTGAAGATGTTGGAACATTCGATGAACTTTTTGAAGACAATATTAAATTTAAAAATATGTTCTATGCCGAAAATTTAAATTAAGAAAAGCGAAAGAAGTAATAAATTTTATAAAAAAGACTAGAAATTTTGCTAGTCTTTTTCAATTGGTTGCGGGAGTTATGTGAACCACTCCCGACATCGAGGTTATATCTTCGCTTCGCTTGATATATCCCGAAACTCTTTTAGATTTATTAAAAAAGGCTAGCGATTTGCTAGCCTTCCCTCTTGGTTGCGGGAATCTTGTGAACCACTCCCGACATCGAGGTTATATCTTCGCTTCGCTTGATATATCCCGAAACTCTTTTAGATTTATTAAAAAAGGCTAGCGATTTGCTAGCCTTCCCTCTTGGTTGCGGGAGTTGGATTTGAACCAACGACCTTCGGGTTATGAGCCCGACGAGCTTCCGAGCTGCTCTATCCCGCGATACTATAATACTTTCTATCAACATATATAGTATATGCACTTTCTTAAAGTTTGTCAATACTTTTTTATTAAAATTTTGTAATTATTTGTTTTATATTGCTGTTAATATATTTTTTATCATTTTTAAGTTTATTTTTATTCCTCTTTTTTATTAACTATATAAGTATATCGAAATTATAAATAATATCATCGCTATCGTTTTAAGCTCAATACAAACTACTGTTTTTGTTTTACTTTCATTTACAAATTGCATCAACAATTCTTCTATCAACAAGAGTGCTATTGATGCCAATGTTGTAATTGCACTTATAAAATGTTTTGTTGCAATTATACTATTAATTCCAAAACCAACCGCAATACCAAGTGCAATATAAATTAAAATTGTAGGCAAAATTATAGATAATTTTTTATGCTTTTTTATTATCAATACTAATAACCCTAGCCCTAACCCTAATAAAACACCTCCTACAAGAGATAGAATATTAAATTCTGCTAGCGACATTATACTTAAAGCAAATGCAAGATAGATTAGTGCATTGCTTACACCACCTATTATATTTCTTGCATTCTCATTTTGCACTGCACTTGTTTGTAAACTTTCATAAAATAATGATATTGCTGTTCCTATAGCAACAAAAAGCGAAAAAGCATTGATGACTGATGTAAGATTTATCGTTATTATTGAATAGATAAGCAAAAACAAACTCGTAAGTGTTCTTACTAAAAAACCTTGCCAATCACCACTTTTTTCCCAAACTGAATACATTATACTCATGCTTAAGCATACTACACCCATAAGCACTATTGGAATTATTATCATAGTTATATTTTAACCCAAAATTATAATAAAAACAAAACATTTTAAATATTTTTTTTAAAATATCACAAAATATTTCTATGAAAAAATTAAATAGTATATTTTTTGATAAATTAAAAGACTTACTCCTTTATTTGAGTGCTTTTGTTCCAATGTATATTTTGATTGCTACAAGGCTTATTATTGATATCATTAATGACAATCTTACTTTTAATGTACTTAATACTCTTAATATAATTTTATTATCATTATTAATAATTTTAGGGATTGTTGGGCTTATTATCAATATTTATCATAGCAAAGAAAGTTCTAAAGAAATTATTATTCTTAAAAAACAAAATATCACTGATAGACATTTTTTAGGTTATTTCTCTCTATTTGTATTGTTTGCTTTGCAACTTGAACTTTCTTATGTTTGTGATTTTGTTCTTTTTATTTTAATATTAATTTTGATAGGTGTTGTATATATTAAAAATTCTCTTTTTTATATTAATCCACTTTTAAATATATTAGGATATAATTTTTATGATATTTATTACCTTGAAGTTTCTAGCCAAGAGCAAAAAGAGGCTAAAATTTTTTACAAAGGAGATTTAAAAGTTAATCAGAAATATCTTGTAAA
Organism: uncultured Clostridia bacterium; assembly: GCA_944372465.1. GTDB lineage: Bacteria > Bacillota > Clostridia > Christensenellales > UBA1242 > Caccovivens. Next base: position 48,333 of record CALVZG010000034.1, read on the forward strand.
ATTTAAAAATGATAACTTTTCTTTTATTGATAAAAACAAAAAATAATGATTTAAAATAATCATTATTTTTTATTGTTTGATTTTTTATTAGACTTTTTTACTCTTTATATTTTTCTTATTTATTTTTATTATTTTTTTTAAAAACATTTAGAATTTTATTTGTTATTTTATCATTAAATACTATGAATTTATCCCAAACAAATTCTGTTAAGAAATTGATAACCATCATAAGTAAAGTTACAAGAGTTCCATTCCACCCTATACTTTCAAGTGCTTCCCCTCCAAATACTGAAAAAGGAATAAAAGCACAATAATATATAATTACTAAAGTCATTGCTATAGGTACATTACTTGCAGACTTAAATGTAAATTTTCTATTAAAAGTAAAATTCCAAATAACTGATAATATTATACTTATTAGATATGACGGCCACCATGGCAAACAAGATGTCCATGTATAAAATAATTCAAAACTTACTAATTGAATAAATCCTGCCGACAACGAAAAAGCGAGAAATTTTGCAAATTGAATAAACTGTTGCTTCTTTGTTAATTTTCCATCTTTTTGTTCAATAGTTTTATTATTTTCTTCAACTTGTAACATTTCACTCTCTGATTGACAAATATCTTTTATGTTGTTTGTTTCTTCTACATTTTCTTCTGGCAAAACTTCTATATCTTTTTGCTTTTCTATATTTTCTAATTCATCTTTATTTTGATTTTCTTTTTTCATTATTATTCCTTTTATGTAATACGACTAATGATTATAACATATTTTTCTTTTTTTGACAATCTTTCTTTTAATTCGATTTTATTTTTTTAAATTGTTTTCTTTATTTTATAAATCACTTGCCTTTTCCTTTATATTTATATATAATATACTATATATAATATATATAAGAGGAAATTTCTTTGATTTTTAAAGTTAACAAAATGCTTTTGATATTTGCTTTATTAAAATTTATATTTTTAACTTTTACTAAAACTATTGCCTCTTATTTATTTAAGGAGATTTTATGGAAGACAACAAAAATGATTTGCAAAACAAAAATAAAAAAGTAGTAGAAAATAAATCTGAAGATATAAATGAATTGAAAGAAGATATTGAAAAAGACGAAAAAGAAATTGGCAAATCCACAAAATATGATGCTGGGGATATTCAAGTCCTTGAAGGTCTAGAGCCGGTCAGAAAACGCCCCGGTATGTATATTGGTTCAACTGACGAGCATGGGCTTCATCATCTCGTTACTGAAGTTGTAGATAATTCTATTGACGAGGCTCTTGCTGGTTATTGCACTCAAATAGATGTCATCATCAATTTTGATGGCTCTTGCTCTGTTATTGATAATGGGCGTGGTATCCCTACTGGAATTATCCCTAAAGAAGGTAAAAGTGCTGTTGAAGTTGTCCTTACAAAACTGCACGCCGGCGGTAAATTTGGTGGAGAAGGTTATAAAATATCAGGCGGACTGCATGGTGTTGGTGTTTCATGTGTAAATGCTCTTTCAAAATACATGAAGGCTGATGTTTACCAAAATGGTCAGCATTATAAAATTGAATTTTCTAGAGGTAAAGTTATTTCCCCTCTTGAGATTGTTGGCCCTACTGAAAAAAGAGGTACTACCATCACATTCTTGCCTGATGATGAGATTTTTGAAACTACAGTGTTCAACTTTGATACTATGAAAAATCGTTTTAGAGAAATTGCTTTCTTAAATAAAGGACTTGTTATTTCTATTGAAGATAAGCGAGAGGGACAACAACGAAAGGAAACTTTTGAATTTAAAGGTGGAATTGTTGAATTTGTTGACTACCTTAATAAAAATAGAGAGACTCTTCTTTCTGCACCTGTTTATTTTAATAAATTCAATAGAAATAATAATGGCGAATTAGAAAACGAGGTTGAAGTTTGTTTTCAATTTAATGAAGGTTATAGTGAAGTAATTAATGCCTATGCTAACAATATCAACACCGAAGAAGGTGGCACTCACCTTGACGGATTTAAAGCAGGTCTTACTAAAGTTATTAATGATTATGCAATAGCAAATAAAATCATTAAAGATAATGAAAAACTTTCTGGTGAAGATTGTCGTGAAGGTATTACTGCCGTTATAAGTGTTAAGTTGCGTAACCCACAGTTTGAAGGTCAAACTAAAACTAAACTTGGCAACAGCGAAATGAGAAATATCGTTTATAAGGCTATGATTGAAGAGTTTGGCGACTATCTTGATAATCACCCTGCTGAAGCAAAAAACCTTATTTTAAAATCTATTACAGCACAAAGGGCTAGAGATGCTGCTAGAAACGCTAGAGAATTGACAAGACGAAAAAGTGTACTTGAAAATACTACTCTCCCCGGCAAACTTGCTGATTGTAGTGAAAAAAATAGAAAGTGCTGTGAAATATACATTGTAGAGGGTGATTCTGCGGGCGGTACTGCTAAAACTGGTAGAGATAGAAGATTTCAGGCTATTCTTCCTTTAAGAGGTAAAATCTTAAATGTTGAAAAAGCACGCTTAAATAAAATTCTTGAAAACAACGAAATTAAGTCTATGATTACTGCTTTCGGTTGCGGTATTGGTAGCGAATTTAACGAAGATAAACTTCGTTACGATAAAATTATTTGCATGACTGATGCTGATGTCGATGGTGCTCATATTAGAATCTTACTTTTAACTTTCTTCTTTAGATATATGCGTCCGCTTATTGAACATGGTCATGTATATGCTGCTAAACCACCTCTTTATAAAGTTACTAGAAATAAAGAAGAACATTATTTCTACTCTGATGACGAACTTGAACAGTGGTATCAAGCAAATGGGCGTAAAGGCTGTGCTCAACAAAGATATAAAGGTTTAGGTGAAATGGATGCAGACCAACTTTGGGAAACTACTATGGACCCTGAACATCGTATCCTTATTCAACTTACTATGGAAGATGCCATTGAAGCAGAAAAATATTTTAATGACCTTATGGGCGAAGATAGCGAACTGCGAAGAAAGTTTATTGAAGAAAATGCAACACTTGTTGATGACCTTGATATATAACATTATCTTTTTATATCGTCATTTTAAATTATTTGCTTAATCAAAAAAATTATTTTTAAAAATAAAAAACATCAACAAATTTTATTAATTATAATTGGTTTTATTTATTTTATAATTTATTTATTTTATGTTTATTTTAAGTTTTATTTATTTAATATTTTAACGGGAGAAAATTAATGAAAACATCTTTTTACTATAATTTAGATTTTATTGACCAAAAAAAATATAAACCTATTGCAATTTCTGGTGATGAGGGAAAGTTAGCAGGCTTTAAAGGAAAATCTATGCCTAGCCTTTCTCCATATCCTTTTTATAAAAAATGGAAAGAAAATGATGTAAAAATAAATAAAAGTTTTCGCAATGGAGAAATAAATACTCAAGATTTCATTAGTCTTAAACAAAAAAGTCGAGATGATTATATAGCCCAATTTTATAATTATGTTTTAAAACCATTGAATCCTAACAAAGTTTATCAAGAACTTGGTGATAATTGTGTTTTATTGTGCTTTGAAAAACCTAATGAATTTTGTCATAGGTTTTTAGTTGCTTCTTGGCTTGAATTAACTCTTGGTATTCAAGTTAATGAATATGGTTTTGAAAAAAATCTTAATATCGAAATTAACAAAGAATTATATAAACAAAAACTTAAAGCGTTGATGGAAAAAGAAAGCGACAATGCAAATGATGAAAATCAATTATAATAAAAACTTAAAACTATTTTAATTATAAAATAATATTTTATTAAAAATACAAATTTATATTATTAAAATTACATTATCAATATTTTATTATTTTAACTTTTATTTATCTTCAAAACTAATTTAAAATACATTTTTTAAATTAAATAATTAATTATCTATGGAGGAATTATGGATAAGCATGAAAGTAAAAAATCTTTGGAAGAAATCTTTCAAGATACTAAAATTGAAAAAGTCGATACTGTTGACAACCTTAAAAGGTCGTTTATCTCTTATGCAATGGCTGTTAATGTTTCTCGTGCCATTCCTGATGTAAGAGATGGGCTTAAACCTGTGCATAGGCGTATACTTTATGCAATGGGTGAAATGAATAATTTCTATGACAAACCTACAAAGAAATGTGCTAGAATTGTCGGTGATGTTATGGGTAAATACCACCCTCATGGCGATAGTTCGGTCTATGATGCAATGGTTAGGCTTGCACAAGATTTCTCTATAAGATATCCTCTTGTTGATGGTCAAGGTAACTTTGGCTCTGTCGATGGCGACCCTCCTGCCGCTATGCGTTACACAGAAGCAAGGCTTTCAAAAATTGCTGGACTTATGCTTGAAGATATTGACAAAAATACTGTTGATTTCTATCCTAATTTTGATAACACTCTTGAACAACCTGCCGTTCTTCCTTCAAAAATACCTAACCTTCTTATTAATGGTTCTGATGGTATTGCCGTTGGTATGGCTACTAATATACCTCCACATAATTTAACTGAAGTGTTAAACGGCCTGCAAGCACTTATTGATAATCCTGATATTGATATTGATGAACTAATCAAAATTATTCCAGCGCCTGACTTCCCTACAGGTGGAATTATTATGGGAAGAACTGCTGTGAAACACGCTTATAAAACAGGTCGTGGTGGCATTATCGTTAGAGGAAAAGCAGAAATTGAAGAAACTAATAACGGGCGAAGTAGAATTATTATTACACAGTTACCTTATCAAGTAAATAAGGCTCAACTAATTATTCAAATTGCTGACCTTGTAAAAAACAAAAAACTTGACGGCATTAGTGATATTAAAGAAGAGTCAGACAGAAAAGGTATGCGTATTGTTATTGACATTAAAAAAGATTTTAATGCTCAAGTTGTTTTAAATTCACTCTATAAACAAACTCAACTTCAAAAAAGCAGTGGTATTATTTTCCTTGCTCTTGTTAATGGCACCCCTAAAATTCTTAACCTTAAGGAAATGCTATATTATTATCTTGAACATCAAAAAGAAGTTTTAACTCGTAAGACACAATATGAACTTGAAAAAGCAAAAGAAAGAGAGCATATTGTTAAAGGGCTTGTCATTGCTCTGGCTAATATTGATGAAGTAATTGCAATCATTAAATCTTCTGACGATAAACAAGACGCTTCAATAAAACTTACTCAAAACTTTGAACTTGACGAAATTCAAGCAAATGCTATTCTTGAAATGAAACTTTCTAGACTTACATCTCTAGAGGTAGAAAAACTTAATGAAGAATTAAGACAACTTGATGCTCTTATTATTGACCTTGAAGATATACTTGCCACCCCTGCTAGAATTCTAAAAATTTTAAGAGATAATTTTGAAAATATTAAAAATGAATATGGCGACAATCGTAAAACTGAAATTAGTTTAGATGCAGGCGGCATTGACATTGCAGACCTGATAGAAAAAGAAGATGTTGTTATCTCTATGACTCATCAAGGTTATATTAAAAGAATGTCTACAAGCGAATACAAGGCTCAAAATCGTGGCGGTGTTGGTGTCAATGCACATAAAACAAAAGAAGAAGATTATGTTGACATTATGTTTATTACAAACACTCATGACGACTTATTATTCTTTACTAACAAAGGTAGAGTTTATTGTATAAAGGCTTATGAAGTCCCTGAAGCACAAAGAACTGCTAAAGGACGAGCAATAATTAACTTGTTAATGCTTAGTGAAGGCGAAAAAGTTTCCACGATTATACCTAGAAAAGATAATGCTTCCGGCAATCTTATAATGGCAACTAAACATGGACTTATCAAAAAAACTAAACTTGAAGAATTTGAATCTATTAGAAAAGTTGGCAAAAAAGCAATACATTTACTTGAAAATGACGAACTTATAGGCGTTGAAATCTCTTCTGGGCAAGATGATATTTTAATTGCTTCACACGAAGGTAAATGTATTCGTTTCAATGAAAATGATGTACGAAACATGGGTAGAGAAAGCCAAGGCGTGCGCAGCATGAAAATTAGCGAAAATGATTACATTGTCGATATGGCTATTGTTAAACAAAATTCTCAAATTGTAACTATTTCTGAAAATGGTTATGGCAAACGCTCTAATGTAGATGAATATAGGTTGCAAAGTCGTGGAGGAAAAGGTGTAAAAGCAGGTATTTTCAATAATAAAACCGGTAAACTTGTTGCTCTTAAACAATTAATCGAAAATGATGATATTATGCTTATTGCTGACAATGGTGTCATTATTAGAATTCCTATAAATCAAATTAGTTCACTTTCTAGAGTTAGTCAAGGCGTTAAAGTTATGAAACTTAAAGAAGAAAACAAAATTGTAGGTGTCGCTCTTGCTCAAAAAAATGAAGAAGATAGCACAATCACATATGATGAAAACCAATCTTATGACGAACAAAATCTACAACAAAATGCAGTTCAAAGTGATAAAATTATAGAAGATAATGACGAAAATTAAGTTATATCGTTTTATAAAATAAAATAACTTGACTTTTATTGTAAAAAATGCTATCCTTTACAATCAAAACGACATCTCTCAAATTGTTTATTCGTTTAAGAGATTAAAATCAAAATTTTTAATAAATAACTTTTGCCTATATTTAAAAACTTTAATTTATCTTATTAAAATAACTATCATTTTGTATTTTACTCGGTTTTTTTAATCTTCTAAACTATTTTATTTGGGACTGTGAAGTAATTTTTAAACTTTAGTTTAAAAATTATCAAAACAACTTGTTGTTTTGATTGGAGCGAGAAGCTCCCCTTCACAGTCCTATTTGTATAAAAAGCAAAATATAAAGGAGGAATTTAATGCTGGAACAAGAAAAAAAAGTTGAAAAAAAACATCTATCTAAAACTATAGAAATATTAAAGACAAAGATAGAAACAAATTCACAAGAATTAGATTTAATGAAAAAACAATTAAAACTTGGTATAACCAATCTTTCTGAAAATTTCTACGAAATTTCTAAAAGTGATGGTTTAGATTTATCAACTACATTTAGTTCTCTTGCTGATATAGAAAGTTTTGAAAGTGATATTTTAAAAGAAAATAAAAAATTACATTTGCAATTAAAAACTCCATATTTTGCTAGAATAGACTTCCAAGAAAAAAATAGAAAAAAAATACAAAAGATATATATTGGAATTGGCACTGTTTCAAAAAATAAAGTTATTTATGTAGTCGATTGGAGAGCACCTATCTCTTCAATGTATTACGATTATAACCTTGGTCAAGCAGAATATATTATTCAAAATAAATCTCATTCAGGACAAATTCTTTTAAAACGACAATATAAAATTGAAGATGGTCAGTTGTTGTCTTACTTTGATACTGATATGACTATTAATGATGAAATCCTTCAAGAAATATTATCTCATAATGTATCTACTAAAATGAAACAAATTGTTTCTTCTATTCAAAAAGAACAAAATTCTATTGTTAGAAAAGATAAAGATAATAATATTTTAGTACAAGGAGTTGCAGGTTCAGGAAAAACATCTATCGCCCTGCATAGAGCCGCTTATCTTTTATATAAACATAGGGGACAAATTAAAAGCAAAGATATTTTAATTATTTCCCCTAATAACATTTTTTCAAGTTATATCTCTGATGTTTTACCAGAACTTGGAGAAGATAATCTTGTTGAAACCACTTTTGAACAAATTGCTAGAGCAGAACTTAAAAAACCTATTCAATCAAGGGAAAATATGCTTGATGAAATAGCATCTAATCCAAAACAAAGTGTATTAGAGGAAATTTCTTATAAATCTTCTTATGAATATCTTGATAATCTTCTTAGATTTTTAAAAGGTCCTTTTCTTGAAACTTTTACCCCTCAAAATCTTTCTTATATTGTAAGCGAAAAACTAGATAATAGTGTAGAAACTATAGATTTCCCTGCAGAACAAACTAAAGAATTATTCTTTAAGACTTTTAAAGGGCTTGACTTATATGAAAGAATAAATAAAATTGCTTGGCAATATGCTATGGTATTTTCTGAACAACGCCATTATACAAAAGAACAAAATAAAGGTTTAAGAGATAGATTTAAAAAAATACTTTATAAATTTTTGCCTATTAGAGATGTCAATAAAGTTTTTGAAATCTTTATGGCTAGAGAAGGTTTTAGTAATACCAAAAAAACTAATATTGGTTATATGGATAAAGGAACTTATCTTGCTATAAAATATTTTCTATATGGTTTTGACCATGATTTTTCTGCAAAATATCTTATAATAGACGAAATGCAAGATTTCACTCCTGTTGAAATTTATCTTTTCAAAAAACTTTGGTCATGTCCTTGTCTTGTTGTTGGTGATGTCCATCAATGTATTGAGAAAAATCCATCAAGTGAATACTTGCAAATCACTGCTGATTTTTTAGGCTGTAATCTTATTGAACTTAATAAAACTTATCGTTCTACTAAAGAAATTGCTAAATTTGCAAATAAACTTATAGGTCTTAATGATATTGAATTTGTAAATAGAAGCGGAAAAGAACCTTGCTTATATATTTCCTCTAACCAAATATTAACAATAAAAAATTTAATAGAAAATGAATGTAAAAGATACGACCATATTGCTATTATTTGTAAATGCAATAAAGAAGCAAAGGAAATATATAAAAATTTAAAAGATAAATTAGATTGTGTCTTGCTTGAACAACCAGAAGATTACAACAATCGTGTGTTAATCACAACTTGTGCAACTGCAAAAGGTATTGAATTTGATGCCGTTATTATACCTAATACAAGCGAAGATAATTATAATAACACTATAGATAAAAATATTCTTTATGTTTCTTCAACAAGAGCACTTCACAAATTATTCTTTGTAACAGAAAATATACCAAGTTTACTCATTAAAGATATTGACATTATAAAGGAATAAATTTACTATCTTAAATAATTCTTATTAACTTTCCTTTAAATTTTACTTCAAATTTCGATAAAATTGTGGATAACTTTCAATATTTCGTTTATAATTATACAAAATATTATTTAATTTATGTATGATTTAATAACTAAATAAATGTTTTATTTCTTAACAAAAAAATTAAAATAAAAAAGTCAAGAAAATCATTAAGATTTTTAAAAATTATTTTTATTATTTTATTAAAAAAACAATATCAATTTCCTAAAATTACAAAATATTGATGTGGATATGTGGATAACTTACCCATATTACTCATCAAAGTCGTCAAAATTCATGGTTTTGCATAAAAATAAGTGCTTTTGTATAATTATTTATATGTGGATATGTGGATAACTTCTTGTGGATAACTTTTGATTATCTACATGATTTTTACTTGTTTTAATTGCCAATTTTGCTTTTTATTTGCTTTTTCGCTTTGATTTTTTTATATTTTGTTTTATTATTATAGAGTAATGTTATAATAGTAACTGCAAAAAGTCTTATCGTTGTTTTATTATATTTTTCTTTTGTAAAATTTTTTATTTTTACTGATTTAGACCACTCTACCCTTTTTCAATATCTATTTTATTTTTCTAAGGAGTTTTTATGACTAATTTAAAACTTATTACACCACGAAAATTGTCGGGGTTTATGGAACTTCCGCCTTATAAACAAATGGTTTTAGACCAAATGATAGATAAAATAAAAAAAGTCTACCAAAACGCTTCTTTTATGCCTTTAGATACGCCTGTTTTGGAATATAGTGAAATACTTATGGCAAAATCTGGTGGCGAAATTGATAAAGAAGTTTATAACTTCAAGAAAGGTGATACAGATATTTGTATGCGTTATGACCTTACTGTCCCACTTGCTCGCTATGTTGCTATGAACGAAAATAATATTTCCTTCCCTTTCAAGCGTTATCAAATCGGTAAAGTTTATAGGGGCGAAAAAGCTCAAAAAGGTCGTTTCCGAGAGTTTATTCAATGCGATGCAGATATCGTTGGGCTAGATGAACTTCCTCTCGTTGCTGACGCTGAATGTCTAGCACTTGTTGACAAAGTTTTTAAAGCACTAGATTTAAAAATTCTTAATCATATCTCTAACCGTAATATTTTATTTGGTTATTGCGAGGCTTTAGGTTATAAAGAAAAAACTCAAGACATTTTGACTATACTTGATAAAATAAAAAAAATTGGTAAGGATAATGTTATACAAAGTCTTTTACAAATTGGTGTTTCTCAAGAAAATTGTGAAAATCTTACAAATATAATCTTAAAAGAAGGCAATTTTGACATTATTTTAAGTCAAATTGAAGGTCTTTGCAATAATGATATTTTTCAAAAAGGCATTGATGAATTAAAAGAGATATCTTCTTATATGAAAGCTATGGGTGTTGATGAAAAATCTTATATTTTGGATATTGGTATTATTCGGGGGCAAAATTATTACACAGGAACTGTTTTTGAAGCAATGATGCCTGACCACCCTGAATTCTTGACTGTTTGTGGCGGTGGAAGATATGATAATCTTGCAGGTTTCTATACTGATAAAAAAATGCCCGGCGTTGGGCTTAGCATTGGACTTACTAGGCTATTTGACTTACTTGACCAAAACAATATGATTACACAATATAAACTTACAAATATAGACCTCCAAATCATACCAATGGGAAATACTTTAAATGAATGTTTACAACTTCAAAATTACTTTTCAAATAATCTTGTTTGTGATGTAAATTATGAAAATCGCTCATTTAAGTCAAAACTAAAAGAGGCTAATAGAAAACAAATTCCTTATATTCTAATTGTTGGTGAAGATGAAGTGCAAAGCAAACTTTATTCTTTAAAAAATATGTTTAGTGGAAAGCAATGGAACTTATCTAAAGAAGATTGCAAAGAGCATATTTTAAATAACAGAATATAAATTAAAATATTTCAATATAAACAAATCAAATTTTAATTTTGTTAACACAAAGCACAATAAATTGTGCCATCACAGTTTAAATAAACATAAGTTTTGTCAAACATAACTTCGTTATAATTTGCTCAACTTTCGAAAATATAAATTATTTTATATGTAAATCTAATATAAAGAGATTTTATAGAGATTAATATTAAAAATATTTATAAGATTATTAAGATATAAAAAGATTGACAATTGTTTCAATCTTTTTTTTATTCGCTTTTTTATATTCTATTTAAAATTAAAGTGCATTAAATTAAACTAAAAAACTTGTTTTAATTTTTTTTTTGATTATAATAACTATATGAATAGCAAAATTAAGGAAAAATTAAAACTTTTGACTAAACAGCCCGGCGTCTATGTTATGCGGGATAGCGAAGGTAATGTTATATATGTAGGTAAAGCTAAAAATTTAAAAAATAGGGTTAGTCAATATTTTAGAAATTCACCTAAACAAGCTAAAGTTCAGGCAATGGTTGATAATATTGATAATTTTGACTATTTTATTACCATGAGCGAAATGGACGCACTTGCACTTGAAAGCAATCTTATCAAAAAATATCAACCTTTTTACAACATTTTATTAAAAGATGGAAAACAATTCCCCTATGTTAAGATGAATTCAAAGGAACCTTTTCCTAAACTTGAAATTGTAAGAAAGGTAAAAAAAGATGGTGCAAAATATTTTGGCCCTTACTTTGCTGGTATCGACGCAAGAGAAATATTGAAAACTATTAATTCAGCTTTTAAAATTAGAACTTGCAATCTTAAAATTACTGAAACTTCTATGGCAAAGAGGGAATGTTTAAATTATAGTTTAGGTTTATGTTCTGCGCCTTGTACAAAAAAAATCACTAAAGAGGACTATAAAAAAGAACTCGACCGTGTTATTAATTTTTTGAATGGAAATGATGAAGAAATTGAAAAAATATTAACCGAAAAAATGAATATTGCAGCACAAAATGAAAATTTTGAAAATGCAATTCTTCTTCGTGATAGACTTAAAATGATTGCTAAACTTAAACAAAGGGTTGTTGCCAACCTCCCTAAAGATGTCAGTAAAGATATTTTTGCTTATTACTCTGATGGTTTAAGTGGTGTTATTACTTATATGGTTGTTCGTGGAGGGAAAATCCTCGGGATTATATCCTACCCTTCTCTTGAAGCTGAACTTGAAGAAGGGGAAACTCTTTTTAATTTTATTATTCAATATTATCAAAATCTTCTTTTGCCTAATGAAATTATTCTTTCACATGATATACAAGATAAAGAACTTTTATACCAATATTTCAATAAAAAAGTCAACATAATAACTAACCCTCATGGAATTAATAAAACTCTTATGGAAATGGCTTTGATTAATGCCAAAGAATATTTAAACAAATTTATAGAAAAAGAAAAAATAAAATATAATAACACTATTGGTGCAATTAAAGTTTTAAAACAAAAATTAAATCTTAAAGAACTGCCTTTGAGAATGGAATGTTATGATATATCTAATATAAGTGGAACAAATAAAGTTAGTTCTATGGTTGTTTTCAAAAATGGCGAACCTTGTAAAAAAGATTATCGCAAATTTAAAATTAAAACTGTTAAAGGGGCAAATGATTTTGCTTCTCTTGCTGAAACTTTAAAAAGAAGATTTAAACGCTTATTAGAACAAAATGGTGAAAGTTTTAAAGAAAAGCCTAATTTAATTATTATTGATGGCGGTAAGGGGCAATTATCTTCTTGTTATGATATTCTTAAAGAGTTTAACCTTGAAAATCAAATTGACATGATAGGGCTCGCTAAAAAACAAGAAGAGATATTTTTGCCAAATAAATCTACTCCTATCCTATTTAAACAAGGTAGTGCAGAACTTAAACTTATTCAAAGAATTAGAGATGAGGCTCATAGATTTGCCATTACCTATCATAGAACATTAAGAAATAACAAACAAACTAAATCTACACTTGAAGATATCCCCGGCGTTGGTCCTAAAAAAAGAGATGCCCTTCTAAAAGCATTTGGAAGTAGCGAAGAAATTGCTAAAGCAAGTATAGATTTACTTCAAACAGTTCCAGAAATCTCACCTGCACTTGCTAGTACTATTTATAATTATTTTAAAAATAATCCTATCAATTATAGTCCAGAAGAATAATTAAAGTTTTGAGTCAACACTGTAAAAATAATTTACAGTGTTTTTTATATTGTTAAAATTTATTTAATCTCTTGCCTTATTGATAAAAATTTTTAATTTTATTTGTATAAACTTTAAAAATTTTATATACTAATTTGGGAGGTTAATATGAGAAAAATTACTATGGTTCAATATGGTTGTGGGAAAATGAGCAAGTACACAATCAAATATGCCCTTGAAAAAGGCGTTAAAATCGTTGGCGCTTTTGATGTTGATGAAAGCATTATAGGAAAGGACATATCTTTTTTAATTGATAGCGATAAAAAATTAAATGTAAAAATTCAAGATGCTAAAGAGTTTGATACTTTTTTACAAAATCATGATGTTGATGTTGCAATTGTTACTACTACGAGCATTTTTGCAGAGAACTACCCTATTTATGAAATATGCGCAAAAAACGGAGTAAATGCTATTTCTACTTGTGAGGAGGCTTTCTATGCTCAAAATTCTAATCCTAAACTAACCAAAAAATTAGATAAACTTGCTAAAGAAACAGGCTGTACTATTTGTGGTAGCGGTTATCAAGATGTTTTTTGGGGTAATTTAATTAGCGTTATTGGTGGTGCAACTCACAAAATAGTGAAAATTAAAGGTAAATCTAGTTATAATGTTGAAGACTATGGCATCAGTCTTGCAAAAGTTCACGGCGTTGGCTTTACAAAAGAACAATTTAAAAAAGAAATATCCGACCCTGAAGATATTTCTGAAGAGGAGTTGAAAAAACTTATAAATGCTGGAAAATTTGCTCCTTGTTATATGTGGAATGTTAATGGTTGGTTATGTTCTAAACTTGGACTTCATGTAACTAAACAAACTCAAAAATCAATTCCTCAAATTGCCAATGAGAAAATTCATAGTTCTACTTTAAATATGACTATACCTAAAGGTTATTGCACAGGTCTTAGTGCTGTTGTTACTACAGAAACTAAAGAAGGAGTTATTATTGAAAGTGAATGTATAGGAAAAGTTTATGGCAAAAACGATTATGACTGCAATGACTGGACTATTGAAGGTGAACCTTCTACTCGAGTTGTAATTGAAAGACCTTCAACTGCCGAACTTACTTGTGCTACTGTTATAAATAGAATCGTTGAAGTTCTTTGTGCAGAACCGGGATATACTACCACTGACCAAATGCCTGAAAATATTTATAAAGCACATAATCTTGAAAAATACATTGAAATTGTTGATTTTGATGGTTGTGAAGATGGTTGCCATAACGGCAGTTGTCATCATCATGATTGTGGTTGTGAAAATTAAAGATTACCATATTATTATTTATTAGTTTTATAGATAAACTTAAACGAAGAAATTTTACATTGAAAGCAACTTGTCTTTTAGACAAGTTGAAAAGCATTTGCTTTTCTAAAATTTTAAAATTCTTTTAAAATTTTGCTTTCAATGATGTTTTTGGAGCAACAATGAACAAAGGATTTTTTATAACATTTGAAGGTGGCGAAGCATGTGGCAAATCGACTCAAATAAAAATGCTTAAAGAATATATACAAAATTTACCAAATAAAGAAAAATTTTTATTTGTTAGAGAACCCGGTGGCACTCCCCTTACTGAAGAAATAAGAAAATTGATATTGAATTATGAAATTGACAAACCTCTTCCTATGACAGAACTTTTACTTTTTTGTGCTACTAGAGTTGAAAATGTAGAAAAACTTGTTTTACCAGCACTAAATAATGGTAAAGTGGTTATTGCTGACCGTTTCTATGATTCTACTATCGCATATCAAGGTATGGCAAGAAATATCATGAACAGTGAAGATATTTTACAACTTACAAAAAAAATTATAGGGAATTTGAAACCTGATTTAACTTTTTATCTTAAAATTTCGCCAGAAGAAGCATTTAAAAGAAAAAAAAATATGAAAGAAGGACTTGATAGGATTGAAAAAGAAGGACTAGAATTCCATAAGGCAGTTTCAAAGGGATATGACTTCATATCTTCGATAGAAAAAGAGAGATTTTATATAATAGACGCCACAAAATCACCAGATGAAATCTTTGATGAAATTTTAAAAGTTTTAAAATCAAAAATACCAGATTATTTTTTATAATTTAATTAATACGAACTAAAAACGCATTAAATAAAATTTAATGCGTTTTTCTATTTCTTTATTTTTATTTTTTTGCAATATTCGTTATAATCAAAATCTTTATATTTCTCATCTTCTGTTATTATAACAATATTAGGTTTTTTGCCTTTAATTAACTTAATTCTATCTATAATTTCTTGATAAGTTATTGAATTATACAATTTTTCATAGTATTCATATTCTTCATTACCTAATATTGTTCCAAATCTATTATAATCACTATAATTTTCATCTGCACGATTAAATATTCCTGTTTGGTCAAAATTAATACTTCCTAAAATCCTATTAATTCTAGTTTTAAAGCGTTCTTCAGTTATTTCATCTAAAATTTTATTTATGAATTCAGGATATACATTCAAAATATTATCAATATTTTCTTTTGAACATTCCACTTTAAAAGAAAAATATGTTGTGTCAATATATTGAGAATATCCAACCGAACAACTATAACAAAGTTCTTTGTTTTGCCTAAAAAAATTATAAGCTATTTCATTAAGCAAGCCCTTTGTTATTCTATTTACGGCAGCAACCCTTCTATCATAATAAACAGATTTTTCTCTTTTTTCTAGTTGATAATCAAAATTTATAATTCCCTTCTCTTTTTCATAAGGCTTTGCATAATAATAGTGCGGGCCTTTATCTCCTAAATTATCTATTCTTGAAAACCCCTTTTTGCCATATTCTTTTACTCTCGGCGAAACATATTTTTCTATAAGTTTTTCAATTTCTTTCTTTTTAATATTTCCTACGACATTAACAACTAAATTTTCTTTATTTATATATAAACTTATAAACTTCTTAATATCACTTGTTTTAATTTTTGAAATGGTCTCTATACTTCCTGCCGCTGTATATTCATGATTTCTTATCTCTTTATTTCTCGCTTGGTTTTTATCTAAAATTAAACCTAACAAGCCACTATTTGTAAGACGCCTAGTTTTTATCTCATCACTTATTATCTTAAATTCAGAAGCAAATTCTTTTTCAGAAACTATTACATCACTAAAAGGCTCTGTCAAGAAGTCTACCGCCCCGCCTATTTCTTTGTTAGTTGCACTTACAATGAAAACCATTTCATTAAATCCTGTGTAAGCATTAAAATATTGATACTTCATTATAATTTTATTTCTTTGTTCTCTTGAATGTTTTTTTGTGGAAAATCCCATTAAAACATGTTCGCAAAAATGTGCAAGTCCTGCCTTGCCAATTGGGTCATTGTTGGAACCTGCTTTAAAATGAAGTTCAAACACCACCCCTTTTATATTAGGAATATATTCGTAAATTATTGTAATTCCATCTTTGCTTTTAAATATTCTATTTTGCATATAATACCTTTATAATATTAAAAAATATACTTTTTTATCATTATCGTTTTAATTTTTTATATTTAATTTTTATCATCATTTTTTAATTTTAAATTTGCTTTCTTTTGGAATTTGCCATCTTTTTTATATACTACAAATTTTGTATCTTGATTTTTACTTAATTCTTGAACTCTTAATAGTGCTTCTTCTTTGGTCTTTTTGCTATCAATAACTCTGCCTGCTCCATCTTTCTTTATTTTCCAAAGTTTATCTTCTTTATCAAATAGAACACGATAAACTGATTTTTTATTTTGTTTATCTTCCTTTTCTTCTACTTTCTTCTCTTGTTTTTTCCCTTTTATTTTGTCGTTGTCTGTTGGTTTAGTCATTTCTTTATCTCCTGTTTCTTTATCGCTAATTGATTTAGTTTTATTTTCATCTTTTTTACTTGTTAGTTCTTGATTTTTAGTTACTTGTTGTTGATTTCTAGTTGATTGTTCTTGATTTTTAGTTGGTTGTTGTTGATTTCTAGTTGATTGTTCTTGATTTTTAGTTGGTTGTTTTTCCTCTTTTACGACTTGGACATCTTTTTTCTCTTCCTTTTTATTCTTTTTCTTTTTTGTAAACGGCCACATAATATTATCTCCTTTTTTATTTATTTTTTATTGATATTTTATTATAACATTTTCATTATTTATTTTCAATATATTTTCCTTTTTTTATTCTATTTTAGCAATATTTAATTATTTATAACTTATTTTATTTTTTTATTTTTTTGTTTTATGCTATGATATTACATAAGGAGTTATAATGAAAAATATTGGTACTATTTCGTTGGGTATTAAAGCGCCTATTATTAGACCGGGCGATGACCTTGTTGAAATCACTTGCGAAAGTGTTTTAAAAGCAGTTAAAGAGGCTAAAATCAAATTAAAGGATAAAGATATTGTCGCTGTTACTGAAGCTGTTGTTGCTAAAAGTCAAGGCAATTTTGCTACTGTTGACGATATTGCTAAAGATGTTAAAGCAAAAATTGGTGAAGGGATAGTTGGAGTTATCTTCCCTATTCTTTCACGAAATAGATTTTCTAACATTTTAAAAGGAATTGCTAGGGGTTGTGATAAACTCGTTTTACAACTTTCCTATCCATTTGACGAAGTTGGAAATCCTCTTGTTTCTATAGACAAATTATATGACAAAGGCATAACTAACTTTAATAAAACATATAGTGAAAAGCAGTTTTATAAACTTGTTGGCAAAATTGAGCACCCTTTTACTGGACTAGACTACATTGACTTTTATAAAAAAATTTGTGGGGATAAATGTAAAATCATATTATCTAATGACCCTACAACTATTTTAAAATATACAAAAAAAGTAATCTCTGCAGACATACATTCTCGCTTTAGAAATAAAGATTTACTTTTAAAACATGGAGCAAAAAAAGTGCTAACGCTTGATGAAATTCTTTCATGTTCTATTGATGGAAGTGGTTATAATGAAAAATTTGGAGTTTTAGGTTCAAACCTTTCTACTGATGAAAAATTAAAGTTATTTCCTCGTAATACACAAGACTTTGTTAAAAAATTGCACAAAAGACTTCGTGAAGTTACAGGCGTAAAAATGGAATGTTTAGTTTATGGTGATGGCGCATTTAAAGACCCTGTTGGTGGAATTTGGGAACTTGCAGACCCTGTTGTATCCCCTGCATATTCAAGCGGACTTGAAGGAACCCCAAATGAAATAAAACTTAAATATGTTGCCGACAATCAAATAGGAGATCTTAAAGGTAAAGAAGCCGAAAATGCTATAAAAAATATTATTAGTCAAAAAAATAAAAATTTAAAAAATCAAAATATATCTTTAGGCACTACACCGAGAAGATATACCGATTTAATAGGTTCACTTGCTGACCTTACAAGTGGTAGTGGTGATAAGGGTACACCTATTGTTTTAATTACAGGCTATTTTAATAACTATGTAGATGAATAATTAAACTTTTTTATATTTTAAATTTATTTTATAAAAAACTATTGAAAATTAAAACAATTTTTTATATAATATTAGCATAAAAGGAAATATGATTATAATAATATAAAAAAAATAATTGATTGTCATACTCATTTGCAAACAAAAAAGTTAATTGAAGAATATTTTAATAAAAGAGAAGGTTTTGCTATTTCTATTAAAGCGCTTGATAGTTTGATTGGAAATGGAGATGATTTTTATAGTGAGACAAAAGATGATGATAGAATTTTTATTTGTGAATGTATTGATTGTTTAAAACCTATAACCCCACAATTAAATAAAATAAAAAATAACTTAAATAAATATAAAATTATTGGGATTAAAATTTATTTAGGCTATCAACCTATATTTGCTAACGATAAAAAACTCTTTGAAGTTTATGATTTTGCTAAAAAACAAGGTCTTAGTGTAGTCTTCCATTGTGGTGTTGGGGCAGAAAACTTAAAATCAGAAAAAAATATTAATTATGCGTCTTGCGTTCCTGTTGGAGAAATCGCTAAATTATATCCTGAAACCAATTTTATTGTTTCGCATTTTGATTATCCACATTTAGACGATTGTTTAAATGTTATTTTAAATAACAAAAATGTATTTACCGATATCTCTGGAGAATATGAAAATTTTAATAATTTAGATTACTCCATTTTGATGAAAGATTTTATTACAAAATTAAATAATGCGATGTCTAAATACGATAAAAGCCAAATTGCTCAAAAAGTTATGTTTGGTACAGACTATTTTGGTATTGGTTCTGGCTTTGAGGCTGTAGAAGAATATATAGAGACAGCAAAAATATTATTTGGAGAACAAAATTTAGAAAATATTTTATTTAATAATGTTTTAAAAGCATATCCAGCTTTACAAAAATATCTATTTCTAGATAATTATGTTGATAAAGATTATGAATAATTATTGTTCTTGTTCATTAAAAAAACAAACATATTTTTAAGATGTTTGTTTTTTTATTTATACAATATTCTTTTAATCTAAATTAAAATTATTTAATATTTCTTGTCTTATTGACTGATATTCTTCATAACTTATTATGCCATTATTTAATAAATTTTTTGCATCTTGTAATTTTTTGTAACATTTGCTTTTATTATCAATTCTATTATAATAAATCGCACCATAGTCAGAGCCTATTCCTACAAAATATCCCACTAATGTTAAAATTACTGTAAAAACTCCACCAAGGAAAAATTGCAAAATTGATATCCATATTATTTCCCATACTTTATCAATCATTTCTTCTTGTGAAAGATGAGAATAATGTTTTATTTTTAAACCTATTAAAAAACTACATATCCCTACAATTGAAAAAACAATACAGCATATTATAACCTTTAATCTTGTTCCATCATAATCATAAGTACCATTAATTTGCTCTTGTTTTAAACTTTCACTCATTGAAGCGAATATTATTCCCAATATTGCCATAGAAATAACACAAATAACGCCAAAAGCAATACTGAGATAACCTGACCACAATAGCCAATTATTTTTTTGTTCCCCTTTCTTATATCTTTCGAATATGGTACTTGTATATTTATCATCTACATTTTCATCTATCTCTAAATCTTCAGGCTTTATATTGTTGGGAAGAAAATCACGAAGTTCTTCTTTTGTTTCATCTTTTAAATTATATTTTTTCTTTTCCATATAACTATTATAACATATTTTATTGAAATTGTAAAGATAGTTATTTTATACCACAAATTTAAATGATTATTTCATATTCACAAAATAACAAACCGATTTTAAATATAATTTATTAGATTATTATCCTTTCACCTCTAAATTTACTAAGATTTGTTAAAACTTCATATTCTGTGCTTTCAATAATTGGAGCAATATCTGAAGCATTATCCATAATCTTTGCTTTATCCCCAATCTTACAATTTATTTTAGATATATCAACCATGAAGGCATCCATACATATATTCCCTGTAGAACGAGCCTTTTTGCCATTAATTTCAATTACTAGTTTATTTGATAGTTTTCTAGGTAGGCCATCACCATATCCTAAAGGTATAGTTGCGACCACCATATCACAATCTGCTGTATAACCACAAAGATATCCTATATGTTCACCTCTGTTTACTTTTTGAATATCAACAATTTCACTTTCAACACTTAAAATAGGTTTTACAAATTCATTCCCATATCCATAAATCTCCAAGCCTATTCTATACATATCTACATCTAATTTTTCAAAAATACAACGCCCCCCTCCTGCGTGTCTTATAGTTTTCCAATCTTTAGGAATATGATTTAAAAATTTATAAAACTTTTCTTTTTGTTTTTCTGTATAATCTCTATCAGTTGTGAGAGATGAAAAATGCGTATAAATTCCTGCTAGTTCATATTTTTTCTTAATTAAAAAATTAATTATTTTATCAAGTTCCTTTTCATTTTTTATACCATATCTATTCATTCCTGTATTAATACATAGATGCATTTTAGGGTTGAGGTTATATTTTTCTGCTATTTTAATTATTTTTTTTGTATCATTATATGAAAAAAGTGCAAATGATACATCATTTAACATACATTGTCTATAATCTTCACAAGCTCCAAATACTATGACATCTTTATTAGTATATTTTTTTGCCAGTATCCCCTCGCTTTGATTAGATACACCAAAAAAATCTATTCTATTATTTAAAATAGATATTATTTCTTTCATGCCATGACCATAAGCATTGGCTTTTATCATTACACAAGTCTTTTTTTGTGAAATTTCTTCTATTTTATCTACATTGTACAATAAATTTTTGCTATTTAAAAAAATTTTTGAGAACATATTAGTATATATTCTCAAAAATTCATTTTTGTTTTATGTTTTATAATTAATTTTAAATATATTTTTTAGAATAAATAATTACATATTAAATATAACTAGCACTTAAACTTATATTTCCATTTATTCCATTCGTATAAATGACTTCTAAATACTCTTGTTTTTTATAATAATTATTTGCTAATTCTTTAAATTTTTCTATTTCCTCCTCGGTAACATTATCTCCAACTATATCTATGTCTGTTATATTTAAACTATAAATATTTTCAGTAAACATACCATTTAAATGTGATGCGAAAAATGAATTTTCTATTTCACTACTAAATACTGAATATCCAAATAATAAATTTGTGTTATAAGAAAGTCCATAAATATCACAAATTGTTGGTAATATGTCGTAAGTATTACAAAAAGTATCTATCACTTCTCCACCGCTTTCTTTAGTCAAAGCAGGGCTATAAATTATGAATGGTATATTATATGCCTCTGTATCTTGATAATTTACTTTCTCTATTCCTTTTACTTTTAAACTTAAATCATGATAATAAGCATTATGATCTGAAAATAATACTATTGATGTACTATCAGATAAACCTCTTGTTTCAAGTTCTGATATCAAATTCGCAACCGTTCTATCAAGGTCGATAAAGGCAGATTTATAATAATAAAAATGTTCATAATCAGTTTCGTTTGACGGGATTGTATACGTGGTATTTTCTTCTAACCATTTGGCAAATTTTTCATAATTTTGTTCATAAACTTGATAATATTCTTCGTAGTATGGGTTTCTATAAGTATAAGGTCCATGCGTTGACATTGTAGCAATAAATGTTAAAAATCTATCTGTGTCTGGAATTATTTTATCCATTAAATTTGATGTAAAATCATAATCTGATATCCAATGCCCCCAAGCGTCTTTTACTTGCTCGCCTGTATAATCTTCTAGCCCATATACTTGGTCAAACCCAAAGGCGTTAGTGTGAGAATAATCTCTGCTATAATAACTTGCTGTGTTTGCATGAACAAAATTCATTGTTGTTGTTTGCCCTTCCTCTGATGTTTCCTTAAATATTTTTGGAAGTGCATAATCAAAATTATATCCATTATCATATGCTTGAGTTAGTGAAATTGTCCTTGGCATACTGCCATTTATTACTATACCTTCACTATTGTTTGTTCTATTTCTTCCATAAAAACCTGTAAAAGATATAGAATCATTTCCCGTTGCTAAACTATAGAGCGTTGGGGTATTATAAGGGTCAATTGCAAACCAATCTAAACTCTCACACAAAATAACTATTAAATTATCACCATATAGTGGGGCATCAGGATTTTCTTCTTGATAACCTGAATCTATATAATTTTCATAAAATTCAATTTCTTCTTCTGTTGCACTTCCAAAAAAGATTAAATTTAATATACTTTTTGTATAAAATCCATAATAACCAAATTTTTTAAAGGCATCTAACTTAAATTGAAAGTTCTCCCACAAATATTGGTCGCTACTTTCTATCTCTGTTTCCCCCGCTGCCGTTCCTGTTAAATTTTCCTGTTGCACTTCATACAAGCCTAGCCCTAATGATTGACACATTATAAACACTGCTAAAACAATTATTGGTGTTGAAAAATATTTAATTTTAATGACTGATTTGTTATATTTGAATAATATAATTGTTGTTACTATCATTACTGCAAAAATTGTTAAATTTAATAAAATTCCAAACCAATCTATTAGGTCTATTGTTAAAGCGGCTGTTGCTTCTGCACCTAAAAAAATGAGGTCAAAAGATAAAACATCACCGAGAACTGAATACATGGTAGCATTTACTATGTTTAATATAAATTGTATGGATATAAAAAAATAGAAAAAAATCCGCATTAATATTTTATTATGTAAAACATATATAAAGCCTGCAATCATTAATATTATTGCAAAATCAAACAAAAAATATGATGGCAAAATCATCTGATTTCCATTTGAATCTTTAAAACCTAAATATAAAAAATTAGCTATTTCAAATATAATAGCAAAAACTATGAATAAAACTGGCAAAATAAAATTATTTGTTGAAATATTTCTTTCTTTGACCTTCATGCTCATCTCCTAGTTTGTGCATTTTCCATTTTATTTATTATATATATAATTATAATATAATAGAAAAAATTTTGCAAGTAGCAAGTTTTAATTATTTAATAATTTAATATATTCATATGTTATTATTAAAAAAAAGCGTATTTTTACGCTTTTTTTTATTGTTTTTCTCTTACTATTATATAACAAGTGGTACTATAATACCTGCTATAACTATTAATAAGCAAATTACATAAAGTACTTTCCAAACCATTTGTTTTGGTCTTACATATCTCCATGCAAGTATTGCAACAATTATTATCATTATGGCTGTGGCTACACCCTGAAGAGCACTTACTACTTTCATGTTTATTCCACATGCTGATAAGATAAGTGAAACTGCATATAAGAATGTAACTGCAACTATTGTCCAAAATGAAATTTTATTAAGTCCCCAAACATTTCTTTTTGATGATGAACTTTTTGTTGTAGAACTCTTTGAAGATGATGATTTCTTAGTTGCCATTTTTATCTCCTCCTATTTAAAATTATACTACCATTTAACATTATTGTCAACGGCTTAAACACATTTTATTATTAAAATTTTATTCTTTTTTGTCTGTTTCTTTTATATTGATTAAAATTTTCTCATCCAAATCTTCTTCTTTAATTTTATCAGATAGCATCATAAGATATGGGACATATTCTTCCCACCTGTAACTTCTTATTGGCATAGGACGATGATTATCAAAATATAAAACAAGTGCTGGACATATCCCATTATAATTATCTACAAATCTATATCCTGTAAGTTTGCCTGACAATATTAATTTCTTTACTTTTGCATGATAATTGAAATATTTCATAACAAAACCTTCTTTTAATATATTTTTTATTATTATTTGTCTTTTTATTAAAGTGTATACATAGTTTAACCTAATGCTACATCAAGTATCATCATAAGCACAAATCCTATTATAAAACCTAAAGAGCCAATGTTGCTAGGATATGAGTTTTTAGCATCTGGAATGAGTTCTTCAGCAACCACAAAAAGCATTGCTCCTGCCGAAAAAGATAAAAACCATGGCATTAAATTTGATAAACTTGTTGATAACCAAATCCCTATTAAAGCCATAATTGGCTCTACAACTCCACTCATTGCACCAAAGAAAAATGCTTTTTTATTTGAACCAAGTTGCTCTTTCATTGGTAAACTTATTGCTGCTCCCTCTGGTAGATTTTGTAATCCTATACCTATTGCTAGCCAAAGTGCTGAATAAAAAGTTGACAACTGCCCTGCAATAAAGGCATTACCAAACGCAAGTCCTACAGCAAGTCCTTCGGGGATATTATGTAGGGTAACTGCTAAAAATAACTTGCCAGATTTACTTAATCCATGTTTTTTAACAAATGTTTGCTTTATTTTATCGTTTTCAGAAACTTTTTTTTCTTGTTTTAAAAAATAAGGTATTATTTTATCCATTACTACTAAAAATAAACACCCTAATATTATTCCTAGTGCTGAAGGGAGAAAAGATAGTTTGCCTAGTGATGAAGATTGCTCTATACTTGGCAGTATTAAAGACCAAACAGATGCTGCAATCATAAGTCCTGAAGCAAATCCTAAAAAAAGACTATTTATTCTTTCGCTAATTTTGTTTCTAAACAAAAACACAAAAGCCGAACCTAATGTAGTCATAAAAAATATAAATGATACTCCTATAATAGTAATTGTTGTCGCATTCAAGTTTTCAACTCCTCATCTTCAACCGCACTTCCCCTATTATCAATATAAATATTTTTAAGACTAAATGTTACAAAAAATAGACGATTTAATTGAATTTAAATCGCCTATTTAAAATAAAAATTTTTTAAATCAATAATTTTGGGTTAATTTTTATTTTCATCTTTCTTATTTTCTATATTCTTATCTTCTACTTCTTTATCTTCGTTTATATCAATAATATTTTCATTTTGATTTTCTTGTGGAGAATTATTTTCAAAAGAATTTTGCTGTGATAAATCTTCTATCTTTGTTGTATCTTTATGGAGAATTGGTTTCCATTTTACATTAATAAAACAACTCAATATTAATAATGGCACATTTATTAAGTCGAACCATGGCCAAAAGAATAGATATATGATTTGTTTAGTCTTTGAACATT
>CALVZG010000035.1 GCA_944372465.1 uncultured Clostridia bacterium
AACAGCTGACAATATATGAGATAAACGACCCATTTAAGAAATAGGTAAGGTTCGCAATAGGCATAGTTAGGCTACGCACGATTTCGTGCTGCCTGTAATGGAGGGTTTTACCCGATATATGAAAAACTACCAGGTTCACTGGTGGATTTTTATTATATTAAAACATATTTTTTAACCTATTTATTCTTTTCTAACCAATTTAAATATTCTTCATAAGTGCCTGTAAAATCATTGTAGTGATTTTCGTCTATAATATCTATAATTCTATTTGCAACAGTTTCAATAATTTCTTGGTCATGAGTTGCAAAGAGAATGTTCCCTCTAAAATCTTGCATACCTTTATTCAGTGCAGTTATGCTTTCAAGGTCTAAATGGTTTGTAGGTTCGTCTAAAATAATAAGATTTCCCTGTTCAAGCATCATTTTTGCAAGCATACAGCGGACGCGTTCACCTCCAGAAAGCACATTGGCAGGTTTAAGATTTTCTTCTCCAGTAAAAAGCATACGCCCAAGCCAACTTCTAATATATGTTTCATTTTGGTCTTTAGAAAATTGACGAAGCCAATCTGCAATCGAACTTGTATTACCTTCAAAATATTCATTATTGTTTTGAGGCAAATTAGTAATTTTTATAGTCTTTCCAATAAAGACATTTCCGCTATCTTGTTTTTCTTTGCCAAGGATAATATTGAATAAAGCTGTTAAAATTTGACTATTTTTTGCAAAAAAAGCAACTTTTTGACCTTTTTCAATATTAAAAGTTAATTTTTTAAACATTCCTGCTTTGCTTAATCCTTCAACCTTTAAAATTTCTTTGCCAATTTCTTGGGAATATTCAAAATTAATATAAGGGTATTTTCTAGATGATGGTTTAATATCTTCAATAGTAAGTTTTTCAAGTTCTCTTTTTCTGCTTGTTGCTTGTTTAGATTTAGAAGCGTTAGCCGAGAATCTTGCAATAAATTCTTTAAGTTCTTTGGCGCGTTGCTCTGCTTTTTTGTTTTGGTCTTTCATTTGTCTTAAGATAAGTTGACTTGATTCATACCAAAAATCATAATTACCAACATACATATTGATTTTCCCATAATCAACATCACAAATATGCGTACAAACTTTATTTAAAAAATGTCTATTGTGTGAAACAATAATTACGCAATTTTCAAAATTTAATAAAAATTCTTCGAGCCACCTTACCGTTTTAAAATCTAGGTTGTTTGTCGGTTCATCAAGTACAAGTATATCAGGATTACCAAAAAGTGCTTGTGCTAAAAGAATTTTTACTTTTTCTTTTGGGTCAATATCTTTCATAAGCGTATAGAATAAGTTTTCATTTATCCCTAGATTTTGCAGTAAAGTTTTTGCTTCGCTTTCTGCTTCCCAACCGCCAAGTTCAGCAAATTCTGTTTCAAGTTCACCAGCCCTAATACCATCTTCTTCAGAAAAGTCAGGTTTAGAATAAAGAGCATCTTTTTCTTTTTGTACTTCCATAAGGCGTTTATGTCCTAAAAGAACAGTGTCAAGGACAGTTTCATTATCGTATGCGTTTTGATTTTGAGCAAGAACACTCATGCGTTCTCCATGAGTTATAAAAACTTCACCTGTATTAGGTTCAATTTCTCCAGTAAGAATTTTTAAAAAAGTAGATTTACCTGCCCCATTTGCTCCTATAATTCCATAGCAATTACCTTTGGTAAATTTCAAATTTACATCTTTATATAAAACTCTTCCACCAAAAGCCAAAGAGACATTGGTTACTTGTATCATAATTTTCTCCTTTACTAATTTAGTATTATACTTTATAAGACATTTTAAAGTCAATAAAAATTATTGACAAAAGGGCAAATAATGTGTGGTTGAAAATATTTTAAAATAATTTTTTATATACTAAATAATTATTAAATTTGCCTGTAAACCTATAAATATTAGTTTTATTTTCAAAAATAAGAGTATCATTATTAATTTTATAATGATAAACAATTTTTAATTCAGAGTCATAAATAAAATTTTTAGTCCAATTTTTAATTTTTACTTTATTGTTTGAAAATTCTTCAATGCGTCCATTTTGATAAATAAGCATTAAATTATATCCATTATTATCAACATCAACATTTTCTTTATAATTTTCTTTAAGGAAATTATCACAAATTCCAATCAATTTATATACGCCAACAATTTCAGAATCTTTAACAAATGATGTTGGTAAAATATCCAGAGTCAAAAACTTTTTGTAATCTTCAAAATTATTGCTATATTTATCAAAAACTAAAATATGCGAAAAAGTTATATTATTTTTGTCATTAATAAAGAGATGGTCTTTTGGATTAGAAATCATTAGATAAAGTTTATTGTCTTCAATTTGATAAATTTCTGCTACAGATAAAAAGAAAGTATTAAAAATAATCTTTTTTTCAGTTGCGTAATAAAACCAAGGGGATTGTCCGTCATGGTTAAAAGATAAAAATTGATAAGGAGTAAATAAATTGATTTTATTTTTGTTAAATCTTGCATCTTTAATATTTTGATAAATGCCACTCAATACCCAAGTTCCTACAATATTGTCTAAATTTTTAGAGACTACATTGTAGCCGAAGTAATGTTTATTTTCTAGAAATGATAAATCATATAATTTATTATCTATAATTTTTTTTAAAATTTCGTTAAGTTGACTGTTTTTTTTATAATGATTTGTTAAAAGTTTTTGTTTAACAAGAATATCACTATTTAAATATTCTTTTATTTGTTCAAGAGATAAACCTAAATCTTTCAAAAAAATTATTTTTTTTAGTATAAAAATTTGTTTATCATTAAAATAACGATAACCATTAATGTTATCTTTAATACATGGAGTAATTAATCCTTTTTCTTCATAAAAGCGTATAGCCCTTGTTGAAATCTTTAGCATTTTTGATATTTGGCCTATTTTATAATTTTCATTCATTTTATTTACCTCTTGACATTGACGCTAGCGTCAATGTTATTATATCAATGTAGATAAAAAAAATCAATAGAAAGGAGAGTAAAATGGAAAAATTAGATAAAATGGAAATTTTAGACAACATAAAAAACTTTGAAATTTTAATAAATAAAAATAATATAGCAAAAAAATTTATCAAACAAATTCCTCAAAAATATTTAGAAATGTTTTTAACTTGTGATTATGATTTTAGCAACAAGTCTGAATTAATAAGTGGTTCAGGTGATTATGTAACATATGTTATGGAAAACAATGATAATGATTTAAAAATAATTAAAGACGACAAAGGCAATAAATATTTTGCTTGTATTTGTTGGGGTGGCGAGGAAGATGATTATCCAAACAGAGTTTTAACATTTATTGATGAAAATCATAATGTAGTTTTAGAAATAGATTTAATAGGAGAAATTTCTAATATTATGTATAATTTCCGAAATTATCTTTTTCATAATAAAAAAGCTGAAGGATTAAAAAATAGTTCAAAAAAATATCAAAAAGAGAATGGAACTTTCAAAGATTGTTTAGCCGTTCTAAAATTTTGCAAATATATTTCAAGCATCGATAATCATGGTATAAAAAAAGAAACAACTAAAGTAAAAGTAACTGAATTATTGAAAAATAAAAATTTAGTATTAGCAAAATATAATTTTGATATAGTATATACATCAAGTGAGGAATTTCTTAATAAAGCATCAGATATTGAGTTTACTGAAATTGCAAATCAAAAAGAATTAGGGAAAAATAAATATAGTTTTGAAAATGAAAAAGAATAATATTATTGAAACTATAGTTGTTATATTATAAACCCTCGGTTTAAACCTAGGGTTTATATTTTTTTTACTATATTTTTTTAATTTTAATTAATTTGCAATAAATTATGAATAATAAAAAATGTATTAATTATGATAATGATAAAAATAATAAAAAATTTATATATAATTTCAATAAATTTAATTTAATTATTTATTAATTAAACAATTTTTAGTAAATTGTATAAATTTAAGTAAATTTTTTAAATTAATTATTTATGCTTTACTTTTTAGTAAATTAAATATTTTTGCTATAAATAATTATAATAAATATATACTAAATAAAAAATAGACAAAAAGCAAAATTTATTTGCCTTTTTCGCCCTAAAAATCTATAATAAGATTATAAAATGTTATAAATTATGAGGTGCCTTAAATGAGGAGATTAAAAAAAGAAAAAAAAGAAAAGAAAACAGGAGTTAAATTGTGGCCAACATGGCTCACTATTCTTTTAGTATTTTTAGGCGTGGGAGCAATTTCTGGAATAACCATTTTAGGAGTATATCTTGCAGGTGGTTTTGAGGAAAAAGTTATTAATCCTGAAAGCATAAGTTTTTCATATGATGAAGATTTATATAATCAATCTACAGGTCAAATAGAAGTGGTTGATGATTTTGTATTGACTATAACATCTCCAGAATCATATATTACGGCAAATAAAGTAACATTATCATTTGTTGATAGTAATATAACACATACAACTATAGATGATGATGGGTTGAGATACATAGATAATGAAATTATTCAAGTTCCAGAAACTGTAACAATAGGGCAACCTTTTACTGTCAAACTTGTAAAAGATAATTATTTAGTTGATGATGAGGGTAATGAAATTCTTGATAATTATAATCAATCTATTGATTGGATAGTAGGAGGAATTTCAACTTTAAAAGCAACCTCTGAATATAATATGATAACCGCACCTACATTGCAAATTGCGGTAGATGTTCCAGTTTATAAGACAGAAACAATAGCAATAAATTCATTAGGAGAAGAAACCAATCAAATTGTTACAGGCGAAACATTTACATTACAGACAAAATTTTATCCAGCAAATAGTCAATATTTATATAGTGATGATATAAATGATAATATAGCAAACGAAGAAAAGAGAGAAAAACATTCTTTTTATCAAGCAGTAAATGTAACTTCAAGTACATTGTTAACTAGGTATGAAGGGAAATACAATGTAAGTTTTGTTGCTGGTGATAATGCAGTAGATAGAATAGAATTATATGGATATACATTTAAAGATGCTTTAGAGCAAAACGAAATAGAAATGCAATATCAAGATTATCAAGATGAACTTTTCTATTCTCAAATTTTAGGATATTTGTTCTCATCTACCAAATCGGCATCATCATCTTGTGAAATAAAAATTGGTGCAGCGAGTGTAAGCAACTTCACGATGAATAAGGCCGGTTCTGAAATAAGCATGAATGTAGATAATAGTTTAAGATTATATATAAATGAGTATCTTTACGAACAAAATTCACAATTTTTAGGAGTAAATATATATTCTACATCAGGTGCGTTAATTGAAAATATGTTATCTAATATTGGTATATCGTTTAGTTATAATGGAAGCGATCCAACTATAGGGGATAACGCATTTTTAAAAGTAAATGGTGGAGATTATGAGGATATAGATGGTATTCGCTATTATAGACCTTATTCAAATGTAGAAAATAAAAATTATTGTTATTGGGATATTTTAGCAACTCGTGAAGCAAATATAACTGTCAGTGTAGTTTTGTTAATAGAGAATGAAGGCGAAGTCATAACATTATTTGGAGATAGCGTTCCACTAATATATGAATTTGAATTAAATGTAGCAAATAGTCAAGAATCAGAAATATCTTGGGCTGATTCAAGCGACATCGAGATTATGCTTGATTACAATCAAGATGGAACAATAAACCCTTATACAATAAATTTAGATGATTTAGTGTCAATACCTTCAAGCAATATATATCAAACATATGTATTCTTTGCTTATTTTGGAGATGGAGAAAAAGATGCTTTAATTTCTACTGTTGACGATATAATTGGAAGCACAGGATATAATTATAATCTATCAGGTTATTATTCAACAGATATAGAGAATTTGTTGTTATTTGCATTAAATGGTAATACTCTAACTTTACAAAATACAGGTTCATTAAGATTATACTATGCAACTATAGTAACCGAAAATGGTGTACCAGTTTATGATATAGACCAAGATGGTAATAGAACATATAAAATAGCAGTGATGTGTGATGATTATATAAACATCAGTTGTGATAAAGCATTAAATCAAGACTCTGTAAATGTTGGGGATATAGATACAAGTGCATTTGAAATAGTAGATGAGGAAATTTTAATAAATCAAGGCACAACAAATTCATTAAATATTACATTTAAAGTAAATGCTGAATCAGTTCCAGTTTTTCAAGAGGAGTACGATAATAATCATATAAATTTAAGCATTAAAGATAACAATTTAACAGATATAACAAAATATTTTTCAATAAATCATAATTTTACAGTTGAGCAAACAACTGGCATAGGCACACTAGAATATAGTCTTACTTTAAATTCAGGTATAAGCATACCAGAAAAAGATGGAATATATTTATATCAGTTCTTGTTAAATTATAATAATAATGACAACAACATTGAGTGGGCTATGCTTGCACCGCAAGATATAAGGATTTGTATTTATAGTCCTATTGCAGAAAGTATAGAAATTGCAACAAATATAGATTATCAATATAATAATTTTATTACAGGGAATGAAACAGTATATGTAGTTCAAACATTAGTTGCGGGTGGAAATTTTGATACAACTATAGATATAGGTGATGAGCAAGTTTCAAGCGTGTCAGAACTATTATTACGCTTACTTGGCCCAGATAATAGTTTTGTAATAATTACAGACCAAAAGCAACAAACAAACACATTAGCAAACGAATGGACTTTTGTAGTAGCAGATGGAAATGGCGATGCAATTAATTTAAATGGTCAAACATTTACATTTAGTCAAGCAGATGGGCAGTCAGTAACCCTAGCTTTAGAAAGTTTAGATGGACAAAGTTCAAGTTTAGATATAGGTCAAAGTATAATATTAAACATATCTTCAGATGGTATAACTTATGTAGAAAAAACAGACTCTTTGAATCCTTTTGTAGATAATCAATATATAGTATCAGACATTTCAAATATAACAGTAAACAAATATGGTGCAAAGTCAGAAAGTAGCACAGATTTGTTAGATTTAAATGCACTTGTTAAATTTTATGTAGGTGATGAACTTAATAGACAACAATACACAAACATTCGTTTTCAGTTAAGCTCACAATATCTTTATGATAGTACTTTAACTGACCAAATGGTATTAGACTTGTTTGGGCCTAATGGAATGTTAACTTTATATAATGAAACAGGTATTATTGGTGGGTTAAATGGAGATGCAGCGTCTATTCGTTCAACTTTAAGCGGGCAGACTATAACAAAGATATCAATAAATAAAGATTTTGCTATAGACCATTCTTTAAAATTTACAATAAGTGATACAGGCCCTAATGGTGCAGTAAATGCAACATTAACATTAATTTTAAATGCAAATATAAATTTAACTACACAAAATTATCCAAATGATGGACAGCCATTGTATGCAAGTGAAGAACTTGTAATAGGAAATACTATTACAAATAACTATAAAGAATACATTGGGGAAGGTTATAATAATTCATTCTCATCTTTATTTGATGGAAATACATATTATATTGTTAGAAACGGAAATAATTATATATTGCAGTCAAATATTCCATCATCTTATATAGGCGTATTCTATTCAGATAGTGGGACTATCGTGTTTAATGATTTTTGGGATGTCGAAAGTCAAACATTTTCAATTTCCTTTACACCAACCGGGAGGAATACATTTACATTAAATAGGACAATATCTTTTGAGGTTACAAGAGACCTTGCAATAGATGATATTGGGAATGTATATTATATTATTAGCGATTCAATGAATTATAGTATCTATGATTTTGTAGATATTCATAGATTATCAACAGCAGATATGCCTGAGAGCGAAAGTTCAATAAGTTCAGAAGATTTTGAACAAAGTTTTGTTTTCTCTGATTATTTAGTATACCAAAATGGAAATGTTGTAAAAGATGAAGATTCATTCTTTGTATTTGATTATAATACTACAGAACTTACAACAACACTATCTATATATTACATACAAAGAGGAACAAATAATGAGATAATGAATGAAGTTTTATTAGACACTATTGAAATAACTATAAAACTTTATTCACAAAGTACAAGCAGTGGAGAAAATTTTGATATATATCAATATATAGCAGACAAGATTTACTATTCTGCTGATACTTCTATCAGTGCTCAAATACAAAATGTAGGTAATACTGAATATATTATGCTTCAAGAAGGAACATGGCAATTAGATAATAACTTTGCAACAGCAGGGGTAGGTAATAATAATTTTTATATCTATGCAAACATGAGGACATACTCAACAACAGGTAATTCTCAAAGTACATCAAATTATTTAAGTGTAATAGAGGGTTCTACGCTTACAACAAGGAATGCCACAAATAGTCTTATTCAGGGATTAGAGCAACAAATTTTTATTGTTTTCTATTTTGGTTCATCAAATGAAAGTGTAGTGGCAAGACCAGAGTTCCCGGGCACAATCGCAGTTATGTATGTTCCACTTATTATATCTTCAATAGGGTTTGATTATGTAAATTATGAACAAGGTGTTGCGCAAGAAGATAAGTTAGCGACTGCCTTAACAGAACCAAATACTTTAATAGATAATGGAATTTATGATACAATTTCAGCAGGACAAGTAACACAAATTTTAAGAGAATATAAGTTTGGAGAGAAAATTTCTGATAATGGGCTTTACCTACTTTCAAACCAAAACTTTACAATAAATATTGAATATTATGCACTAGACACAACAGGAGCAATACAAGCAAGCGAAGATATTAAAAAACTTATTTCAATAGAATCAATACAAAATGAAGAGGGAACAGCAGAAAGAGTAGGAGAGATAACTTTAAACCATCTTTCTACCAATATGAATAATTTTTATATAGCATTAAAATATACTATAACATATTCAAGTTCTGGCGATAGTAAAGAATTTTATTATCTATTAAAAGTAGAACCTGATGTTATAGTAAACTCTTCAGTTTATGCTTATAATGGCACTTCAGAATATTTAGAAAGTCAAGAGGGACAAGAAAATATGGTCGAACTTGATAATATTTTCGGTTCTACAACCCTCAATGAAAATGAAAAAAGATTTAATATAACAAAGAAATTATCACTTAAGGAATACAATAAAATAGAGAGTGAAATAACTCTTCTAGATGATGTTAAAACACTTGATGTGAATGTAACTAGTGATATGATGTTATATCTATCATTAAAAAATAGCAATAATAGTTTAATAACTGAAGAAATTTTAATTTCAATTACAAAATATGTCACAATTATAGACTTAAATGAAATATTTGCAGAAATTGCCATTGAAGAATATGATACTCTTGTAATTAAAAGTATAGCAGGAGAAGGAACAATATATTATAATGGACGAGAAATCATATCTTCTAGAGATATCTTAACAGAACTTAGTGTTGATGTAGAAAGTGATATGCAGGTATGGTTATCAGTTACTGATAAAAATGGTGAAGCAAAAACAACAGATAAATTAATAACTATCACTCAAGAAGATAAGACACTTGATTTATCAAATATATTTGGTGAAGAAACCACATTAGAAAGAGATGATATTGTTTTAATAAGAATAATTTCTGGTAAAGGAGATTTCTATTATAATGCAGTAAAGATATTCTCTGATTTAAAATTTGTCAATGCAGTAGAAAGTGTTACTGTAGGAGAAATTATCTACAACACTCAATCTGAATGGGAAAGAGCAGGGGTTGTAATAAGTTTTTCAGAAGATTATTCTCAAATGTATTATAGGACAACCTCAAAAGAACAAGTTTCCGTTACAATAAAACACAGTTATCAAGGTGGCGCAAACGATGATGAGTTATCTGTAATAGGTGGCGAACAATATTATACATTTATACTCAATGCCACTTCTTATGATTATTCAGTAAGTTTTGAAAATAAAAAAGATGGACAAACATTTGTTACTAATGATGAAAATCAAATATATACTTGGAATATTTCTCGACAAGACATAGCAGAATCGGTAAATAATACATTGACATTAGATATCAAATTGCTAGAAGGATATGTGGCAGGTTCATCTCCAAGTTATACAGAAGTTTGGGATAAACTTGAAGTTACTATGACAGGCGAAAATACTGCAAGTGGAGAAATTGACTTTAATACTCAATCTGCAATAGAAGAAAATGATTTAGGTGAAAAATTATATTCATATGATAATTCAAAAGCAAGCGCTTCAAGAGGTGTATTTAGCATAACTTTTGCAGATTATATATCAAGTGATAGAGAAATTGAATTTACACTTCATACAATAGAAGGATATCTTGCAACATTAATAATCAATGTTGAAGCAACAGCAAGTGTAAATGCCGAAGAAACTCTAAATGGAGTGCTCAAAGGTGGCAAAACATATGATTTCGATAAAGTATTTGATATCAAACTTGCTGGGCAAACTACTTCTTCCTATATTGTAGATATAGATGAAAAATCTATTTCTAGTTCGACAGTGGATAGTAATAAATTTGACGGGACTGATTTCTTTGTATTTAGTGATGGAACATTTATAGTTGCAGATATAATAAATGATTATTCTGTTACAATAAATGTAACAATCACCTTTGATGAAATAGCAGGTGAAGATTATGCAGGCAAAGTGTTTACTTTTGCATATACATTGAAGTTAGAACATAACATTAGCTACAATTTAAGTGCAGCAGGTGGAAGCGTAATAGCAGGCGAAGAAGTAAATATAGATGAAAGCAAAATATTTACGCAGGGAAGTAGTTATTCATATGGAAATAGCAAAATAGAGTATACAGGTTCATCATCATCTCCAGCATTTAGCAAAATTGAAGGAAATATAATAAAAACAAGTTATATTTCAAATGACACAAGCGTAGATATTCGTTTGACAATAAAAATTTATTTTGATTATAAAGGTGATGGAATAGATGAAAATGATGCTTATCAAACTTTTATTATAACATATTCAATAATGGTTTATAAGAGTGTAAAAGCAGAAATCAACTATCCATATCTTAATAATCAAGAAATGGCACAAGAATATTTAGATAATGGGACAAAATTTGAAAACATATTAAATGACTTCTTATCACACAACGCTGTATTTGCTTATGGTGAAACAAATGAAGAAGGTATAATAGAATTAGCAAGTAGGGTAGAATTTATTGAAGGTCAACTTGTTGATGGAAAAGCAGAATATAAAAACAAAATTACTTCTTTAAATACAGGAGAACTGAAAATTATATTGTTAAGAATGTCAAATGCAAGTATATATACCGATACAGCAAATAATGGTTTAGATATTGACGATAAAAATTACATTGTTGGAGAAGAAATCAGTGCAGGTAGCAATATAACATTTATGAGAGGTACATGGACTTCTTCTGCAAATGGCATTAAATTTAATGATAATGGAAGTGAATCTTATGTTACATTTGAAATAACTTATCAAAATGTAACTTGTCAATATACAGTGTATATATTAACAAATTCATTGACAGTTCAATTAAATAGTGTAAGCGAATTTGTACAAAATGGAAATTATAATGGCAACACAGTAAGTTATGAAATATTGTATGTAGATAAAACTTCAACATCAGATTTGTTTGCACAAAATAGAATGGCACAAATAACATTTAATAGTGATTTTACAACAAAAGGTTCATATTATATTGTTTTTGCTAATCAAGCAGGTTATAGCACAGCCACATCTGGCGTTAAATTCTATGCTTCATATCCAATATATTTAGATGGAAATGATGCAGGGAAAAGTGTAACAATAGATTTAGGCTATAGTATGGCAAATTCTGATTATAGTGATTTTGTATATGTAGGAACATATTTGGTTTCGTCTTTTGAAAGCAATCTCCTTACAGTTGAAGATGACGGATTAATAAGAAAAGGAACAATTACAGCAGAAAACTATAGATATGAAGATGCAACATGGGACAACATAAATGATGTTGTAAACAGTGATACTGATAATAGAATATTTACAAATATAACTCTTGCAAATAGAATACAACTTGTTTATGGTGGCTCAAATGGTGTAGCAGTAGATTATAAACATTATTATGAATATTTAAATAATTTTAGTTTTATTGGAGAGAGTAACGAGATAAATTATCCGCTTGACGATATAAGTACAATTAATACTTTTATTAAAATATTCAATAAAAATGATGGAAGTACAAATCAAACCAAACAAATACAATTAAATTACTATTTCATGCCAAGCATAGATATAGATGTAGATGAGAAAGTTACAGATTTACATAATTTAGTACAATTAGAAGTATCTTATGAAGAGCCTAGCATGGTTGAAAAATTTGGAGTTAAACACCCAACGACAGGTGAGTATGTAAGTGAGGGTGATTTTGGAGAAGGTAAAGCAAGTCTATTATTTGAAACATTAGACCACGCATATGGAGCAGATACAGACGAAGATTATAATGCTCTATTTGATGATTATCTTATTTATTATAATGCCACAGATGAGGGCTTTAGAATAGATTCGCCAAAGAGTACAGACGCAAATAGATATGTTTATTTGTATATATCCACAGTATTAAATGCAGGAAGATATGCTTATGACTATACACTTTTACCACTTGGTGCTGACAATCAGGGAGATTATGTTTTAACAAAATTGACATATTCAGTTCCAGTAGAAACAACATATTATGAGAGAGTCTTTTATGTAATTGTAAAAATAGTACCAGATTATAATATAGTATTTGAAAACGGCGAAGGTGCAGATAGTGATGAAAATAATGAGGTTGTATCTAATATTGAAAATATATACAATATTGCAACAACTCAAGATTCAAGCAAATATCCAAGATTTACATTGACAAGCACACAAAATGAAGCTGGGTATGTGTCAGTAAAACACAAGAATGGAAGTTATCAAAATTTAGAACTTGCAACTTCAAATTTTGAAATAACACTAAAGGCACAAAGTGAAACTATAGGTGGAATTGTCTATAATGATGCAACGAATATAGAGCAAAAACTACAAGAAGATTTGAATGCAAAGTGGATAAAGTCAGAAGATAATGGAATAATTACATATACACTCAATAGTGCAAATGGAAGTACAACAACATTCTCTGATGCTAAATCTGTAATATTTGGAAAACAATATTATTACATAGAGGCAGAAGATAACTATGGTTTCAAATATCAAGTGTATTTTAGTTTACAATCATCATACACAGAACCTAGTATAAATGCTGATAATTTAACTTTAACAGAATTAAGTTATTTAGATTTTAGTTCACCTTATGACCTGTTAGAAATAACAACAACAGAAGAAAATTCTTCAACAATATACAGTTTAAAAACACAACAAATATCTCCAGAGCAAGCAGACATAGATGTTAATCTAGTAGAGATAAGTGGTATAGATTCATGGGTATTTGGAACTGACCCAGTTCCAGGTGATGGAATAGGAACAGGTGGAATAATGAAGAATGACAATGGAGGGTATAGAATTTCAATAGAGGATAAAGAAAATTGGGATACTCTTGATGAAAAATATTTTGAAGTTCCACTTATAAGTAATATATCAATAGAGTCAGTTATGTTCTATGATACAGAAGACAATCCAATAATTAATTCACCAATAGAACCTACAAAAGTAGATGAAAACGCGAGTGGTTATATATTAGCAACGACTAGCGATGGAACATTTAATGGTTTGTTTGGAGGCAAAG
This sequence comes from uncultured Clostridia bacterium, assembly GCA_944372465.1. Taxonomy (GTDB): domain Bacteria; phylum Bacillota; class Clostridia; order Christensenellales; family UBA1242; genus Caccovivens. The sequence continues at coordinate 13,751 of CALVZG010000035.1, forward strand.
ATTATGGACGAGCACCTTACACAAGCCCTGATACAGGTTCAGAGGAAGTTAATACTGTAGAAGGTCAAGAATATCTACCATTCCAAGTGCCTAGAATAGAAGATACAAGCCTGTTTAAAGATAGTGATACCGCAAGTGCACAAATGGTTGTAAGACTAAAATATCAAGGTAAAGATAATGAAGGAGTCGAAGTAATTGAATATTATGACCTTCAAGTTAATGTTACAATCAGACGAGAAGTTACAATTATGGAACAAGAAAATGATCCAGTAAGAGATGGTATAAGTTTTAGTCTTGAAGATGAAATACAAATTACAAGCGGAGGAGAAGAGGTAGGAAATTCAAAAGTTAAATATATAAATGATACACTTGAAGTTTTGGTTGCAGGAAGCAAGACAACAACATTCTATATGAATTTATATAGAGATGGTAAATTGCTAAATGATGCACCTGCAGTTGTAAACATATCAAATACAGGCGTGTCTTGGGCAAAGACAGAATATATTTCTATATCTTCCTATATAGGAACAAATATACAAGAGGGAGATAATTTGGAAATTATACCTCAAGATGAGAATGCAGAATTCTATTATGTATATAATAGTAATAATGATGCCACATATTATCATTATGTAGCAAGATTAAATTCAGATGACAACTTTGAATTAAGACAAGTAATTAAAGAGCAAGATGGAGAAAATGAGTTAGTATATTCAGATACACAAAGTTATGTAATAATGTCTTCGATTTCTAAAGATGTCATCTATGTAGAAAATGCTTCTCTACTTTCATCAAGATATTACTACAATGTTAGAAAATATTATGTCATAAGCGTTGATTTTGATAGTACAGGTCAAAATACTCCATTTAATTATAGATTTTCAAAAGAATATGATGTAACAGGATTATTCTTTGGACTTGAACCTACTTATACAGGGCAAGAAGTTGCTAATACTATATATGCAACCGCAGGTGAAGATGGGGAAGGCAATATTACTATTACATCAACATTTGACCAATGGGCAGAAAGTTCATTTAAACTTATACTTGCAAATTCAGATCTTGAGGGAGATAGTAGTAAATTAGATAATGTAATTAATTCTTCTGACTGGAATAAATATTTAACATTTACTTTAAATTCTTCAGATGGAGCATCTGGTAGTGCAAAGGTTGATGAGCAAGGTAATTTAATTTTCTATGACGATTTTGTATATAGACAATATATAAAAATCATAATAAGAATGAAAGTGTCAGGGACAGATAGAGATATCTTAAATGATAACGATAATTGTGGAACAATTTCTCTCACAAGACCAGCAACTACTGATAGTGGTGATGGAATAAGACTAGCTTGGGCAGAAGATTATAGAGCATAAAATAAATTTATAAATATCATACTAAATCAAAAGGAGGAAATGTGGGCTGGTTTTCAATATGTTTTATAGTATTAGTTTGTGTAAATTTTCTTCTTTTGATAGGTATGGTATTTTTAGAAAAGAGGAAACCAGAAAATATAATTTCATGGATTACCGTCATGACATTTCTTCCACTTTTTGGTTTTTTGCTTTATACAGTTTTCGGCAGTGGGTTAAGTGTAAGAACAAGACGCATGATAAGGAAGAAAAGAATATCCGAGCGAGATATAATAAGAAATATAAAGGGTATACAAACTTTAGAAGAAGCAAAACTCGATGGGATATTAAAAGATGACCAAGAGTTAGTAACATTATGTTATGCTTTTGGTTCTTATCCTCTGCCGGGGAACGATATAAAAATATTTATAGATGGCAAAGAAAAATTAGAAGCGTTAAAAAAAGACATTTTAAATGCAAAAAAATCAATTAATATTCAATATTATATTTTCGCCAATGATAAAACGGGTAAAGAAATAATGAATATTCTTTGCCAAAAAGCCAGAGAAGGAATAGATGTAAAATTTATATATGATTCAATAGGTTCAAGAAAAGCCCCACGAAGATTTTTTAAACAATTAGAGAAAGCGGGCGGAGAATTAGGCGAATTTTTCCCACCATTTATGCACATAAGACTGCTAAATTTGAAATTAAACTATAGAAATCACCGAAAGATTGTTGTTATTGATGGAAAGGTAGGATATACAGGTGGAATGAATATCCGTGATGACCATATGGGACTCAATAAAAAATTGAGACCTTGGCGAGATACTCATATTCGAATAGAGGGGGCAGGAGTATATGCTCTTCAAAATATATTCCTAGATGATTGGAGATATTGTAAAAATGACAGCACTCCGCCAAGATTATATCTTGAAAATGGATATTTCCCAAGCCCAACAATAAAAGGAAATGCAACAGTCCAACTTATAACATCAGGTCCAGATAGCCAAGTGCAGAAGATAAAAGAAACATTTGTCAAGATGATATTAAATGCAAAAAAAAGAGTTTACATTCAAACTCCATATTTCATACCAGATGATGTTTTTTTTGCGGCATTAAGAATTGCTGTAAAAAGTGGTATAGATGTAAGGATAATGGTTCCAAGTATACCTGACAAAAAAACAGTTTATCTTGCAACGCTATCATATTTAAAAGAAATGGCAGAATTAGGCATAAAAATATATATGTATAAAGGATTTTTGCATAGTAAAACAATACTTGTTGATGAAAATAAACTATCAGTTGGCACTTGTAACACAGACAATCGTTCTTTTAGTCTTAACTTTGAAAATACAGTAATAATTTATTCTAAAGAATTAAATAGGGAATATGATAATATTTTTATGAATGATATCAAAAATTCTCAAGAAGTTAAATTGGCATATTTCCAGAAGAAAAAGTCATTGACAAAAATGTTGCAAGCAGTAATGAGATTATTGTCATCATTGTTTTAAAGATTAAATTATATAAAATTAAAAAAAAGTTAGACATTTGTCTAACTTTTTTGTCTTAAGGTTATTATTGATATTTTTATATTTGCTTTTTATTATTGAAAAAATTACCTTAATTTGATATAATGTTTTAAACAAAAATAACTAATTTAAAACTAAAAGTTATTAAATGTTTTAAACTGAATGCAAAGAGGATAAAATGAAAAAAGGAATAGAGATATTAGCACCAGCAGGAAATTTTGATAGCTTAAAATGTGCAATATATAATGGTGCTGACGCAGTATACTTGGGCTATAATAATTTTAGTGCAAGAGGCAATATAGAAAACTTTAATTTGGAAACTTTAAAAGAGGCAATAAAATTTGCACATATTTTTGATGTTAAGGTTTATTTAACTTTAAATACTTTAATAAAAGATAGTGAATTTGAAGATGTAACTGAATTTGTTAAAAATGCATCATTAGCAGGAGTTGATGCTTTTATAGTACAAGATATAGGATTATCTTATTATTTGCGGAAAAATTTTCCTAATATAGAACTTCATGCAAGCACTCAAATGGGCATACAAAATTTAGAAGGGTTACAATCACTTAAAGATATAAATTTTAAACGAGTAGTACTTGCAAGAGAAACTCCACTATCTGAAATAAAAAGAATAAAAGAAAATAGCGATATTGAAATTGAATATTTTATACAAGGGGCACTTTGCGTTGCTTTTTCAGGGAATTGTTACCTTTGTTCACTTCTTGCAAATAGTAGTGGGAATAGAGGCAAATGCAAACAATTTTGTAGACTTGAGTATAAATTAACTGACAAAAATGTAAATAAACAAGGCTACCTTTTAAGCACAAAGGACTTTTGCATGCTTCCTATGTTAAAACAACTGGCAGATAGTGGAGTTTCAAGTTTCAAAATAGAGGGTAGGGCAAGACGACCTGCATACATAGCGGTTGCAACTTCAATTTATCAAAATGCCGCTAAAAATAATTTTGAATATAATGAAGAAGATTTGGAAAATTTAAAGAAAGTGTATAATAGAGGCAATTTTATAAAAGGATATTTATCCAATGAAAACATAATATATAGTTCTTCTCAAAATCATATAGGTATAAAGATAGGGGAAATAATAGGTGTAATAAAGGGTAAAAAATTTAATGAAGTAAAAATAAAGTCTTCACATGAATTAGTACGCGGAGATGTTATAAAAATTTTTAAAAATGGCAAGGAATTATGTGTAATTTCAATTGTAGATGTGCAAAAACAAAAAGATAATGTTTATAAAATAACAACTACTTCAAATGTAGAAATTGAAAGTGATGTGAATTTAATAGTCGATAGCAAACTAGAAGAAAAATATATAGAAAATAAAAAATACATATTGGTTGATTGTAATTTTACAGCAAATGAAGGCGAAAGAGCAAAAATAGAATTAAAATCAAGCAATGTTTCTATAACTTTAGAAAGTGATTTTGTGGTTGAACATGCTAAAACAAAGCCTCTAAATTATGAAGATTGCAAATCACAATTTTCAAAAATGGGAGATATATTTAAACTTAATAAACTTTCATGTTCACTAACAAATGCATTCATATTAAAATCACAATTAAATGAATTAAGAAGAAAGGCATTAAAATTATTAGAGGGAAAGATAATAAAAATCTATAATGAAAAAAACAAGATAGAAGAAAAATCAAATTATAAGAAATTTGATTTTAACTTAAAAAATACTGAAAATATTAAAAAAAATATAATAATTTTTGAAAATTTTGCACAAATAGATAATAATTTAAAAAACAATATACTAATTTATAAAATATATGACTTTGATGAAAATCAAATTTTAAAAGATTATCAAAAATATAAAGAATTAAATGTATATATTTCTTTACCAATACTTGCAACTTTTGAAGAATTAAATAAAATTAAATCAATACTTTCTAAATGTTCAAATTGGGGTGTAGTAGCAAATAATTATTACACTTTAAATTTAACATCAAAAGACAAGACTATAATTGGTAATAATATGAATGTTTATAATTCATATGCAGTTAAATATTATTCAGATAAAGGTTATAAAAATATTATACTGTCGATAGAAATAGAAGATTTAGATGTAATTAGAGCAAGCAGTGCAAATCTTTTTGTATTAAGTGATTATTATCCCGAATATATGTATTTTCGTCATTGTCCTTTTAAGGAGCACTTTAATAGTTCTTGTAATAAATGTAAGTATAAAACAGATGTAATTTACAATTTAAATAATAAAAAATTTATTTTAAAACGACAAAAAATAATATCTTGTCAATTTATTTTAAAATCAACAGAAAAACAAAGCAGAGAAGTCAATAAAAATTTCAATAGTGCCATAGAATTATAATAAAAACGGGGACAACCCGTTTTTTTTAAAATAATAATTATAGTTTTTTACCACAATGCGAACAAAATTTACTATCCTTATCAATCTTTTCCCCGCAATATTTACAAAAAATTTTTTCTGAATCCATTGCTTCGTTGTATCCGTCTGCTGCTGATTTAGAGATGTTTTTTATTCCTTGACTCATAATTTCACTTGAAGATGTTGAAATTTCTTGAAGGTCGTCTTTATTTTCGTTTATAATGTGTTTGTTTAACTTTATCATTGCTTTTTGTATTACTGGAATAAGACTAAACATCATGGTTGCAAAGCCAATAAATAAAGAAAAACTACCACCTATCGTAAGTCCTATTGACATTAAATTATTTGTGAATTTTATTGTAAGCATAACAATGCCGCCAACAATAAAAATAAGAGAAATTATCCTTAATATCCATAAAATTTTATTTAATTTATTAGAATTTTTGTCCATAAAAATATCCTTTATAATTATATAATATAAAATAAAAAATACTTTGTCAAATTAAAATAATATAAACTAATTTATGATTTTTTATTTTGAAGATTAAAAATTAATATGATATAATTAAGTAGATAAAAGGAAGGTCAAAATGAAAGAATTAAAATTTTTTAAATGCAATGTATGTGGTAATATAGCAATAAAACTTGTTGATAAAAATATACCTTTATTTTGTTGCGGTCAAAAGATGCAAGAAATAGATGTTAATTCAACAGATGCAGCACAAGAGAAACATTTGCCAGTTATAGAGCAAACAGGGAATAAAATTTATGTCAAAATAGGTGAAATTGAACATCCAATGACAGAAAGCCATTATATATCACATATAATTATTTTAACGACTTTAGGATATTATGTGCAAGAGCTAAATTATACAGATAAACCTGAAGCAGTTTATTATTTAAAAGATGAAGAAAAATTAGAAAAAGTTTATTCTATTTGTAATCTTCATGGGATATGGTGTAAGTAAAAGGTAAAATAATGACAAAAATTAATAAAAAAAAGAATAAAAAAATAGGACGCATTATAGTAGTTTTTTTATTGATAATAGGTGCAGTTGCAGGTTTTTTTACTGCAAAATATATAACTAGGAATGATATTTTTGAAATTATTGGAGAGCATACCATTACATTAAATTTAGGTCAAAATTATCAAGATGAAAGAGCGATTGCAATTTCATTTGGAAAAGATATATCATCAAAGATAGTAAGTCAGACAAATGTAAACTATAATGAGGAAGGAACTTATTACATAAAGTATACTGTTGATGATATAAGATATAGAGGAATAGAGCGTTATAGAACAATAATAATTGTAGATGAGGTGCTAGATGAAAATATTTAAAGCTATAATGATAATTTTTATATCTTTAATTATCACTTCACTAGGTTTTGCAGGTGGATTTTTAATAGAGGTATTTATTATAGATTCACCCAAAACGGAAACTTTTGTCAGTGGGGATTTATCAATTCATTTCTTACAACTAGGAAATAAGTATACTGGTGATTGTGTCTTTATTCAATGCGGAGAAAATGATATTTTAATCGATGCGGGTTCAAGGAATGATTCATCTACAACAATTATAGATTATGTAGATAATTATGTAACAGACAATACATTAGAATATGTAATTGCAACTCATGGGCATGAAGACCATATATCAGCATTTTATAGTACTACAGATAGAGTAGGAATATTTGAACATTACAAAGTTGAAAATATAATAGATTTTCCACTTACCAATAGCACAGCAACTTCAAGAACAGTTGTGGGCAAATATTATGCAGCGAGAGATGAAGAGATAGCAAATGGTGCAAATCATTATACAGCACTAGAATGTTATAATAATCAAAATGGTGGAAGCAGGATTATTCAACTTTCTGAAGGGGTAGAACTTGAAATACTTTACAATTACTATTATGAAAATACAGATTCAAGTGGTGAAAATAATTATTCAGTATGTGTTATGATAAATCAAGGAGATAACCATTATCTTTTTACAGGTGATTTAGAGGAAAACGGCGAAGAAAAACTTGTAGAATATTATCAGCAAAATTATGAAGGATTACCTCATTGCGTACTATATAAAGCAGGCCATCATGGTTCAAAAACATCAAGTAGTATAACATTGATGGAAGCAATAACCCCAGAATATGTATGCGTTTGTTGTTGTGCGGGGACAAGTGAATATACAGACACAAAAGCAAATCAATTTCCTACACAGGAATTTATTGATAATGTCGCACCATATACAAAAAATGTATATGTAACATCAATGGTAGACAATTATGTAGACAAGAGCGACTTTTCATCTCTTGGGACAGTAAAGGCGATGAACGGGAATATAGTGTTTACGGCATCAGGGAATAAAATATCATTAGAATTTAGTAATAATGATTTAAGACTTTTAGACACACAGTGGTTTCAAGAAAATAGGGTATGTCCTACTGCATGGAACTAAATTTCAAAAATAAAGTAAATTATTAATGCAAACGGATATTTATTTTGAATAAGTATGTTTTTTTATAAATGTGTTAGATGGTTTGTGTGTGGGAAAAAGACAAGAGGTTTATTGTAAAGAATTATCTCAACAAATGTCAATAGTTTTTGATTATAATGGAGAAAGATACCCGTGTGTAAGACTTTTAGGTAAGTTTAAATTAGACAATCCAATCCTTTGCCAAACAAACAATAAGAATAATGCAAGATGCAAAAAGTGTTGGGCAAAAAATATTTGCACATTTTGTACTGCTGATGTTTTGTTGAAAAATAGAGATTTCCCTTATAAAAAACTTTATTGTACATCCCGAATATTATATTACTATACAATTAAAGAACTTTTAAAATTATTAAAGACAAACGAAGAAAAATTAAATACAATAATTTCAAATTATCTGAGTGATTATATCTATTAAAAAGGAGATTAAATATATGATTTCTTTATCTAATGTTCAAAAATCATATGGCGACAAAATCATTTTTGATAATCTTTCTTTAACAATATATGATGGAGAAAAGATTGGTATCATCGGCGATAACGGACAAGGTAAAACCACATTGCTTAAAATAATTATGGGTGATACTGATATTGATAGCGGGACTATTAAAATAAACGAAAATATTGGTTATTTAAAACAAGTTTCGGAATTTAGTGTGGATAAAATATTAAAAAGCATTGAAAATCAAGAGTTTGCAAAATCATTTTTTTTGTATTTGAAGAAAATGGGTTTAAAAAATTTTATGTTAGATAACAAATCTTTAAATCAGTTAAGTTGTGGTGAGAAAACAAAACTCGCACTTTCTTATGTTTTTGCACAAAACCCTACTGCACTTGTTTTAGATGAACCTACAAATCATTTGGACATGGAGGCAAAACAAATATTAATTGACCAAATCAACACATTCCCAGGAACTGTACTTGTTGTTTCACATGATATATATTTTTTGAATAGCACTGTTTCTAAAATAATTCGAATAAAAGATGGAGCGATACAAGAATTTTATGGTAATTATAATGACTATGAAGAGCAAATTAACCATCTAATAACATCTCAACAGCGAGAATATGAAGCACAAAGCAAAAAAATTAGTAAAATTGAAAATGAGATTGATAGGTTAAAACGATGGGCTAATAAGGCAGATAAAAATATAAATAAACAAGGTGGTAGCCCATCTGATAGCAGATTGGCCTCTTTAAAAAGCAATGCCGAAGCTGGTGCAAGGAAGATTAGTGGGGCGGCCAAAAATAAGATTAGTGCCCTTGAAAAAGAACTAGAAGAACGCGTTAGCAGACCTGAAAAAGAGCCTGTTATTAAATATAGATTAGTTAAAGATGATATTAAATCAAAAATAGCGATATCGGTGCAAAACCTCTCTAAAAATTTTGATAATAATTTATTGTTTAAAAATGTAAATTTTACTATTGGAAGCGGTGAAAAAGTTGCTCTGGTTGGAAGAAATGGCTGTGGTAAAACTACATTAATTAATATAATTTTAGGGAAAGAAAAACTCTCTTCTGGAGATGTATGGGAAACGCCTAGTTTAAAAATAGGCTTAATGAGTCAAGATGTTTATAATTTACCACAAGAAAAAACAATAATAGAACTTTCTCTTGAACAAGATAAAGAATATAGAACACTTTTTATCACAAACCTTGTAAATATGAATATAGATAAAACACGATTTAATACAAAGATTAAGAATCTTAGTTTGGGCGAACAAATGAGAATAAAATTATGCGAACTTATATTAAGTGATGCCAATATGTTGATTTTAGACGAACCAACAAATCATTTAGATATTTCAAATAAGAAATATTTAAAAAAAGTTTTAGAAGATTTTGCGGGTACTTTGCTAATAGTTAGTCATGATCAAGATTTTTTAAAAGGAATAGCAACGAGTTATTTAGTTTTTGAAAATCAAACCATAAAAAAAAACAATTTAATAAATGATAATGATAAAGATAAAAATTCAAGTGGTGGCGAAAGGGATTTATAACTTGCACAAATTTCATTATAAAATAAATATAAAAAAATAATGGAAACTATTAAAATTATAATTTGTGTTTAGATTATGATGTAAAATAGGGAAAACTAATTTCAAAATAGAAAAAAGTTTTAATTAAACTTCATAATGAAATGTTTAACAAAGTAATTTATAACTATAAGAAGTATATAGATGAAGAATTTGTAATATATATAAAAAATTGTAATATTTAGAATTATTGATAAATATAAAATATTTAAAAAAATAATAAAAATTGAATATAAAAGATAAATATTTTTTATAATTTATAATCTTAACAACAGTAAAGGGTGTCAAAGCAAATTCGCATATAACACTCTTTATTTTTATTAAAGAATATGTTTAATTTTGATTAAATTTTACATTAAAATTAAATAAAGAAAAGTTTTCTATAAAATTAAAAGTACATATTTCGTTTATTTTTTTGTGTGAAAACCATGGAATATACAGTAAATTATATAAAAAATCTAGCACTTTAATTTGCTAGATTTAATTAAATACTTAATTTTGGTGTACCCAGAGGGGGTCGAACCCCCAACCTTTGGTTCCGTAGCAAGCACTTTGAAATGCCATAATTTAGTCTTTTTGACCTATTTTTTATCATATTTTATCATTTAGTTAAAAGCCTAACCCCCTTATAAAATAAGGCAAATAGGCCTTTATCTTTAACATACAACATCAAGCGAAAGCAAAACACAAAAACATATCACAAAACGGCACAATTTTCACAAACTTTGCAAAAATTGTGCAAAAATTCGTAGACATAAGTAAAAATTTGCTAAAAACTATGCTTTTATAACCATTTTTTAAATATTCGATTTCGAGAAGTTTAAAAAATTTTTAATATAAAAATTGCAATTCATTTTTGTTTATGCTATACTTTGGTTAGTAAAGGAGCAAACATAGGTAAAAATGAATTGGAGAGAGAAATTAGAAAAATTTTTGAATGATTTTAAATATAAAGATGATGTGATTGGTGTTCTTGCTTGTGGCTCATATATCACTGGCAAACCAACAAGTCATTCTGATTTGGATGTTCATATTATTCTTAAAAAAGACTGCGATTATAGACTTAGAACAACCAAGTTTGTTGATGGGCTTTTAATTGAGTGTTTTGTAAACCCAGCGGACCAAATTAGAAAATATATGCAAGAAGATTATAACGAAATCCAGCAATCTTCTATGAATCAATTTGCAACCGGTGTGATTGTTAGAGATGATTTAGGAGAAGTTGCCAAGCTAAAAGAAGAAGCAAAAGCATTGCTTGCAAAGAAATTTTGTGATGTTGATAACAGCGTTTCGGAACTAACTAAATATGCTATTTGGGATATGCTAGATGATTTAGAAGACGCTTACAAAGAGAAAAAATCAGATTTTGATTTTATTTATTACAACAATTTAAATTATTTATTGAGTTCAGTATTAAAATTGTATAAATATCCTTATGGCAAGAAAGTTATTTTAGGTGCTCTAACCAACCCAGCTCTTTACAAACAAAAATATTCGTTGCCAAAGTTTGAAGATGAAGACGTTGGCAAGCTTATTATTCAGTCAATAACCGCAAAATCTAAAAAGAAAAGATTAAATGCTTTTAGAGATTTGGCAAACTTGTTTTGGAATAGAACTGGTGGATTTGAAATAAACACTTTTGAATTTAAAAGCGCAACTGAAATTTGATAAAATTCACCTAAACTATTGACTTTTTGGTGAGAATGTCATATACTAAAAATGATTAAGGAGTGAATTTGTGAAAAACATAATGATTTCAATACTTAATATCCCGATGACTATAACAGTTTTGTTATAGTGTTTTCGGTT
>CALVZG010000036.1 GCA_944372465.1 uncultured Clostridia bacterium
TTTTAATAAGTTCGATTTTATAAAAGAATTGTCATCTTTTGTTGATTGCAAACGCTTTGATAAAGTTACCGCTTCAGCAGTTATTGTAAGACAATTTGCTAAATATAACAAACAAATCTCTGCAGAGGCTATTGATACTCTTTTAGATTATTGTAATGGTTATCTGTATAAAATAATACCTGAAATAAGCAAACTTGCTTTCTTTGATTTAGATAACCCATTAATTAGCAAAAAACTCGTAGAAAATATGACGAGTAAAGATAATGAATATGTGGTATTTGAACTTACTGATGCACTTGGTAGAAAAAATGCAGATAAAGCACTCAACCTTTTAAATCAAATGATTAAGCAACAGGGTATTTTAGCACTTATTTCAAACCATTTTAGAAGGCTTTTCTTCTTGTCTATCTCAAATAACACCGATAAAGAACTTGCTTCTATTTTTGGAGTGAAAGAATATGCTATCTCTAAATTAAGAGGACAAGTTAAAAATTTTTCTAAAATGCAACTTAAAAAAATATATGCTCTTCTTGAAGAAGTCGATTTCAATATTAAGTCAGGTGTGATGTTACAAGAAAATGCTATCTACTATCTAATACTATCTATATTATATATATAATATATATATATTAATATATCATTAAATAATACATTATTTAATTTAATGTTTCATAAGGGCTTAAAAGAGGCACTTTTTGTAAAAGTGCAAGAAAACTTCGTTTTCCAAGCGTCAAGCAAAAATTATTAATTTTTTGATATTTTTGCTTGACGCTTCTCTTTTAAGTTAAATATTTATCAAATAATATTTACTAAAAAGCAAGATAAATTATATTTTTAAATATTAATGAGTTTATGAATAAATAGACTAATTTGGTAAAAAATAATAGTGGGCTTTGAATTAGTTATATTTCTAACTTTATTGTCTATTTTCGGCAAAGGAACATGAATTTTTGTTTTTTTGAAATATAAAAAAAATTAAAAAAAATTTAAAAAATTCGACAAAATTATTTGACAAAAATAAATCATAAGGTTAAAATATAACTAGCATAATAAAAGGAGGTAAATATTATGTCATTAAAAGCAAAACTTGTTTCTACTATCTCTGCTTTTTGTTTAGTACTCGCTCTTTTAGTTGTTGGGGTGTTCGCAGCATCTAACGCAACTGTAAATTTAAGCGGTTCTCTTTCATTTACTGCTGATGATGTTATGGCATCTATTTCAGTAACATCAACAGGTGCAGAAACTGATTTATCAAATAAAACTGGAACATTAGACCAAAATAGTGCTAATGTAACAATGGATAATTTAGATCTTGTATTCGCTACATCTAATACACCAATTGTTATCACTGTAACAATTACTAATGATTCAGATAATCGTGCATTCACAGTTCAAACTGATGATATCGCTGTTGTAGTAGCAGACAAAAATGTAACTCTTACTAGTTTCAAATATAACAATAATTCAGCAGGAGACCAAGATGTTGTTGCTTCAAAAGCTGTAACAGTAGCGGCTAATACTTCAGTTATTTATACAATAACTCTTAATCTTACAAATCCAGATGCCAATGTTGCTGAAGGCGCTGCTTGGTCAGTAGACTTTGCATTAGCAAATGTTGCTGCTTAATCTAATTCCTCAAATTAGATAAAGAAAAAAATAAAAAGTTAAATTTAAAAAGAGATAGAAAAAAGAAACAAAAAACTGCGAAAAAAAGTCTTATAGGATTACCTATAAGATTTTTTATTTTATATATATTTATCATTTATATTTTATTATATTAAGATTTTATATAAAATTTTTTTTAAAATTTTTTTTAGATAACAATCTTACGATTTATTATTAAATTTTATCTGTTAATTTTATTTTTTTTACAAATTTCTCAATAAATTTGTTATTTTACTTTATATTTTTAAAAAAAAATGTTAAACTAAACATAGGAGAAAAAGAAATGGCAAAAAATGAAAATAGTGTTTCAAAGACAAAACTTGCTATATCTATTATTTCATTGATTATAGTTATTATTTTGCTTATTATGGGTATAGTATTATATTTTGTTATTGAAGATAAAAATAAAGGTACTATTGAAATCGATGGGTCTAATGTTAATATTGAGGCTACATCTACTATTGAAGGTATGGATAATCCTCCAACACTTCAACCAATCATAATTTCAGAAGACTCTTCATCTGACCATCAAGTTTGGGATAATATTGATTTAGTTTTTGCAAATAAAGATGCAGTCATAACTATTAATATTACAATAGTCAATAACAGTCAATATAACGCACTTGATTTAGTTTTTGATAATCAAACTACAACTAATAATGTTGTTATGACAGAGCAGTATTATAAAAATGGATTAAGTGAAAATGTTGTTGACCTTACAACTACCACAGATAGACTTTTTGCTCAAGAAAGTATAACTTATGTTATTAGTTTCTCTATAAAAGATTCAAGCAATTCAGTAAATGATATTATTGATATAACTATATCATGTGTAAATGTAGATGTAGAAATGTAATGACAGTTGAGGAGAAAAGGGGAAAGATAAAATGAAAAAATCTAAAGTTTTAAATATTATTTCAAATGTATGTTTTGTGATTGTCATGATTCTTTTGGTTACATTTATGATTTATGGTTTTGGCAATCTAGCAAAAAACAAAGTCCCATCATTTTTTGGGCAATCTTATGTTAGAATATTGTCAAATTCTATGAATGACCCTGTTTATAAGAATGGAGAACTTATTTCTAATGGTTTTGAAAAAGGTGATGTAGCAGTTATAAAGAAAGTCAATGTATCAGAAATTGAAGAGGGAGATATAATAGCATATTATTATTGTTCTTTAGTGCAATCAGACTTTAACGGCAGTGATAATGTTCTTGATTTTAAAACAGGTGAAAATTCATATAATACTCAAATATATTTTCATCAAGTAATAGATATTCAAGTAGATAGTGAAGGTTATGTTTGGTTTCAAACAAAAGGTACAAGCAACACTGCTGCGGATAAATACACAAGAAGTGATTATGTAGTTGGTGTTTATACTGACAGCGGGCTTGCATCTTTCCTTGAATTTATTTCTAGCAGTGTTGGTATTGTTGTAATAGTTGTAGTTCCATCATGTATAGTACTTTTCATGTTGCTTTTAAGTATAATTGATACCATAGATAAAATGATGAAGAAAAAGAAAGAAGAACAAGAGATGGAAGCGGCTATCATGCAGTCTATAAATAATAATCAAGAAATTAATAATGGTGCTACTCAAACATCAAAGGACATAGGGCTTAGTGAAAGTACTCAAGCGGAATTCGAAAAGCAATTAAAGAAGATAGAAAAAGAAAGTGATAGTTCAAAAGCAAATGTAGCAAGTGGGACAGCAGTTGCAAGCAATACAAATCAACCAGCCTCTACACAAAATGCAATTAAACAACCACCAAAGAAACCTGTTATTGTAAAACCAAACACAACGACTTCTGCAACTTCAACTGATAAAAAAGTTGAAACTACTAGTGCAGGCGAAAAGACCAAAACAGCAGAAAATAAAACTACAGAAACAAAAGTAGAGCCAAAGACAACAGAAAAAACTGATAACAAACAAGCACTAAAAACGGACGCTGGAAAGACAAATACTGGAAATGTTGGTAAAACTGCAGAAAATAAACAAAATGTTACAAAAGTTGATAATAAAGTTGAAAGCAAGGCTGAAAATAAACCACAATCAACTTCAAGTACTGCAAAGAAGACAGAAACAAAAGCAACTGCAACTTCTAAACCTAGTGCAGTGAAAGATAGTGCAAAAACAACTTCAGCAGAAGAAAGTACAAAAACAGCAAAGACATCTACAAGTACAACAAGTAAATCAAGTGCAAAATCAGCAAATGCAAAGTCTACTTCAACAACCAAATCAAAGACAAGCACGACAGGTTCGACAAAGAAAACCGATAAGAAATAAATTATAAAATAGTTAGGGCTACCATATGTGGTGAACACCAAAAGTAAAAAACTTTATTCAAAAGGTTCACTTAAATATTGGTAGTCTTTTTATTACAAAAAATCTATATTTGAATATATTTTTAATTTTGTTAATTTAGTATTTAAAATAATATATTTTTAAATCATTTTAAATTATTAAAATTTTAATTAGGCTATTTTATTATAATTGTATTTTATTTGCTTTTTTTGATTAAGTGTGATAGTCTATTATAAAGGAGAGATATGTACAAACCTGTAGTTGCTGTTGTTGGAAGACCTAATGTTGGGAAAAGTACTTTTTTCAATAAAATTTGTGGTAAAAGAATAAGTATAGTAGATGACACTCCGGGTGTTACGCGTGATAGAATTTACGCAGAAGCCGAATGGAGCGGTCATTCTTTTACTTTGGTTGATACTGGAGGTATTGACGACAGAAGTGAAGATACTTTTCAAAAAGATATAAAAAAACAGGCACAAATAGCAATTAATGAAGCAGATGTTGTTGTATTTTTAGTTGATGGAAGGGTAGGTGTTACTACTAATGACGAAGAAGTTGCCGAAATTTTACAAAAAAGCAAAACACCTGTCGTTCTTGCTGTCAATAAACTTGATAATTTTGATGTAGAAAAGACATATGAATTTTATAGTCTTGGTCTTGGAACTCCTTATCCTTTGTCAGTTATGCAAAGTAAAGGTTTAGGTGATATTTTAGATGCAATCGTTTCAAATTTTAAAGAAAAAGTTGATGATGCAGGGGAAAATGTAACAAAAATTGCCATTGTTGGCAGACCTAATGTTGGAAAAAGTTCTTTAGTAAATAGATTGCTTGGAAGCGAAAGAGTAGTTGTAAGCAATGTAGAGGGTACTACCCGTGATGCTGTGCTTGTCCCATTCAAGTATAACAAACAAAATTTTGCCCTCGTTGATACGGCAGGGCTAAGAAGGCAACGAGCCGTTGAAAGAGAATCTGTTGAAGGTTATTCTGTTTTAAGGACCATGTCGGCTATTGATGAAGCGGACATTGTGCTTATAGTTATTGATGGCTCACAGGAGATAATCTCTGAACAAGATGTTCGTATTGCTGGATATGTTGACGAAGCGGGCAAACCTAGTGTCATAGTTGTCAACAAATGGGATATAAAATCGAAAAATAAGCCAGACTATTTAAAAATGTTATCTGAAAATCTCGCTTTCATGAATTATTTTCAAGTAATATTTGTTTCTGCTTTGACAGGGGAAAGCATTGGACAAATTATGGAACTTGCATTAAAAAGTTATGAAAATTCTTCAAAACGAATTACAACAGGTTTGCTTAACGACTTGCTTGCACAGGCTGTTTTAAATTATCAGCCGCCTGCACATAATGGAAAGCGTGTAAAAATAAAATATATTACACAAGTTTCTACAAATCCACCAATATTTGTTTTATTTGTCAATGATCCTAAATACATCAATTTTTCATATAGGAGATATCTTGAAAATAGGTTCCGTGAGCGAATTGATTTTTCAGGAACACCTATCAAATTTATTATTAAAGGTAAGGGGGAATAGTTATGATAGATGCTTTATATTTTGTTCTTGTAGCATTCATATCATATTTTATAGGTACAATTAATTTTTCTAAAATTATTGCTTGGAACGCTAGAAGAAAAGATATCACTAAAATGGGCAGTGGCAATCCCGGAACAATGAATATGCTTCGTTCGTTTGGGTTTGGACTAGCCCTTGCAACCTTTGTCGCAGAAGTTGTAAAAGCAGGACTTGCTTGTCTTATTTTTAAACTTATTTTCCCTCAATATGGCGATTTAATTTATTTTGAAGCAGGGGCATTTTTGCTTTTTGGCAACATGTTCCCTGTTTGGTCAAACTTTAAGGGAGGGAAAGGTGTTGCTTGTTTGGCAGGAATTTTTATTTTCTCAAGTCTTTGGTATGTCGGACTTGGCTGGTTTGTAATGTGTTTTGTATTATTTATGTTTGTCAATTATGCTTGTGTGATTTCTTTCACCTATATTGGTGGTTTGTCTATCGCCTATACTATTTATATTTGGCTTACTCCTGTTGCAAGTGCATGGGCAATAACTATCATTATATGGGTTATGTATATGTTGATGCTTATCATGCATAGAGGAAATATTAAAAGATTAATAACACATACTGAAAATAAAATTGATTTTAAAAGCAAACTTAAAGAAGTTTTTTCTCATAAAAAAGGTGAACAAATTATTGAAGAAGAGAATGTGAAAAATAATGCTCCTGAACATGAAATTGTAATTAGCGAAGAAGAACAAAAAGAAAATTTAAAAAAGACTTTATATAACGAAAAAGATAATAAAGAAAACAAAGACAAAACAATTAATAAAGATAATCAAAATTAAATAAAATAATAGTTTCCTAATAATAAAAATAAATAAATATAAAATTAAAAAAATTAATTATTTCTTAAAATTAAAAAATAACTCATTTTTAATGCATTTAAAACTTATAAATAAAAAGGTGCTTTAAATATTATGAGTTATTTTTTTATAGCATTAATTTTTATGTTTTTTCTATTTTTTATAATTATTTTGTAGTTTTAAAATTTATTTTATATTATTTTAATTGTTATTTTCTTTATATTTTAAATATTTCGTTCTATTTTATGATTTTTAAACATACATTATCTTGTCGCATAGGAGGCAAAAATTATGGAAAAATTCCAAATTTATGATGATATAAAAACTCGTACTAATGGTGATATTTATATCGGAGTGGTTGGCCCTGTTAGAGTTGGAAAATCTACCTTTATTACTAATTTCATGCAAAAACTTGTAGTGCCAAATATCACCGAGAAAAATGCTAAAGAACGGACTATTGATGAACTTCCTCAATCAGCAGATGGAAAAACTATTATGACAACTCAACCTCATTTTGTGCCTAATGAAGCAGTAAAGATTAAAGTGGCAAGTGCAGAAATGAAAGTGAGAATGATTGATTGTGTTGGATATTTAGTTAGTGGAGTTATGGGGCATACTGAAGATAATAAGCCAAGACTTGTAAAAACACCTTGGTCAGAAGAGGACCTCCCTTTTGAAGAAGCCGCCGAACTTGGAACTACAAAAGTTATTAAAGAGCATTCAACAATCGGTATCTGTGTTACAACAGATGGCTCTATAACTGAAATACCTCGTTCTAGTTATGTCGAGGCTGAAGAAAGGGTTATAAAAGAGTTGAAAGAGTGTGGTAAACCTTTTATAGTTGTATTGAATTGTAAAAATCCAAACAATAGCGAGGCAAAAAAATTGACATCTTCATTGAGTGAGAAATACAATGTTCCAGTAGTTCCACTTAATGCACAAGAACTTAAAGATGAAGATG
The DNA here is from genome assembly GCA_944372465.1 of uncultured Clostridia bacterium. Lineage (GTDB taxonomy): Bacteria > Bacillota > Clostridia > Christensenellales > UBA1242 > Caccovivens. The sequence continues at coordinate 7,328 of CALVZG010000036.1, forward strand.
TTGATAAAATTGTAGCAAATATTTTAATGGAATTTCCTGTTCAATCAATTCAAGTTCAAATGCCAGAATGGCTTAGAGCACTTGATTTCAATAGTGATATTATAACTGAAATAGCAAGCGAAATGAGAAAACTTGGCTCTAGTATGATTAAACTTAGCGATGCTGAAAAGAGTCAAATTGCATTTGCAGAAAGCAATTCTTTCGACCCAATTACTGTTTCGACTATTGATGCTGGAAATGGAATAGTAAAATTCAATGTTATCCCTAAAGACGGACTATTCTATCAAGTTCTTTCAAATGAATGTGGATTTGAAATAAAAGATGACTTTGAACTTGTAAGTTATATAAAAGAACTTGCATTTGCAAAACTTGAATACGACAAAATCAAAGGTGCACTTGAAGAGGTAAAGCAGACAGGATATGGAATAGTTGAACCAAGGCGAGAAGATTTAGAACTTGGCGAACCTGAAATAATCAAACAGGGCAACAGATACGGAGTAAAAATAAAAGCATCTGCACCAAGTTTGCATATAATGAGAGTTGATGTAGAAACGGAAGTTACTCCTCTTGTCGGCACTGAAGACCAAAGTCAAGACCTTGCTAAAAATATTGTTGACCAATTTGAAAATGACCCTCAATCTATTTGGGATACAAATATTTTAGGAAAGAGTTTATATACTCTTGTAGGGGACAATATCAATGCTAAAATTGTTACAATGCCTGTGGAAGCACAAAAGAAAATGAGGAAAACACTTTCAAGAATAGTAAATGAAGGTAAAGGCGGGGTTCTTTGCATACTCTTATAAAAGATATATTCATTAAAAACAATCCTTAAATAAGGGTTGTTTTTAATTTTATGTTAGAATAAAAAATTTAGAATTTTAAACATTATCGTTTGGAATTTTAGAAATTTATTTTTTTGTATACTTCATTCAAACACTTTTTTTTTATCATCAAAAATGTTATAATACCTATATGAATTACGACATTGACTCATTAAACGAAGAGCAACTTGCCCCCCTTAAAGAAATTAAGGGGGCAGTTTTGGTTACGGCAGGGGCAGGTTCTGGGAAAACTAGACTCCTCACTCATAGAGTAGCCTATCTTATTAAGGAATATAATGTTAATCCTTATAATATATTAGCAATAACTTTTACAAACAAAGCAGCAGGAGAGATGAAAAACAGAATTTCATCAATGGTTGAAGGTGCTGATAAAGTTTGGATTTCAACATTTCATTCAATGTGTGCAAAGATTTTAAGAAGAGATATAGACGCTCTTTATCCTTTTACACGAGATTTTTCTATTTATAGTGAAAGTGATAGTGAAAAGGTTATAAAAGAGGTTTTAGCGGAGCAAGGGATAGATGACGATAAATTAAAAAAAGCGGTTGTAAAACATTTGTCAAATTGGAAGAACGGAAGTCAAAGCCTTGAAGAATATATAAATACTCATCAAGAAGAATTTGATATAAACAAGATAGGAAAATGTATCAGTGCATATCAAAATAAATTGAAAAAGAATAATGCTCTTGATTTTGATGACCTTTTATGTAAAACAATTGAATTATTTAAAACTTTTCCGCAAATTCTTGATTATTATGCTAATAGATTTGAATATATTTTAGTTGATGAATTTCAAGATACTAATATTATTCAATATAATCTTGTAAAAATGCTGGCGTCAAAACATGGGAATTTGTTTGTGGTTGGAGATGAAGACCAATGTATTTATTCATGGCGTGGTGCAAATTTTAAAAATATCTTTAACTTGAAGAAAGATTTTCCAGATATAAAAATATTTAAACTTGAAAGAAATTATCGCTCTACAAATGAAATAATAAAAATAGCAAATAATGTTATAAAAAATAATACAGCAAGATTAAACAAAAATATGTGGACTGATAAAGAGGGAGGAGAAAAGCCAACTTTATATAATGCATATGATGAAAAAGATGAAGCATTATATGTTTGTCGAACGATACAAAGTTTGATAAATAATGGTTATGAATATAAGGATATTGCAGTTCTTATGCGAATGAATGCTTTATCTCGTAATTTTGAGGAGGCATTTTTATCTTATAACATACCACATAGAATTTTTGGTGGTTTCAAGTTTTACGAACGCATAGAAATAAAAAACATAATAGGGTATTTAAGGCTTTTTGTTAATCCAAAAGACGATGTATCTTTTGCTCGAATAATAAATTTTCCAAAACGCGGGATAGGAGACGGAACAATAGCAAAACTCCAAGAACTTGATTATTCTAAATCATTGCTAGAAAATGTTTTGTCTAAACAAATTGAAGAAAGTTCAATATATAAAAAATTTTCAACTTTTATTGAAGCATTTAAAAAAGTCATGACATTATCTCAAAAACCACTTTCAAAATTTGTTGAAGGGGTAATTAATTCATTTGGTATTTTAAGTGCTTATAATATAAAAGATGAAGAAGATGCCAATAGGCTTTTAAATATCAACCAATTTGTAACCTCTGTTAAAGAGTTTGAAGAATTGAATCCAGATGCAACTTTAAGTAATTTTCTTGAAAGTATAACTTTAAGTTCGGATACAGATGATATAGGCGAAGGCGGAGCAGTTACAATAGCAACTGTACATGCTGTCAAAGGTCTTGAATTTAAAGTTGTCTTTATTGTAGGACTTGAAGAGGGAATATTCCCTAGTGGACGCTCGCTTAATAGTTCATATGAACTTGAAGAGGAACGCCGTCTAATGTATGTGGCTTTAACAAGAGCAGAAGAAAGGTTGTATTTATCTCATGCTTCAAAAAGATATTTGTACCGAGATAGTCAATATCAAACTCCAAGCAGATTTTGTAGAGAATTAGGGCTTTTATCGCTAGAAAAACAAGAGAGAAAAGAGAATAAGAGTTATCAGTATGATAGAACTTATTCTGGATATAATAGTTTTAATAATTATCAAAAAGATAACAATGCTGATAGAGGTGGCGGGAATTATAGTGGAAATAACTACTTAACAAATAAAAATATTGATAAATTTAATAAAAGCAATTTTCAATTTGACCATAAATCTATTTTGCGACAAAATGATAAAGAAGAAAAACCCAAAAAAGATGTGTCTATTTATAGAATAGGTCAAAAACTAGAGCACCCAAAGTTTGGCAAAGGCGACCTAGTTGCCATTTCCGATGATGGACTTGTTGGTGATATAATTTTTGAAGATTTTGGTAAGAAAAGTTTAATGTTAGAATTTGCGCCATTAACAATTTTAAAAAATTTATAAAAATTTATTTATAAAAATAATAAATTAATTAATAAAAATAAAAAAAATATAAAAAAATCAAAAAATAAAAATTAAAAATATAATTAATTTTAAAAAAATTAAATTAATTAAAATAAAACAGAAAAATTAATAAAAAATAATGAAATAATAAGACATTCAGTTATGAATAAATAAAAATTAAAAATATAATTAATTTTAAAAAAAATAAATTAATTAAAATAAAACAGAAAAAATAATAAAAAATAATGAA
>CALVZG010000037.1 GCA_944372465.1 uncultured Clostridia bacterium
TGTAGGTGCACAAGTTTTAAAATTTTTTGCACCTATTAAAAAAATACTAGCGTTTTTGCTAGTATTTATAATTGTTTTGTTGGCATAGAGCACAAGTTTTGGTTAAAATATTTTTAAATTGGTAAGGAAGAGGTAGACGGATCGTAACCGTTCATCAGCTCCACTTAAAACCCTTTATTTATAAGGGTTTTTTGATGTTCGGATACCAATTTGTTGTCAATTTGGTTTATCAAAAACAACTCAAATCTACAACGAAAATATAAAGTTTTTGATAAAAAATCTTGTTTTTTAAAAAGTTATCTAAAACTATCTAAAATTATCTAAAATTAACGCATTTGTTGTCAAATTGTTGTCAACTTCAATAAAAATAAAATGGGGCTAAATTCCCCTCCATTTTTTTCATCATTTAATTTTTTAAGGTAAATTTTTAGCACTCTTTAACAAATCAACAACGCACATACGGAGTTCCTTCATGAAATTGTTTTAAATTAAGTTTCATTTGTTATTTCTAATTTATCAAAATAAATATAATCTTTATAGTCTTTGTTTGTGCAAGCAATTTTAATAAAGGACTTATCAGATGAGATTGGCAGCAAAGTAATATCACCGTTAACTTTTTTTCTAATATCTGAAATCATAAAATCTATCATATCATTTTCAATTCTTAAATTATGATTAGAAATTGCATAGAGCTGTTCAATCCATTTTTGTAAATATATATATATTACATCATTTTTATCTTTTTTCTCTCCATTCTCTCTATATTTAAATTTTATGTTTTGTAACAAACTGCATAATAACTCATCCTTTATTTTTTGAAGCGTTAAATTTGGTCTTTTTTTATGACAAAAATCAATAACACTAGCGAAAAAGTTGTAATCTTTATCTATTATATATCCATACTCTATAAATTTTTTTAATTTTCTTAAATATTTTTTTGCATATTTGAATCCAATTGCACCATATCGGGTTAACGATATAAATATATGTGTTCCTAAATTTGACACTCTATTAATTAAATTTTTAAAATATCTATGGACTTCTCTTTTTTTATTAATGTCTACTATCTTCGATTGCACATAATCATCAAAAAAACATCTAAATCTTTCAACCATATAATTAAGTTCCTTTATTTTTGTGGCACTTATTTTACCTACAATATTACGCAACTGGAACCCAATAAGTGATAACATTACTGAATTATAAAAAACACAATATCCATCTTTTATTTTCTTAAATAACATTTTTTTTATTTCATTTAATTCTACAACATCAAGCATATCAAGAGATAACAACTTTCTGTCATCAACATTTATCTCGATGTTTGTTATAAAGTTTATGGATAGATTTCTAACCTTTTTAAAGTTAATTTTGAATTCCTCTGGGTTTTTATTAAACTTCTCAGTATTTTCTATAAACTCATATAAACTAAAAGAAGAAAGATTTATTTGGGATTTTTTTATGTTTTCATAGTTTATGCAATTTTTTTTAGCGTTTAATCCTATTAAATCAAAAACGATGGATGTATCTAATAAAAGCTGTTCATTCACCAAAATGACCTCCTTCTTTTTTGTAATACTTTAAAGATTTTACTATAATAACTAAAAATTATTGTATTATTAAAAAAATGTGTTACAAAAAAATATGATTTAACGTTTTTGTCTATAAAATCTTAAATGCCTTTTGTCACTAAATTGGGATATATATAAAATTAACTTATACTCTAATATTTAAATTATATATGCTTTATATTTTGTGTTTTTGTTATTAATAATGTTAAAATAATCCACATTTTTCACATATTTCATAAATAAGACTATTTCAAAAAATAAACTAATAGTTGTTATTCAAACCATGTCTTTGAAACATTCTTTTAAACTTTTCAAATTAATTTTATTTCTAAAAACATTACAAAACAAATCTTTAAGTTATTTCACACTTTCCTAGACAATATCCAAACTTTTTCATCTTATTTATTGTTCATGTTCCTTAAATTCATTTTTTAATTTATTTTTGAATTCACTTATATAAGCATCTGCTTCAGAATTATCATAATGTGAATTTATACTATTCCCTTTAAAATAATGCTGATTTATTTTTTCTTTTTTTTCTAAAAATTCATTATATATCGCAAGTTTAAATAAAAACTTTTCTAATTCCTCTTTTATTTCTAACATATCTATTTCTTTACAAGTTGTTATAAATAAATATAAATCAAAATATTTACTATAAACATTGTCATACAAATCTTCCCTATAATCCAATAAAAGTTTTTTACCAGCTTTATCCCAAAAAAACAAACCGTTTACACATAAATCAATATTATCAAATTCTTTATTTAGTTTCTCTCTAACAAAAGAACAAATACTAATTAATTGTTGCTTATTTAATTTATTATTACCATTTGCCTCATATAACAATTTTGATGTATATTCTAAATAAAAAGTCCCATAAATAATCGATTTCAATAAATTTCTTTTAATAGTATAGTAATTGATAAAACATACTATAAATGATAATAGTGCACTTCCAAAAATTGCCAATAAGAAAGCAAACCAAATGCTATTATTATTGATAAAAAAAGGAACAATTCCAGAAATTAGCACAAGAATAAAAAATAAAATTAATCCCCTTTTGTTTTCTATCATATTCACCTCGCTATAAGTATATCATAAAATCTTTTGATTTGCCTACTTTTACATCTAATTTTTTTGTTAAGTATTATATTTTTGCTTTTAACTTATAATTTGTTTTTATTTTAAATAAAATTTATCGCTCTTTAATTAAAATTGTAAATCAATTTAGTTTTGGTCTTCAACAAGATAATCATTAACAATATAATCCATTTATGCAACTACTTTTTATTAATGGTTAAATTATCAATATGTAAATTTACACTAAAATTTTATAACATCAATGATGTTCCTTAAATTTTGGTAATCAATGTTATTATAAATATTTATAGTTGTTTTTATATTGCTATGCCCCATTAAAAGTTGTATGGCTTTGGGATTAACATTATTTTCAAATAACGTAGTGGCGAATGTATGTCTTAATGAATGCAAATGAATGTTATATTGTTTTAAATTATTCTTTGCAAGGAATCTTTCAAATCTTTGTTTTACAAGTTCATAACTACATATTGCTGAATTCTTATCTTTAAATAAGAATGATTTATCATCAAACCTTTTGTTTGTGATTTTACTATCTAACCAACACTCAAATTTCCAATCTTCTAATACCTTTCCTAATTCCTTACAAAATGGAATAACCCTATTAGAATTTTTTGTTTTTGGACTAACTATTTTTATTTTTTTCGAAACAATTATTCCTTCATCATCAAACTTTATTTCTCTGCAAACAGACTTATAGATATTAATAAGCTTTTTATCAAAATCTATATCTTCCCATTGTAATGCTAAAATTTCACCTATTCTTAATCCAGCAAACAAACCAAGATAGCAAATTGTTTTTAAAAATTTATTTTCATCCAAAGCAATTAAAAATTTAGATCTAATTTCTCTAGGAATTGCTTTATAATCTTCTTTTGGCGTTTTACTTTCTCTCTTTTTTATATCAACACAATTAACAATGTTATAATTCAAACAGCCTTGCATAATTAAATGATTGTTAAATTGACTTAATAGTTGTTTTATCTTTTTTAGTCTTTCTAAACTAATGTTTGTTTTTTGTAAATTAACAAAATAATTATAAATATTTTTGCTATTAAAATTTTCTAATGACATAAAACTTAAATCTTGTTTCATATAAACATTAAATAAGCCAATATAGTATTCCATAGTTCTGCTACAAACTGTATGCATTTTAATGTTAATCAACCAATCTAAAAACATCTGCTGTATAGAAATATCGTCTATTTTGATTTTTATTGAATTATAATAATTGTTAACTTTTTTAACAATCTCAAAATTATTCAATCCATAAAAATATTTTCGTTTAGTATTTCCATTTTCTTTTATCGTAATTGCACAACAATGTCTACCATCTTTTCTAACAAAAAAACAACCTTCATTATTACCTGCTCGTTTCATAATTCACCTCCATATAAATTATAAGTGAATTATTTGTTGTAAACTGTTGTAAAAAATAAAAAAAGATGACAACACTTTAGTTTTAAAATTGCCTAGAGTTATTTAAGTTTATTTAAAATTATTTAGAGTGTTCTAAACCCGTTCAAATCCATCTAAGACTTGGTAAGGCGGAGGTCACGGGTTCAAGTCCCGTCATTAGCTCCACAAATAAAAATCGCTAAAACCTTATAAATAAAGGGATTTAGCGATTTTTTCTTTTTAATTTTTAAAGAGCACTATCCTTTTTAAAAAATGCAATAGGTGTCAATTTTAACTGTCGTAGGTGTATAAATTAAATTAAAAAATTATAAAAATAAAGACCGAAAACTCTCAAACGAATTTTCGGTCTAAAACTGTCCAAATACATCTAAAACTAGCACGGTAGGTGTATATAGGTGTATGCTCATTAACTTTATTTTAAACATATTTTTTAAAAGGTTGATTGTTATTTTTTAGAACATTAAACATAAAATCAGATTCTGTAATAGTATAATTTTTGACATCTATTTTCAAATCTACACCTCCATTTTTTATTTTTAAACCTTTATCTATCAGTTCGAAAGCCCCTTTTTGAGCATTGTATCTTTGTAATATATCACTAAAAACATCAAAAGCCAACCCTTCGCTTGTATCATAACCCCCTATATGTTTATTTAGTATTTTAAAAAATTCATCTATAACTAAAGGAACAATTACTTTTAAT
>CALVZG010000038.1 GCA_944372465.1 uncultured Clostridia bacterium
TAAATCCTGCCGAAGAAATATATAGTCGTCCAAATGATAATAATGACGACAATAATGATAACAATAATAGCGATAACGGAACGGTAATTTATAATAAAGAAATCGAAATTTCAGACGAAGAAAATAAAAAATTGCCGTTTGAGTTCAAACGACAATTGTTTGGCGGGAAGAGAGGGATTCGAACCCTCGCGCCAGTTGCCCGACCTACAGCCTTAGCAGGGCCGCCTCTTCGACCTCTTGAGTATCTCCCCTTATTTTATTTTCACTTCTTTACATAGATTTTATTTATAGTTCAATCTCCTTCCCTCCTGTCATTTAATTTAATTGAATTTCTTAATTAAATCTTTTTAAATTTCTAATACCACAATAGCGAGATTCATCTCTTAAACTTAAATCTACATATTTTTTGAAGTTCTCTTTTATGATATCACAAATTTTATTATAATGTCAATCATTTTCTAAAAATTATATTTAAGTTGCGTTATATTATTTTTTAAACAAATTTCTCCTTACTTGCATCTTTAATATTAAATATTAATTAATTAAATCAACTTTATATAATCTATTTCCACTTAATTGTATCTTTATTTGTTTTTATTTAATTTTAAATAATTGGTATTGACTATCTCATTTTTTTATAATATAATGTATGTAATAAGTATTACATGTAAAAATTGTAAAGCAGAAAGGAGGCAAAATGCTTTTCGAACAAAATCTTAATGAAATAGCAATGCAATATTATTTTGTAAAAAATCCTGCTGAATTTATTGAGCTATCTTTTTATAACGAACTGCCTGATTTGGAAGAGATTAACGCAATATTTAAATCTACTAAAATTTATCATGCATTGTCTTTAAATATTGAAGATGATTTTGATACATATAATAAAAAGAAAAGTTTTGAAAAAAGTTTTATAGATATTTTGAATGCAGCTGGGCTTGCTATAGAAAGCATCATTTTAAGTGATTTAGATTTAATAATACAAAAATCTACAACAGGTAATGTATATAAAAATACTTATTTTTATCTTTTACATCAAGGGTATTCAGAAAAAGTTGATAATATAATGCATGCAAATGAAAACATTATTGACTTTTTATCTTTTTCTATCTCAAATAATAAGTTAGATAGGAAATATCTTGAAAGTTTAAGAAACATTAAAAATTATTTTTATAAGATTATTAAAGATAATCAAAAAATTTTGCAATATTTAAAACATGATTTATCAAGCATAAAAAGTTTCAATTATTCAGTTGTTAAAAATTGGATTTTACCTTATTATGACAAAGTGGCTGCCATTGCAGAAGAAGATATTTGTGAAAAAGTAGATGAACAAGTAAAAGAAAAATTAAAACCAAAAACAAAAGAACAAAAAGCTACAAAAACAAAGAATTCTAACACAAAAAAAGTTCCTAAAGAAACAAGAAAAATTATTGCAATAGAAGATGCACTCAAAAAAAATTTTGAAGGACTTGTTGGACTTAAAGATGTAAAAGAAATTATTTTAAGAAAAACCAAATTAATACAAAAAGTACCCGGTAAAGCTGTCGATTGTAATTTTAGAATTGTTGGAAATCCTGGTGTTGGCAAAACTACTATTGCTGAAGCAATGTCTAAAACTTTTTATGATTGTGGAATTATTAAAAATCCTGAATTTGTTGAACTTAACGGTGCGGGACTTAAAGGTAAATATGTAGGGCACACCGTAGGTCAAGTTAAAGATATATTTAAAAAGGCAAAAGGCGGGACACTATTCCTTGATGAAGTTTACAGTTTAATATCCCCTGACGGAAGCGAAGATTCTTTTACTCAAGAGGCAATTACTCAACTTATGATTGAAGTAGAAAATCTCTATAAAGAGCAGCAAAAAGACCCTTCTAATAAGACTTTGGTTATAATGGCAGGATATAAAGATAAATTAGATATGTTATTAGATAAAAACATCGGTTTTAAACGCAGATTTTCAAATATTATAGATATCAAAGATTATACCCTTGAAGAACTTGAAGAAATTTTTAATCTAATGATGAAAAAAGATGGTTTTTCATTAGATGAAGAAGCAAGAAAAAAATTGCTTGAAATACTTGAGCAAAATAGAAAGAAGAAAAACTTCTCTAACGCTGGATATGTAAGAGTTTTATTGCAAAAAGCAGAAGAATATCAAGCTGGAAGGACAGATGTTGGAAATCTTACAATCAGCGAAGAAGACCTCGCCGCATCAAGCAAAGAACTTGATGACAGCCCAGAACAAAGACGAATTGGATTTCAATAATAAAAAAGGCTAAATAAGCCTTTTTTTTATTGAATTAATTGACTAATTCTTTTACATTCGTTAAAATAATACTACTATATTTAAATTAAAAAAAGGACAAAAAATGGATAAAAAAATAAAAAAAAATGAAGACAAGGATATATTATTTATAAATACAACTAAATTAACTGAAGAAGAAGTTACAAATCTTCAACTTTTTACGCTGAAAAAATATAATCTCTTAATATCTATTATGATTGCAGTATTTTTTGGAGGAATTGGTATTGGGCTTTGTTTTGTTAATACATATGTGGGAGTTGCTATTTTACTTGCAGGTATAATAGGAGGATTATTTCTTTTCCCTTATGTTACAAAAGAACAAATTAAAAGACAAAATAATCAAATTTTTGCAAATCAAGATTATATCAATTCATTTGAATTTTATAATGACTATATCAACATAAAAAATATAGACAAAAATAATGAAAAAGAAATAAGTCAAAATTTTAACTATAGTGGTCTTTACAAAGTGGTTGAATTTTCGCAATTTGTTTATATCTTTATAAACAAAAATCAAAGTTTTATACTTGATAAAAAAGGAATGACAAAGGGCACTATAGGTGAAGTTATAGAATTATTAAAAGAAAATGGCTTAAAATACCAAGATAAAAGATATCTTGGCGATTATAAAGATAAAAAGAGAAAATAATATAAAAACCTAGTTTGACAATTTTATATTAAAACTAGGTTTTTATTTTTTAAATGAATTTTGTTTTTATTTAATTATTATTTAGGTAATAAGATTTAATTAAAATCTTAACAAATAGATATCTTTAATATTAATTATTTTTTATAACATGTATAAAATTTATGTTTTAAATATATAAATCTTCTGGAAGTTTTAATTCACAGTAACCTTGTTTTGCACTGCATAAAGGACATTCTTCCCATGCCTCTTTATCAAAACTTACATAGCCACATGCTGGGCAAATCCATGCAACTTTTTGTGCCTTTTTATAGAGTTTTTTATCTTTCATTTGAGTATAAAGTTCTTCAAAAACTTTTGCATGTCTAACCTCAACATCATGTATCATTTTGAAAATGTCTGCAATTTCATCAAATCCTTCTTCTCTTGCAGTTTTTTCGAATACAACATATGCTTTTGCTTCATCTAACTCATCTTGACAAAGAAGTTGAAGATTTGTTAAGAGATCCCATTTTTCTTTAAAAGGAAATCCAGCAGAAACATCAATATTATCAACCATTTCCATTTCTGCATCTTGTAATTTCATATAAATTACTCTAGCATGATTAAATTCTTGATAAGCAATTTTGTCTATCAATGTAGCAATAGCCTCATATCCATTGTAACGAAAACCATATTCACAAAATTCATATCTTGTTCTTGCTGCACATTCAGCCATATATGCTCTAGCAAGATTTGAAAAAGTTTTACTTTCTTTTAGTTTCATAATATCCCCCTCTCCATTATTATCTACACTAAAAAGAAATTTATTCATACAAATCAAAAAACATAAAAATATCATTAGTAAACTATAATTATCTTAAAACATTTTGATTTTATCTTTATCTTCTTTTATATCATTTTCTAATTTTTCTTCAATTTGTGTTTCTGTTAAATTATATTCTTTTATAAACTCTCCTATTTTTGACCAACAATTTAAAACGGTAAATTTCATATCAGTTTTCTTTAGTTTAAAATAATCTTTATTTTTTAAACAACCATCAAATAATATTGACTTTATACCTATTTTTTCTAAAGTCATACAATTATCAACTAAATCATCTATAAAAAAATCCAATTTGTTTTCATAAGCATAATGTGCCTTATTGTTACATGCCATTATTAACTTATCACAATGAACTTTATTGTTTATCAACCACTCAACAGTGGCGGAGGTTATAAAATTAATGTTAGGACGACTTGAAATAAAATATATTTTGTAACCTGCTTCATGTAATGAATTTATAGTTTGAATTGCGTAAGGATAGGCAGTATAAAAAGATGGATTTAAAATTTTATTTATTTTTTTAATAAAAGGACTAATTTCTTTAATGTTGTTTATATCTATCTCAATAAAAGTTTTATCATTTTTATTAATGAATTGAAATTTATTTAGTAAATCATATAATAAAGATTCACAGTTAAAAAGTGTTTTATCTAAATCAATACCTATTTTTTTCATTCCCCCCTCACTTAAAATATTTAATATTATACAACAAATTATACAATATGAAAAGATTATTAGTATAATATTTAAAAATATTTTATTATTTATACAATTTAACTATTGAAAATAACTTTCAACTTTGTTATAATAATTTATGCAATGGAAGTAAAAATTTCTCCAAATTTATATCAATTATTAAACATTATAGATGATGACTTTTACAAAAAAGTCTATAATGTAGATTTATTAAAAATCTATTTTAATATGATTGTAAAAGAAATTTTTAAAATAAATAACATTAATTCAAATATACCTTTTAAAACTTATAGAATGAAAAATAAATTTGGAAAATACTCAAACAAAGAAAATTGTATCGGGTTTAATTATAGATATTTGGAAATTTTTGACCAGATGATGAAAAGCAAAAATATATTTTATATCTATAAAATGGTTGACACTTTAATACATGAAATTAGACATTATATGCAATACTCATTGAATGTTCAACTTGACCCTTTTTTAAAAAACTTTATGGAATGCTTTAAACTTGCCACTTTTCAATATAGAGCAAATCATGGGGCTCAAAATATTTTAGAAATAGATGCAAGATACTACTGCTTTAATCTTTTTAACCATAATCCAAAAACATCAAAATTTGTAAACTCCAGATGGTTTAACCGTCAAGAGGAAATTAGAAAAAATAAAAATGATTTTTCGCTTTTAGATTTTATAAATAATTTAGATGAAAACTTAATTGATAAAGATATAGAAACTCAAATATATAAGGATAGATTACTTTTAAGTTATGGCAGTTTACTTAAAAATAAAACCTTTTCATATAATCAAAATATTAACAAAAATCATAAGTTTATTTTAAAAACAAACTTTTCTGAAAGCGAAGAAATTTATCACGCTATTGCTCCGCAATTTTGTGAATCTTATCTTTATAGCAAAATAAAAAAAGAAAATGAAACGAAAATTATAAGGCAAGTACAAGAATTTACAAAAATTTTTAGACAAAAAGATAATAATGGTTTTAATGAATCAGAAAAATTTTGATTTAATTTAGGCTAGCAGATACTTAAAAAATGATAAAACATATGAAAAATAAAAAAACACTAAAGAAAGAAAACGGAAAAGTAAGATATATTTTTAACGAAATAAAATACGCTATTATACCATTTCTAATTTTTGTTGTCGTTTTGCTAATCTCATATTTTGGCAATCAACTTATTTATACTATATTTGATTTGCACGGGAGTTACTACCCTAAAATTGATTTAGATGATAAAATACCATTGATTTCTTGGTTTGTATATTTTTATTATTTAACCTTTCCTTTGGGTATAATAACTTTTTTCTATCTTGCATTTAAGGACAAAAAACTGCTATATACTGTTTTCTTAACTCTATGTATTAGTTTTGCAATATCTGGAATTATTTATTTATTTGCTCAAACAGAATTTGTAAAGCCAGATTTTACTCCTGTAACTTTTACAGATAAACTTGTAGTTTGGACTTGGGGCTCTGTAAATCCAATAAATTGTTTCCCTTCACAACACTGTTTTATGGCATTTGCAGTTATGATTGCTTGTTTTACTTGTAAAAAAATGAATGTTTTCTTCAGAATTATAGCAAGTGGCTTGTCTGTAATGATTATTTTATCAACTGTTTTTATAAGACAACATTATTTATTAGATATTATAGCATCGTTTGACATTATGCTTTCAGTATTCGCTTTCATTTATGTCTTTAAATTAGGTAATAAACTTGCAGAAAGACAAGAAAATAAACGAAAAGAAAAAATATTAAAGAAAATCATGAATGATTTAAATAAAAAAAATAATTAAGAAATCTTGCCTAAATCAAGATTTTTTATTTTCATAATTTTCAATTATTGTTTTTAAGGTTTATTAATAAATAATTTTTAACTATAATATTTCAAAAATATAATTTTAAAATTAATAACTATTAATTTTTAAAAACCTATTTGATTTTTATAAGAAATGAATTATAATATATACGAATTTATTTAATAAGGTAAAAAATGGAAAAATTTGATGCAATAGTTATAGGCGCAGGTCATGCGGGTTGTGAAGCAGCCCTTGCTCTCGCTAGAACAGGAAATAGAACTCTTTTACTTACACTCTCACTTGATGCAGTGGCTTTTTTGGCGTGCAACCCTTCTATTGGTGGTACTGCAAAAGGACAACTCGTTTGTGAAATTGATGCTCTTGGTGGAGAAATGGGTGTCAATACCGATAAGACTTTAATACAACTTAGAATGCTAAATAGTGGAAAAGGCCCAGCAGTGCAAAGTTTAAGGGCTCAAGCAGATAAAATTGAATATCATAACCAAATGAAATTAACAATAGAAAAAACTGCTAATCTCTTTTTAAAACAAGCAGAAGTAATAGATATTGAAGAAACAACTGATAATGAAAAAATTGTTACCACTGCAGTTGGAAGCAAATTCATTGCAAAGGTATTAGTATTTGCGACCGGCGTGTATTTAAAAAGTCGTATTATAATTGGTGATTATACAAAAGACTGTGGACCAAACGGCTTTTCAAATGCACAAAAACTTTCAGACAGTTTGAAAAAGTTAGGAATTAAACTCTTGCGTTTTAAAACAGGAACTCCTGCTCGTATAAACGGAAGAAGCATTGATTATTCTCAACTTGAAGTTCAAAAAGGTGAAGAAAATATACAAAATTTTTCTTTTATGACCAAGCATAAGGTTAAAAATAAGGCAGTTTGTTATCTTACTTACACAAATCTTGAAACGCATAAAATTATTAAAGATAATTTAGATAAAGCACCTGTCTTTTCAGGACTTATTAAAGGGATAGGCCCTCGTTACTGCCCGTCAATAGAAACTAAAATTGTAAGATTTGCTGATAAAGAACGACATCAACTTTTCCTTGAACCTGAATCTCTTTCAACTCAAGAAGTTTATATTCAAGGTTTTTCAACTTCTATGCCTGTTGATATTCAAGAAAAAATGATTCATTCAGTCAAAGGGCTTGAAAATGCTGAAATTATGCGTGATAGTTATGCCATTGAATACGATTGCATAGAGCCTACACAACTTTTGCCTACTCTAGAACTTAAAGGTCATCATGGACTTTTCTTCGCAGGACAAATAAATGGTACTTCAGGCTATGAGGAGGCAGCAGCACAAGGCATAATTGCCGGGATTAATGCCAACCTCTACCTAAAAAATCAAGAACAACTTGTTTTTAAAAGAAGTGATGGTTATATTGGTGTGCTAATTGATGATATTGTTACGAAAGGTACAAATGAACCTTATAGAATGATGACAAGTCGTGCAGAATATAGATTGTTTTTAAGACAGGATAATGCAGATTTAAGACTTACAGAAATTGGTAGAAAAGTTGGTCTAGTTGATGACAAAAGATGGAAAATCTTTTTAAAGAAGAAAAAAGACCTTGAAAAAATATTTGAAATTATAAAAACTAAATTAAAAGTTGAAGAAATTAAAGATTTCTTTATAGAAAATGGAGAAAATACTCCAAAAGAAAGTATGTCTATTAAGGATATGCTGAAACGAAGCAATATTGATGCATTTAAAATTAACAAAAAATTTCATGTTTTTGATAATTTTTCTTATGAAATAATTAACGAAATGAATATAAGCGTCAAATATGAGGGTTATTTAAAACAACAATTAGAAGAAATTGCAAAATTTAAAAAAAATGAGGACACATTAATTCCTAAAAATTTTGATTACAAAAAATATCATGGGCTTAGACTTGAGGCAATGGAAAAATTACAAGCAATTCGTCCATTAAGTATAGGGCAAGCCTCTAGAATTTCAGGCGTTTCACCATCAGATATTGCAGTACTTTCAGTGTTGGTCAAAAAATTTAAACAAGAAAATTAAAGATAAATATTTTTTAAAAATATAAGATTTAAAGCAAAACTTAAAAGCAAATTAAAACATAAAGTTTCGTGATAAAACTTATTAATTACTAGCACTTTTAAAATAATATATCATTAAAAAATAATAAAAATTAACAAACGATAAATTTGGAAAACTATTATGAATTTAACAATAATAGTTTTTTTATTAAAAATAAACTAGCAGAAAAAATGCTAGTCTAAATTAATTTGTTATTTTGAGATTTATAGATGAGTTGTCTTTACAAAAAGTAAGTTTTGATAGTTTATATTGGTTAAAACCTACTTCTTCATTACCTTCTTTAGCCTCGTTAACTATTAAAAATTTCATTATATTGTTATCTAAGTAATATACAGAAACAAAGTATGAATGATAAGGTGTATATTGAATATCAAACGAACAAAATTTGTTATTTATACTACTCGAAAAGGAATAATTGCAACTATATTGCGGTTGTGAATCTGTAACTAAAATTGTTAAATTTTGATAATTTTCTATATTAAGACTTGAAAGGTCAAGATTAATCGTTTCCTGCCATCTATCTAAATTTATCGTTCCATATTCAACAACTTCTATCTTTTTTATTAATGTTTCGTTTATGTTGATAGATAAATCATCTGACATGACATTTATATAAAGATATGTTGTTCCATAATTTATTTTAGATAAGTCAATTGTAAATTCACTGTAATTTGTTTTATTGTTTAAAATATTTTTATGATTTATTACATCTGAAATCGCTTCATTTGATATAATTTCTTGATTGGTAGAAAAAATAGATACTTGAGGATTAATCAATGAAGTTTTATAAGAAATTTTAAAATTATCTTTAGCAAATGTTTTATCTTCATCTCTTGATTTTGCAATCTTTTCAGTAGGGTTTTCTAAAGCATAATAAACATTTTCAGTTGATAATATTTCTTTTATTTGTGATAGATTGACATCTATAAAAACATCTTTTGCAGGCATAGTGAAAGTGAAAGTATTTTCGTCTTCTTGATTACATAAAACATTATTAGCCAAAACAGCGGATATCTCATAGGATAAATCTTTTAAAGTTATTTGCAAAGAAACTTTACTTTTTTCTTTTGCCATTATTTTATCTGCTTCTATTTCAAATAATGTTGATGATGGCAGAATTATTGAATATTCGTTTGTATTTTCATTTTGCTCATAATCTGAATGAGTATCTTTTTCACTACATGCACAAAGAGTTATTCCCGAAACAAGTACAACGAAAAATAATGCCAAAATCGACAAAAATTTTTTCATTAGTAAATCTCCTACATTAATTATAATATTTTAAGAAGAAAATTCAAAATATTTAGATTATTTTATATTATTTTATACAAAAATAAACAATTTTGTCTAATTTAAGCAAATTCAACATTAACTCTTGCTTCAACTTTAATAGAACCTATAAGTGAATTATCTTCAAAGACTTCATCATAATTTCTATAAAGAGTGCAACATGAATATATATATTCTTCTTTAATACTTTTAATAGAAATATCTTCATTCCCTACAATTTTAAATGCTTTTGCTTTTGAATTAGCTATTGCCATAAGAAGAACCTCTTGATAGGCCTCGTTAATGTTTGAAAGTTCATAATTTATATCTCTTATACTTGTAGTCCCGTTTTCTATAATCTTATCTACATACATTTTTAAATCTTTCAAATCATCTACCTCAAAAGTAAATGTTGTAATGGAATAATATCCTATTAAAGTTTTCCCTGCATTATAATCATAACTAGGATATGATGTAAAACTATCTAAAACTATTGCACTTTCCTCTATTCCTTCATCTTTCAAAATATTTGTAACTTTATCAAAAATTTCAAAATTATCATCTTTAGATTTTTTCATGTCTAAATCTAAAGTTTCTATTACTGCGGTAATTTTTGCTCGGTCTGGAGTGAATGTTTTTGAAGCGCTTCCTATAATACAAAGTTCAATATCTTGTAAATTATTTTCTTCTGTGTTATCTTCTGCTTTTATGTTGTCATTGTTGATAAACACCTCATCGTCTTCATATTCAATCACTTCTTCGGCAAATGTTTTTTCTTCTATTATTTTTGGTTTTAACAAACCATATCCGCCACCAAAAACACCGAGTGATAAAATTAACATAAGAATAAAAGATAAAATTTTTTTCATAAATATCCTCCTTAAGTTATAAAGTGAGGAATTTTGTAAAAATTATTTATATTTGACAATAATTGTAAAAATTTACCAAAAATAGTCAAAATTTTATAAAAAATAAATTGTTTTTTTAAATTAAATATTTTATTTTTCTATGTTTCATTATAAAAGAAAATTTAATTGCCATACAAACTAAAACTATTATTTCTATTAAATCTAAAATTGCGTTAGTATATGTTAAACTTAAAATGTTATAAACCACAATTATCATGTTAGGAACTATCATCATATATCTTGTCAATGATATATCACGCATAAACATTGCCATATTAAACATTTCATATGCTATAATTGCAAGAATATCATAATTACTTTGAAAACATACATTACCAGCAAGTAAATAAAGAAAAGAAAACATCACATAGAGAGTTGTTGGAATGTTTTTATCTTTCTTCTCGATAAAATATAAAATGGTAACTCTTAAAGTTGAAATTAATGTATTTATCCCCCCAACAAAGACTTCTAAAGTCAAAAATGAACTTGCATAAAAAATATTTGCTATTATTTGATAGGCAAGAAACTTTTTCTTGTTGTCAAATGAATATGACAAGCAAACCAATGCAAGTGCAATTAATCCAAAAATTTGTGATAAAACAAATCTTATCATATGTATCTCTCAATAAAAATGTTGTATGGCTTTTACATACAACATTATATTTAAAAATTAGTTTTTTTGTTATTTTTTGCATTTATATACTTAACCATTATATTCATAGTATGCAAAACCTAATAAGCCATCATAAAGTCCAACATCTAATGTGTCGCCTATTGACTTTTCATGATAAACATTTGACGGGACTTCAATATCTACTTCTTTACCATCAATATTAACTGTTAACAAGAATTGACTTACCTGTCTATATCCATTTTTATAGTTTTTATCCAAAATAACATAACTATCTATTGTTGGAGGTGGCGAAAAAGATGCGTTGATAATATCTAGACCACACCAACTTATGAAAAAAGCACCGAAAAATGCTATAATTGTAAAACCTACCCTAGTAATGATTTTCGGCGAAATTTTATAAAATATCTCTTTATATGTTGTGAATAATAATATTACAAAAATAACAAACAATACTAAAGCAGGTATCAATGCCCATGCTATTATCAAGTAATTAAGATAATTATGAGATAGCATATCTAAAATAATCAGTAAATATGAAAATAATAATGCAAATAATACTTTTTTATCAAGAACTTTTGATTTGTTTTTAGATTTTCTTTTAAAGTGTAAAATCATTACAGAAATAATAACGAAATTTAAAATTAAAAAACTAATAAAACGCCAAATATTATAATTAATAATAAATTTTAATAATATAAGCAAAAACAAACTTGGAAATGTTAAATAAGATTGTAATTTTTCAAGTTTATTTTTATATGTCATAAGATTGTCAACTAGAGAAATAATTAAAAGCAAAATTAATATGACGAAAAGTATTATAGATACTATATTATTGTTAAAAATTTTATAGCTATAGTAAGAAATACTTAAAAATCCCAAAATAAAAGCCAATGTCATTAAAAAAATATAAGTAATTTTAAATGCTTTTTTACTTTTGCTATATTTAACATCAATTTTTTTTAGATTTTTTTTCTTTTGATAAAAATTTGGCCAAAGAAGTAAATTATAGAGGGAAGTATGAGTATATACTTTTGAAATTTTTAATTTTCTTTTTCTTTTTGTTTTTAAAATGTACATAAAAAATCCCTTTAAGATTATTATATAACAAATATATATTATTTCAATCAATATACAAAAACATTTTTATGATACTTTTTAGTAAAAATAAAAATCAAAATTATTCTCTTTAGAAATAATTTTGATTTACATTTAAAAAGCATGAAATGACCATAATTATTTCGCTAATATATTCTTATGTTTTCATTGACTTTTTCACGATATCGTGATAAAGTTTAAGCATAGGAGCGTTTATGAGTGTATCATACAATAAGTTATTTCATTTATTAATTAATAAAAAAATATCACAAAATGAACTTATCAAAAGTGCCGGAATTTCAGCAAACATCCTTACAAGACTAAAAAGGAATAATTATATATCAATGGAAAGTATAGAAAAAATATGCAATTTTCTTTCATGTACTCCTAATGATATATTTGAATACACCGCTGATACAAGAAGCATGAATGTAATAGATATATTTGCTGGTTGTGGTGGATTGAGTTTGGGATTTGAAATGGCGGGTTTTAATATCCCTCTTGCAATAGAAAAAGATGAATGGGCAGCCATGACATATGCACACAACCATATTTATACAAAAGTACTTACAGAAGATATAACTCAAATAGACGATTTTAATTGCCTCCTCAATAAATCTGTAGATATTGATGGTATAATCGGTGGTCCACCATGCCAAGGGTTTTCTTTAAGTGGCAACCGCGATAAAAACGACCCTCGAAACAGCCTTTTTATGGAATTTGTGCGTTTTGTAAAACATTACAATCCCAAATTTTTTGTTATGGAAAATGTTTCGGGAATATTATCAATGCTTACAAAATCAGGGGAGTTGGTAAAAGATGTTATTCTTAAAGAATACGATAAGGCCGGTTATAATGTGGGAATATTTCAATTAAATGCTGCCGAATTTGGGGTTCCTCAATCTCGTATTCGCGTGTTTTTTATAGGTTTGAGAAAAGATATTGAATTTGACAAGAAAAAACTTGAACCCACTGGTTTTTTGTTTGGAGACAAGCAAGTTACAATAAATGATGCAATTATGGACTTGCCTCAAATTCATGCAGGAGAAGGTTCGGAAGAATCCCTTTATGATTCCGACCCGACAACTGAATATCAAATATGGGCAAGAGGAGATAATTTAATTTTACATAATCATGTTGCTATGCGACATACTCCAAGACTAATCGAGCGTTTTAGTCATATAAGTTTTGGAGAATCTGTTGCTGATGTTGCAGAAGAATATCAACAACGACAACGAGGAAATGCTTCTAAAATAAGCGGAAAAGTATTTTCTCAAAACAATATGAGGCCTTTCCCTAACAAGCCTTCTCCTACCATTCCTGCAAGTTTCCAAAGCAATTTTGTCCACCCATTTCTTAATCGTAATTATACAGCAAGAGAAGGGGCAAGACTGCAATCTTTTCCAGATGATTATGTATTTTTAGGAAAAAGAACAACAATGTCATGGGAAAAAAATCTATCTCAATATCAACAAATAGGAAATGCTGTTCCTCCATTACTAGCAAAAGCTATTGCAGAAAAATTAATACAATATTTCAAAAATTAATTTATGGATTCAGTAATCTGCCGGGAGTAACAATTGCTGAATAGTTTCCAATTTGGGAAATAGCTCCATTGATTTCTTCCCAATATTGGAATATTGTTTCAGCATCTATAGGAGAATTTTCATTTTCTCTTAATACAAAAATTTCATTTAATACTGAATCCTGTCTTGCAGCTATAATATGTTCGTCTGCTAAATTTTTATGCCCCATAAGTACATAAGTTCGCGAATTTGGAGAAGCACTTTTAATAGCTTTACTGGAAGACTTTACCTCTCCAAACATTGTAGCATCTAAATATGTTTTGACTTCTACAGATACTACAGGAATAATAAGGTCCATTGATTTTTCATTGTTTATTTTTATGTTTACTTTTTTCCCTATGCAAAAATCAACATCTTTTTTTAGGACTTCAATATTGTACTTCCCATCAATTTTTAATCCTGCATATATGCCCTTATTAAATATATCTAATTGATTAGATGCAATAGGTTCCAAATCTTTAAATAAATATACACTAATTTCCTCAAGAAAAGTTGAAGCAAATTTTGATTGTGATGATATATTGTACTTCTTTGAAAAACTAGACAATTCATCATAATAATTGTTAAAAAGTTCTGTTGCTTTTTCAAACGAGCCAAAATTGTCTTTGGTAAATTTCAATTTCTCTATGGCTTTTCTCATCGGCAAATATGTATTATTATAAAAATCTTTTATTTGAGATGCCTTGTTTTTATAATTAATTCTAATTTTCGTTTTTAAATTATTTTCATGAATATATATCATAAACCTCTCCTTTTTGATATTTAGTTTATAAAAGAAAACAAATCATAGTTTTTAGTTTCTGCATTTATCTAAAATCTCTATTTGGTGCGGAAGATGGGATTTGAACCCACACGATTTTACTCACAAGCATCTGAAACTTGCGCGTCTGCCATTCCGCCACTTCCGCTAAACGCACCCTCTTTTAAGTGTATTTAGTTATATTATAATCTTTTATGTTTGACTAGTCAATGATTTGCCTAATTCTTACTGACCATTTTAAGTAAATAAAAAATCTTTTAAATTTGACAACATTCATCATTTGGTTATTCAATATTATAAAATAACTTTGACTATCCAAAATAAAATATGTTATAATCTTTTTCAATCTATATATACCTTAACTTATTTAATATTAACATTATTATCATTTTATCAAGGAGTTACAATGTTAGAAATTCAGTCGTTAACTAAAAAGTTTGGAGAAAAAATTGCCGTAAATGAAATGTCTTTGAAAGTCGAAGATGGACAAATTTGTGCTTTTATTGGGCATAATGGGGCAGGTAAAACCACGACATTAAGATGTATTGCTGGCATCATTGATTTCGATGATGGTAAAATTTTTGTCGATAATATTGATGTTAAAGAAAATCCTATAGAAGCAAAAAAAAATATTTCTTATATACCTGACAACCCTGATTTATATGAACATTTAAGAGGAATAGACTATCTAAATTTTATTGCTGATGTTTTTCAAATGAACAAAGATGAAAGAAAAGCAAAAATTGAAAAATACTCTAAAAGATTTGATATATATAATGACTTAAGTTCAGTCATTTCAAGTTATAGTCATGGCATGAAACAAAAACTTGCTTTGATATCTGGACTTATCCATAACCCAAAAGTTTTATTGCTTGATGAACCTTTTGTAGGCCTTGACCCAATAAGCAGTCATGAATTCAAATCTATTATGCAGGAACTTGCTAATAATGGAGTAACAATTTTTTATTCTACGCATGTTTTAGATGTGGCTGAAAAAATTTGTTCTCATGTGGCTATAATTAAAAATGGAAATCTTATTAAACATGGTACAATGCAAGAAATAACGAATGATAATAGTCTTGAAAATATATTTTTGGAGCTTGAAAATGAAAAACACATTTAATTTGGCTTTTATTTATTTTAAACAAACCCTTTCACAGATGTTTAAAACAAAAAAACGAGCAAGTGCACTTTCTAACTCATTTTTAGTTTTGGCTATTTTTATCGTTGTGGCTTTTGCTATGGGATTTGCTTATTATGGAACAGCAGAACAATTCAAAGCTATCGGGCACCCTGAATTTATACTTGTAGTAGGACTTATGTTTTCTTCATTTTTTGTGCTTATGCTGACAATTCATGAATCTCAAAGCAATTATTATAAAACTAAAGATTATGATTTGCTTGCAAGTTTGCCTATAAAAAATTGGTCAATCATATCTGCAAAATATCTTAGTTCTTATTTTGTAACATTTATTTATAGTTTTATAATAGTTTTTCCTGCCTATATTATATATTTTATGTTTTGCCCAATTACATTTTATTCTATTTTATATATCATTATTTCTTTTTTCTTTATACCTACATTTTCTCAACTTGTCGGCTCTTTACTTGCATTTATAGTTAGTTTTATAACATCTAAATTAAACAACAAAAAAATAGTAAATAGTATATTAACTATTGTCATTACTGTAGGTTTTATTGTTTTTATATATTTTCTTAATAGCGGATTAATGCAAAATTTATTTATTGAAGGAGTCCCTCTATGGATTAAAATTGTCTTTCCTCATATAAACTTTTTGTTTATTTCCGTTATTACTGGTTCATTTATAGACTTCATTATTTTTATTATTCTAACAACATCTTTTGCTGTCATAAGTATAGCAATCGTTACAATAGGATATAAAAAAATCAATTCAAATCTGCTATCAAGCAGTGCAAAGAAATCAAAAAAGCCTTTGTCTTATAATCAATTTTCTATTTTTAAATCACTTATAAAAAAAGAAGCTAAAACATTTTTTAATACCCCTATATATTTTATTAATTCAATTATCGGACCTATTTTGGTGATTGTGCTTGCAATATCTATGGGAATAGGTGAAAAACAAATCTCCATGACTTTGGATTCATCTTTCCCTTCTGAATATTTTATAATTATGTATGTTTGCTTTTCTTCTATGTGTTTAGGTATTGGAGTCCCTACTTCAGCCTCTATCTCAATTGAAGGTAAAAAGTTTTATTTGCTGAAATCTTTACCTATTCCAATAAATACTATTTTAAACGCTAAACTAGCGTTTAACTTGATATTAAATATTCCATTTGTTATTTTAAGCAGTATTATATTTATATGTATTACCTCTTGTTCTTTAACACAATCAATATTTATTATTTTGATACCACTTATAAGTATGTTAGCATTTTGTGGACTTGGATTATTAACAAATCTCAAGTGGCCAAAACTTGAATGGACAAATGAAGCACAAGCAGTAAAACAGAGTTTCAGTTTATTAGTATCAATGATGAGTGCAATCGTGATATCAATCTTGCCATTTTTAATATATTTTTCTTTATTTAATGAAATTTCTTCTGTGATTAATATTAATGAGTATTTTGCAATTTATTTGGGATATATTGTAATTCTGGGTATAATTTTTTACTCTTTACTCTATACTCACGGCAAAAAATTATATAATAAAATATAAAAAATTATTATTTAATAAGATTAAATTTTTATAAATTGAAACAACTTATAATATAATAAAAATAATTTGAAAATAATTCGTATAAAAAATAGTAATAAAAGCATTTTATTACTATTTTTTTATATTTTTTATTATATTTTTAAATAATTAAAATAATATTGTTATATTTTTTATTTTTTATATTTTTTAATTATTAAATAATTTTCTAATTATTAAAATATCTTGTATGTAAAATATTCAAATATTCTCCATTTATGTCGTTAGTTTCTAAATGTGGAAGGACTTCTACTCCATGCTTGCCCCCCTTAACTGCTTCAATTATTACAAGAATAACTTTGCCTTTGCCATTCTCTGTAAAAAACATCCTTTTGGGTTCAAGATTATTTTCAACTAATGTATATATAAGTTCAGCAGTTCGATTTGCTGTATAAACTACATAAAATCGGCCATTAAATTTCAAAAGATTGTATGCCGTTTTGCAAAGATCTCCAATTGGCAACATTTCATCATGTCTTGCTTTATCCTTAATTGGATTTTTCCCTCTTGCAATATCATTTCTCATATATGGCGGATTAGAAAATACAACATCAAAAGACTCCCCTTCAAAGTGCTGTTTAAAATTTCTCACATCATCACTGACAACACAAATTTTATCTTCAAGGTCGTTCATTAATACATTCTTTTCAGCAAGTCGTGCCATTTCATCTTGAATTTCAAATGCATAAATTTTATCAAATTCAGTTTTTGCACTTAAAAGTATTGAAATAACTCCACAGCCTGCACCTATTTCTACACACTTGTCATTTTTCTTTAATTTGATAAAATTTGCAAGTACTACAGAATCAGATGTAAATGTATAAAAATTTTTATTTTGAATAATTTTTAAGCCTTTACATTGCAAATCTTCTAATCTTTCATCTTTTGATAAATTTACTTTCATATTCCCTCTCTAATGATTTAAAATCAAATCTATATAAATAAATTTAATTAAATTATTTAAAATATCATAATTTTTAATTTTTAAGTTCACTTATAGAATACTCTTTAAGTTCGCTTGAGTCTTCATCTTCAAACTTAACTGTAACAACCTGCTTTAAGATATCATTATAGATAACTTTACCCTCTCCATCTGGTGTTTTGACTATACTATTAACTTTGGGCATTATTTTAAGGACTTCGCTATAATACTGATTTTCATAAGCAAGACAGCACAGCATTTTGCCACAAATTCCGCTTATGCTGTTTGGGTTTAAACTTAAACCTTGATTTTTTGCCATTTTGATTGAAATATGGTCGTCAATATCAAAACCTTTATGGCAACAACATTCAAGACCGCAAGGTCCATATCCTCCTAATATTCTTGCTGTATCTCTAGGCCCAATCTGCCTGAGTTCTATCCTAACCTTATATTTTTCAGCAAGCAATTTAACCAAATCTCTAAAATCTACTCTATTTTCAGCAGTAAAATTTATAGTAAGTCTAGAAAAATTATAATTGCACTCAACTGATATAACTTTCATATCAAGAGATTTATTTTTGATAATATCTTTTATTTCAGGTAAGTATGTTTCTGCTCTCTTTTGATTTTCTTTTGCAGCCTTTATCTCTGCATCACTTGCTTTTTTTATAACATTTTTTAAAGGTTCTACAAGTTCTGACTCGTCAATTAGAAACTTTTCTTTGACAATTTTGACAATATCTTTGCCCTTTTCTGTATCAACAATTACCAAGTCATTTAGATGTAAATCTAATTTATTAGGACTAAATGAATAACTATGACTTCCATTATTGAATTTTGCTTGAACTACTTCTATTTGCATATAAATTTAACCTCCAAAATATTAAGTAACATATTTTCTAAAATTGTTGTTCTATTTACATTGTAAAATTTTTCTTTAACCGCTTTATCAAAAACTTTTTGTAATTCACAAATTGCTTTCATGGTATAATTATCTTTAATTTTTATAAATTCATCTTTAATTTGTGGCAATCGAAGAATTGGTATGTTGTTTTTAATTGCAATAATATCTTCAAGTGCTATAGAAAGAATCTCCATTATTAAATCAAAATATTGACTATTATTAATTAAGTCTTTTGCATAAAAAAGGACATCTTTGCTTGAACTCATTTTTGTAAGAACGGAAATTGTACTTTGAAAAATTGAGGTGAGATTTTTTATTTTTGATAACTTCTCTGCTCTGCCTAAATAGCCATCACAAAGACTTAAAATAAGTTGTTCGTTTTCTTCCCCTTTCAAAAAATCTTTTATAACATTTTCATTTATTTTTCCAAGTTCGAATTTGTTACAACGCGACCTTATTGTAGGAAGAACAAGATTAATATTTGTGCAAGTTAAAATTATAAATACATTTTTAGGTGGCTCTTCAAGAAGTTTAAGAAGTTTATTTTGTGCACTTTCCATAGAGTTGTCAAAATCTTTTATAATGAAAACTTTTTTATCTCCTTGAATAGGCGAAGCATAACTTTCAAAAACTATTTCTTCGCTATCACTTACAAGTAATTTATCCTTTTGCGGATATATTTTTAAATCTGGATGGGAATTAGCAACAACCCTTAAATAGTTTTCATTATCTATAAATTCTCCATTATTCAAAATAATACTCGCTATCAATCTAGCCATATCAAAAGAATAAAGGTTATCTTTTGAAATCAATAAGATTGATTTTGATAGACTACCCTTTTGTGCTTCTTTCAAAATTATGTTAAAATCTTTTGTTTTTGATATAACATCAATTATTTCCATAAAGATATTTTATCACATTTCTTGTCAATAAATAAAGTGTTTTTTATAATAAATAAAAAATAAAAGCAAAAATACATTATAATATAAAAAAAACAATCATTTGATTTTATCTTTATTGTTTTAATGCTAAAATAATTTTAAGGAGATAACATGACAAAACTTCAAAATATAGCAAAAATAGCAAAAAAATTAGGCCTTAAGAAAAAAAATATAGATTGTTATGGCAATTATATGGCAAAAATAAATGAAATCAAAATGAAATCAAAAAAAGGAAAACTTATTTTGATTTCCTCTATAAACCCAACAAAATTTGGTGAAGGTAAAACTACAGTTGCTATAAGTCTTGCAGATAGTTTAAAAAGTCTAAAGAAAAAAGCAATTCTTGCCTTAAGAGAACCATCTCTTGGACCTGTTTTTGGTGTAAAAGGTGGAGCAACCGGCGGAGGAAATGCAACAATTGAGCCGAAAGATAAAATAAATCTACATTTCACAGGCGACTTTCATGCAATAACTTCTACTAATAATTTACTTTGCGCTTTAATTGATAATCACTTATATCATGGCAATAGTCTTAATATTGATGAAAATAATATATTATTTCATAGATGTATTGATATGAATGATAGGGCATTGCGAGAAATTACTATTTCACAAGAAAAATTAAATAATAATGTAGAAAGAAAAGAAAATTTTGTTATTACTGCTGCAAGCGAAATTATGGCAATACTATGTTTGTCAAAAGATATTGAAGAATTAAAATCAAGATTAGGGGATATTTTAATAGCCTATTCTAAAGACAACAAACCCCTCTTTGCTAAAGATTTAAAAGCAGAAAATAGTATGGCTATACTTTTAAAAGATGCAATAAAACCCAACCTCGTTCAAACATTAAATGGTACTCCTGCTATAGTTCATGGAGGGCCTTTTGCCAACATAGCACATGGTTGCAATTCATTTTTAGCAACTGATTATGCTTTAAATTTAGGTGATTATTGTATCACAGAAGCAGGATTTGGGGGAGATCTAGGAGGTGAAAAATTTTTAGATTTTAAATGTCGATTAAATAATTTTAATCCAAACATAATAATTTTAGTTGTAACAATCAAGGCTTTAAAAGCACATGGAACTGATGGCGCTCTTGAAAAGGGATTTGAAAATTTGCAAAAACATTTATTAAATTTTAAAAATATTTTTAATAAAAATGTAATAATAGCAATTAATAAATTTGATAATGACAATGAAAAAGATATAAAAGCGATAATAGAATATTGCAAACAATTAAATTTTAAAGCGGTTGTATCTTCCCCTTATTTTAACAGCAAATTAGGCTGTGTTGAACTTGCAAAAGAAGTGATAAAATTATGTGAATACGATAATTCACCTTTAAAATTTTCATATGACTTTAATGACAGCATTAAAAATAAAATATCAGATATTGCAATTAAAGTTTACGGTGCAAAAAAAGTTGTTTTCTCAAAAAATGCTTTAAAAAAGATAAAGTTATATGAAAAACTAGCAAAAGGTTTTGCTGTTATAATTGCAAAGACTCAATATTCTTTGTCAGATAATGAAAAACTTCTAGGTGCTCCCCGAGATTTTATTTTTCATGTTCAAGATGTAGAAATAAAAAATGGAGCAAAATTTATAGTTGCCAAGGCAGGCAAAATAACACTTATGCCGGGGCTCCCTGCTCACCCAAATTCAGAGAAAATGGAATTAGATTAAAAAGGCTTAATAAAAAATTAAAAGAATAATAAATTAAATTAAATTAAATAAAAAATAAGAAAAAAAATAAAAAAGCAAAAAAATAGGCTTTTTATAAATATTATAAATAAATATTAAAAATTGAAGAATTAAAATAAAAAATTAAAAAATTATTCTTTTATTTTATTGTTATTTTTTAATTTTTTTCTTTTTATTTTTTTGTTTTTTATTTTTAATCTTTTTGTTTTTTATTTTTAATTAATTTTTTTATGTTTGGCACAATAATAGTTATACCTCCTTTTATAACTTCAAAATCAAAACTCCCTGCACCAATCTTTTCTCCATCCAAATTTATAATAGTATCAGATGTGGTTTGAATATTAAATTTATTTAATTGTAAATGTTTAACACTTTTTGTAGATTTGTTCTTTATCCCTTTTAGAAAGAAGATAGCAACTTTGCAAATTGCCGAAAAATTTACTTTATCTTTGCTACTTTTTATTAAAATAATATCGACTAATCCGTCATTAAGCATTGCCCTTCTATTGATTTTAAACCCTGCCACGCTTCGTGAATTTACAATAAGCATAAGAGCGAATTTTCCTTCTACCTCTCCATCATCATAACTTAATTTTAATTTTACTGACGGAGTAGTAAACATTTTTTTTGTAGCATGCAGTGCATAAGCAATCTTCCCCATTTTTTTCTTTTGATTTTGGTCGGTAGCATAACTTGTTTCTGTAAACAGTCCACTACAACAAACATAAATTCCATATCTATCATTCATTTTAAAGATATCGTGTTTAAATTCTTGACCATTTAAAATATTATTTACTGCTTTTTTTATGTTCCTCGGAATGCCTAAACTATGAGCAACATCGTTTACCGTGCCTGAAGGAATATATCCTATTTTTGGTTTGTTTTTCAATCGGCATATGCTGTTTATAGCCTCATTAAGCGTTCCATCTCCACCAGCCACAACTACTAAACTTACTTCTTCCCCCTTTTGAAGTATAATCTCTCCAATATGCCCGCTATATTTTGATTGATATACTTCAACATTAAATTTGCCCTCTAATAGTTTGACTATCTCTTTTTCATGTTTTTTAATTTTCCCTTTCCCGCTAAGAGGATTATATACAAAAATACACTTATCCATATAATTATTTATACTCAAATTAGTTAATTAAGTCAATAATTAATTAAAATATTAAAAAATTTGTATTTTTATTTTTAAAAATAAGCAAAAAATGTTATATTCAATAATATGAGAAATAATGATATAGAAAAAAAGAAAATTGATAAAAATATCTTAAAATTAGTTATGCAAATATTCATTATTGCTTTTGCAGGACTTTTAGGTGGTTGTGCTTTTAAAACTTTTTTTGAATCTGTTGGAATTATTCCTACAGGATTATCTGGCTTTTCTCTAATTTTGCATAACCTATTTTTAAAGGCAAACATTTCTATCCCTACTTCTATATTTTATTTGGGAATAAACGCAATATTATTCTTAATTGCCTTAAAAGTTTTTGGCTGGAAATTTTTACTTTTATCCAGTATAGGAATTGGTTGTTACACAATAGGTATGCAATTTGGGGCAATTCACGGCATTGCAGACCTGCCTGTTGATGAAATAGATTCTCTCCTATATTGTATTGTTGGCGGAATGTTTATGGGGTTAAGTATAGGCATTGCTTTGCGATATGGTGGTTCAACAGGTGGAAGCGATGTAGCAGGGGCTTTAATAAATAAATATTTTCCTGAAATTAAAACAGGTTATTGTCTATTAGGTATTAATATTTTAGTTATAATACTTAGTATTGTTTCTTCTGGAAGTTTATATATTGGTCTCTATGCTTTGGTTATGACAATTATAAGTTCTATGGCAACTAATTTTGTACTTGATGATTCTAAACAAGTTGTTTCTTTTTATATTATATGTGATAAAGATAATGAAATATCAGAGGCAATTTTAAATAGATTCCATAGGGGCGTAACTAAATTAGATGTTCAAGGAATGTTCTCAAAAAAAGAAAAGAGTATGCTTTTATCTCTTATACCAAAAGGGCAAGCACATGAAATGAAAAAACTTGTTAAAGAAATAGATGAAAATGCCTTTGTGTTTTCTTCTACCGTAAGTGAAACTCTCGGCGATGGCAATTTTATGAAAGAGTTGTCAATATTTAAAAATAAAATAAATAATGCAAAATTAAATCTAAAAACAAATATTAAATATAAAATTAAATTAAATATAAAAAAAGAAAAAATTTTTAAAAAACGCAAAAAATTTGTTTGTTATAAACAATTAGAAAATAATTTGGATTTGTCAAAACAAAGTAAATTAATATAATTATAATGAATTTAATAAATCAATAAAAAAGAAACTTGCAATGTAAGATTTTTTGCAAGTTTTTTATTTATTATTTATAATTTAATTCTCTTTTTAAATATTGATATATTTTTAAATATAAAATTTTCTCACTATAAAATTGACTAATTTGTTTGGTAAAACTCTAGGCAAAAATACAACACATTTATAAAATAAACCAACTGTTTTTCTTAATGGCGGGTTTTTCTTTTTTAATACTTTAACAACTGCTTTACCTACTAAATCTGGGCTTTTACCTCTTAACTCGTCTTTCTCTACTTTCTTTATTGATTTTTCCACTTCTTGTTTTCTTTGAAGATTGTTTTCATCATTATCAATTATTCTTGAACTAGTAAAATTGGTTTTTGTATCTCCCGGCAAAATTGCTGTAACATATATTTTATCTTTTTTCACTTCGCTTGCTAATGCTCTTGAAAAAATATCTACACCCGCTTTGGTTGCACTATATGTTGCTTGTAAAGGTAAGGGAATTATTCCTCCCACAGAAGAAATATTTATAATGTTACCGCCACCACTTTCTTTTAAATATTTTATTACTCTTCCACTTATTGCTATTACAGCAGAAAGGTTGGTTTCTACTAAAGAATAGATATTCTCTGTTTTTGTGTTTTCAATTAAGCCCGCAATTCCAAAGCCTGCATTGTTAACAAAAATATCAATATGCCCTTCTTTATTAAAAATATCTTGTAAAATATCATCAATTTTATCTGTAGAATTTACATTACAACTGTAGGCTTGCCTTATTTCTTCATGTTGCCTTACTGTTCTTGAAATATCATAGACAATAGCCCCATTTTTATGTAAAGATTTTGCAATTGAATATCCTATACCACTGCTCCCACCTGTTATGACTGCAACTTTACCTAACAATTTATTTTTCATTTTCCCTCATCTTTTAGTTTTATTATTAATTTGCAAATTTTAAATTCTGCTTTTTATAAAATTCGGCAACAAGCCAAAGCAATCGCCCCGCTTCCTATGTGGCATGAAACGCTCAATGAAAGAGGTTCTATAAATG
The DNA here is from genome assembly GCA_944372465.1 of uncultured Clostridia bacterium. GTDB lineage: Bacteria > Bacillota > Clostridia > Christensenellales > UBA1242 > Caccovivens. The sequence goes on from CALVZG010000038.1 coordinate 25,219, forward strand.
AAATTTCTAAATCAGTGATTTCTGCCTTCACCTGCTCGGCAAATTTCATTATTTTATCATAGCAATTAGTATACGCCAAAAACAATTTTAACTGTCCTTTATCATAGAACTCTTTAAATCTAGTTTCTATGTCTTTTTTTATAGCGTCTATCATCTTGTTTTTTGCAACCTTATCATTTAACACTTTTGCAAAACTATCAAGTTTTCCACCTTGTATTTGCAAAACAGGCTTTATTTTAAGCATTGTTCCAATCGCTGCTGCCGCTGGCGTAATTCTTCCACCTTTTTTCAAATATTTAAGAGTATCAACCATGATATAAATACTTGAATCTAAAGCAGTCTTTTCTAGAATATCTTTTATTTCTAAAGCGGTTTTACCTTGTTTTATCAAATTTAATGCATCAAATACAGATTGTTTTTGTGTAACCGAAATTCTTTTATTATCTATTACTAAAACTTTGCCATTATACTCTTGAGCAAAATTTTTGGCCGTTTCACAAGACATGCTGAGTGCACTTGACATTGGAATATGCAAGATATAATCATAACTTTTTAAAAGTTCTTCCCATAGTTCTATAATTCCTCCGATAGACGGCTGGGAAGTTGAAATATCTGCATCATTTAACAATTTCTGATAAAATTCTTCTTGAGTAAGGTTTATATCTTCAAAATATTCTTCGCCATCAATGGTAAAAGGCATTGGGATAACATATATATCTTTTAATTCTTTTGCTTCATTTTGTGATATCCCTGAATTACTATCAGTTACTACTGCAATTTTATTCATAAAAAACTCTCCTTATAATTATTCTTTTATGATTATAGAAATAATCGCTTAAGTATTTTATCATAATCCTTATTATTTATCAACTCATTGTTTGTTTTAAAAGAAATTTTTTTATATAATTATTCATTTTGACTATAAAAATTTAAAAAATTAATTAAATCACTATGAAAAAAACATTAAAAGACCTATACTAATAAAAAATAGTTAAAAGGATATCCAATGGAAAAATATAAAATAGGCATTTTTATTGACGCATTTTATCCTATGATAGATGGTGTAATAACTGTCGTTGATAATATAGCAAAATCTTTAATTGATAAACTTGATGTTACCGTTTTCACAATATCCCCTTATGGTAAACAAAAAGACACAATAAATCATCCATATAAAGTAGTTCGTTGTAAATCTTTCCCCTTGCCCAATTTAGATTATGATATACCTATGCCAAATTTTGACAAGCAATTTAAAAGAGAACTTAAATTACAAAATCTCGACCTTGTTTATTGTCATTCACCTGTGTATATGGCAAGTCAAGCAATAAAATATGCAAAAAAGCACAAAATCCCTGTGCTCGCACACTTACATTCTCAATATAAAAGAGATATTTACAGGGCAACTCATAGCAAATTATTAACAAACATTGTATTAAAAATATTTTTAAAAAATTTTAATAAATGTGATTGTGCAATAGCAGTTAATGAATTCACAGCAAATCTTTTCAAAAATGAATATCACTTAAAAGTTCCAATAAAAATAATCTATAATGCCACCGACATGTTGCCTGTTGAAGACAAAAAAAGTGCATTTAATCTTATAAATGAAAGATATTCTTTAAAACCAGAAGAAAAAGTACTATTGTATGTTGGAAGAATTAACAAATTAAAAAATATTGATTTAATTTTAGAATCATTGCAAATTTTAATCCAGAAAATGTCTAATGTGAAATTGCTCTTGGTCGGAAATGGAAATGATGAAGATTATTTTAGAAAAAAGATTCAAGATTTAAAAATTGAAAATAATGTAATATTTGCTGGTAAAATCACTGATAGAAAACTTTTGCAGTGCATATATTCTAGAGCAGACTTATTTCTTTTCCCTTCGCACTATGATACTGATGGTCTTGTAAAAATTGAAGCAGCTTCTCAAGGAACACCTACGGTGTTTGTAGAAAATACTGGTGCATCTTCATCAATTAAGGATAATTTGACTGGTTTTATTGCTAAAAATGATAAATTTTCTTATTCAAATAAAATATTTGAAGTCCTTCAAAACAAAGATTTATATGATAAAGCAAGCAAAAATATTCAAACAATGCTATATAGGACATGGCAAGATAGTGCAAGTGAAATATATGATATTATTGTAAAAATGATTGAATCTAATAAACAAACAAAATTAATTAACTCTATTGAAAAATTAAAGAAAGATGATAAACTTAAGGAGAACAAAAATGGATAAAAAAATAGGTTTTGACAATGATTTATATGTGAAATTGCAAAGCGAAAAAATTTTAGAACGCATTAAAATGTTTAACAATAAACTTTATTTAGAATTTGGAGGAAAACTTTTCGATGACTTTCATGCCTCAAGGGTTTTGCCGGGCTTTGACCCTAATATAAAAACTAAACTTCTTGTAAAACTTAAAGATAAAGCAGAAATTATTTTCTGCATTTCAGCAAATGATATTGAAAAAAATAGAATTAGAGCTGATCTTGGTCTTAGTTATGATAACGAAATGTTAAGACTTATTGATAACTTAAGAGGGCTTGGATTGTATGTATCTTCTATAGTGATTACATTGTTTAAAGGTCAGACAGGAGCAACCAAATTTGCTCAAAAATTACAACAACATGGAGAAAAGGTCTATTTTCATAAATATACTAAAGGATACCCTAGTGATGTTGATGTGATTGTTTCAGATGAGGGCTATGGAGCAAATCCTTATATTGAAACCTCTCGTCCACTTGTTATCGTTACTGCTCCCGGCCCTTCTAGTGGAAAACTTGCTACTTGTTTAAGTCAACTATATCATGATTATAAAAGAGGTATCAAAGCAGGTTATGCTAAATTTGAAACTTTCCCTGTGTGGAACTTACCTTTAAAACACCCTGTCAATATTGCTTACGAATCTGCCACTGCCGACCTTAAAGATATAAATCAAATTGACCCTTATCATTTTAGTGAATATGGAAAACTTGCTGTAAATTATAATAGAGATATTGAAGTTTTCCCAGTTCTGAAAAATATTTTAAAAAAGATTTCTGGTAAAGAAATATATAAATCCCCTACAGATATGGGAGTCAATATGGTTGCCAGTGCAATAACAGATGACGAAATAGTTCAAGAGGCATCAAAAAAAGAAATTGTTAGGCGTTATTATAAAGCAGAATGTGATTATAAACGCGGGCTTGCTAGTTTTGAAACTGTCGAACGAACAAAATATTTAATGGCCGAACTTGACCTTACTGCTGACTATTTGAAAGTAGCAACTGAAGCAAAAATGGTTAGTAAACTTTCTGGCTACCCCTGCGTAGCCCTTCAATTACCTGATGGAGAAATTGTTTTTGGGAAAAATAAAAAAATAGTTTCTGCAAGTGGGGCAGTAATATTAAATGCTTTAAGGACTCTCGCTAAAATGGGAGATGATTTTGACATAATTTCTGATGATATCTTATTGCCTATAACAAAACTTCGAACGGAATATTTACACTCTAATTCTTCTGTTTTAACTCTTGATGATGTTTTGATTGCACTTGCTATATCTTCAAAAAGCAATCCTAAAGCAAAACGAGCGCTGAAAAAATTAGGGGAACTAAAAAATTGCGAAGCCCATTGCACATATATTCTACATTCTGCAGAGGAACAAACGCTTAAAAAACTCGGTATTAATATAACTTGTGAACCTGTATTTTTAAATAATAATTTATATGAAAATTAAACAAAATATAAAAAATAATATTAGTGATTAGTGATTTATTATTGCAAAGTGTTTTAACAAAAAAGAGCATAAATATGAAATGCTCTTTTTTATTTTAATAATTTAAATATTTGTTTTCTAACATTTTTTCTGAATGTCATTGGGTCATATATACTACCTACTCGCATATTACAACAATAATTGTGAAAAAAACTTTTTGAACAACTCTTATTAAAGCAATAGAATGTATTCATTGATGGAATACCAACTACTTGCGTCATCACATTAAAAATTAAAAAATCTGTTAGCCTTTTACTTTTATAAATGGAATTGTAATGACAAAACGGACATTCTCCTACGCATTTCATTGAAATAGGGATTGTACTACCATATCTTTTTGCATCTTTGCTAATGAGTTTTTCTTTTCTCTTTCTATTTTTTTCATCTTTTACAGAAACTTCAGTTTCTTCTTCTTTATTTTTTTTGTTGTCTTTGTTTTTTTCTTTTTTATCTTCTTCGCTTTTTTCGTCATCTAAATCTTCATCATTATTTTGCTCATCACCATATCCATCACCTGTATCATCGCCAAACCCATCATTTTCTTCGTTGTCGCTGCTTTTTTCATTGTCCTCATCTTCCCCATTATCATTTTCGTCATCTTCATCATCTTCGTCATCATCATCTTCGTCTAAGCCATCATCTTCACCATAATGCCCATTCCAATCATCATCTTCATCTAAAGCATCTTCTTCACTTTCTTCATCTTCATAGTCTTCGTCATCATCAAACGGCCCAAATCTATACATTTATCCCTCCGTATAATAAAAATTTATTTATTAAAGCAGTTAAATTAATATGGTTTTTAAAAGTATATTGAAATTAAAATTAAAATTTTCTTTTTAAAATAATTAATATTTGTACAATAAAATTTAAAAAAAATATTTTTTATATACATAATTTATTATACACAATTTTAATAAATTTACAAAAAAAACATCAAATTATTTGATGTTTTTTTAATCAATCCATAAAATGTTGTCATTAACTATCAATGTTATCATGTCGATAAGCCATAAAAAAGGAATACCCACAACAATTAAAATAACAGCAATTATTATTCCTAAAGCGTTATTATTTGCTAAAGATTTTATTAATCTATATATTACCCATATGATATCAAGAACCGGCAAAGCCAATAAAATCTTTAATATTTGAGGTAACCCATTCATGCTTTTTATAAAATCATTCATAACTCCTCCTTTTATAAAATATTCAATACTTTTTTAAAATAACATAAATATTATAATATTTATAAAAAAGTTAGATTAATGAAATGATTTTTAATAGATTATTAGGGTCTATACTAGCACCTCCAATTAAAAATCCGTTTAAATTTTTACAATTTGTAAATTGCTTTATATTTTTGCTGTCGATACTTCCGCCATATACAACATTTATTTTTTCTGAAGCAGACTGTGAAAAATCATCTTTTATAATTCTTCTGATTTCCTTAACTGCTTGAGAAATTTCTTTAGCCGTTGGAGTTTTTCCACTACCTATAGCCCAAATTGGTTCATACGCTATTATTATTCTTTCTAATTCATTTTCATATAGTCCTTTAAGAGCCTCTTCAATCTGTTCTTTTAACGAAACAAAAGTCTTTAATGTGTTTCTTTCTGCCAGACTTTCTCCAACGCAAAGAATTATACCTAAACCATTTTTTAGTGCAGATTTTATCTTTCTATTTATACACTTTCCATCTTCTTTAAATCTTTTCCGTCTTTCGCTGTGCCCTACAATAGTATAATCCACGCCTGCATCTTTTAACATTCTGCCACTTATCTCTCCTGTAGAACGACCTTCTTCTTCGTCATTTATATTTTGACTTCCAAGTCTAACCGCCTTTTTCCCCTCACAAAGAAATTTGCCAACTGCCAAAGAAGTATAAGGCAAACAAAGCGTCAAATCTACTTTTCCGTCAAATCGTGGGAGCAAAGTCATAAGATAATCTTTTGTTTCGCTAGGTGTTAAATTCATTTTTAAATTTGCAATTACTATACTTATCATTTTATTTTCTCCTGTATTACATCAATTGCAGGCAAAGAACCTTCTTCTAAATATTTCATTGTAGCTCCGCCACCTGTAGAAATATAATCAAATTTTTTTGTTAAGTTAAATAAATTTATTGTTGCAACTGTATCTCCACCACCAACACATTTATAGGCTTTGCTATGTGCTATATGCTCTGCTATACTTTGAGTTCCGTTTCTATAATTTTTATTTTCATACATTCCTAAAGGTCCATTCCAAAAAATTTCGCCCGCCTTTGAAATTTCTTCATCATAAAGTTTAACAGTTTCAGGTCCAATATCAAACCCTATTAAATCTCCATACATTTTTGAAGTTGTAACAATGCTTTTGCTTTTTGCGTGCATACAAATATGGTCGATAGGTAGCAAAAGTTTTTTACCCGAATTTTGTGCTAACTCTAAAATGGCTCTTGCAACAGGGACACTTTCATCATACACAATAGATTGCCCTACAGGAATACCTTTTGCTTTTAAAAATGTATAAGCCATAGCACCACCTATCAGAATTGCATCTGCTTTTTCTATAAATTTTTCTAAAATTTTTGTTTTAGTTTCTACTTTTGCCCCACCTAAAACAGCAACAAACGGGCGTTTAGGGCTTTCTAAAATTTGATTAAGAGCAGTCAATTCTTTTTCCATAAGAAATCCTATTGCATTAGGAAGAATCCTCGCTAATCCAAAGTTGGTCGCATGCTTCCTATGTGCTACTCCAAAAGCATCGTCAACGAAAATATCCCCCATTGATGCTATTTCTCGTGCAAATTTCATGTCGCACTCTTCCTCTTCTTTATAAAATCTTACATTCTCAAGAAGAAGAATATCTCCTTCTTGTAATAATTTAATTCTTTCTTTAACTTCATCACCTATAACTAAATTACAAAATGAAACATTGCAATCAATCTTTCTAGATAAAACTATTGAAATAGGCCAAAGCGATTTGCGAACATCAAATCCATCAGGCCTTCCTAAATGAGATAGTATAACCACCTTTGCTTTTTGTTTAATCAAATATTCAATAGTAGGAAGTTCATTGTCTATCCTTGTTGTATCTAGAATTTTTCCGCCTTCATCTATTGGAACATTAAAATCAACACGAAGCAAAACAACTTTGCCTTTTAAATTCACCAAATCTTTTATAGTTCTTTTCATAACTCCCCCTCAAATAAAGGTTATTTTTGTAAATTATATTTGTCAATTATAGATATAATTATTGTACTACTTTTGTTAAATAAAACAAAATTATTTGTTAAACAATTCTTTTAAATATTCCAAACTTTCATTTATAGACGGGCTTATTGCTATCTTTAATCTTATTTGACTTGCACCTTCAATATTAGAAGCATACCAAAGAAAATGTTTACGCAAGTATAATGTAAGCCAATTTTCATCATAATACTTTCTTAACACTTCGACATGATGTTTGATTATTTCAAATTTATTTCCATTAAAAGATTTATCTAAAAGTTCACTAAAAATCCAAGGTCTACCTTGAGCGCCTCGTCCAATCATTACCCCGTCTACTCCCGTTGCAAGCATCTCTTTGTAACTACTTTTATCTATTACATCTCCATTACCGATGACCGGAATATGAAGAGATTGTTTTAATTTTGCAATAGCCTCATAATTTGCCTTTCCGCTGTAACCTTGCTCGGCAGTTCTAGCATGTAAAGTTACAAAATTAGCCCCACTTTCTTCACACATACGCCCAAATTCTAAACTAATGTCTTGGTTATAACCTAATCGGAATTTTACACTAATCGGAACTTTGCTTACCTTTTTACACTCACTGATAATTTTGCTTGCCAGTGTCAAGTCTTTCATAAGTGCGCAACCTTCGCCATTTTTTACTATTTTAGGGGCGGGGCAACCCATATTAATATCAATAATTTGATAATTATTTAGTAAGGGGCTAAAAATAGATTGAGCCATGATAGATGGTTCATGTCCAAAAATTTGTCCTATTTTGATTTTTTCAAAAGGAGATGTAATGGTCATTAATTCTGTTTTCTTTGGATTATGTAACATTGCTCTACAAGAAAGCATCTCGCTATAAGTTGCATCAGCCCCCAAAATGGAACAAACTTCTCTAAAACCAACATCACTTACCCCTGCCATGGGTGCTAAAATTAAATTATTACCAAAATTAATCTTGTTAACTATCATGTTTTAAGTGTATCAATTTAAACTTAATTTTGCAAATAATAAGAAATAATTATTAAAAAAATTTATCCATATAGTAAAAGAATGTTTATTATTAATAAAAAAATCAAATATATAAAATTAAAAATAATGAAATTTTAAAATTAATTTAATTTTTTCTTTAGCCTACTAAAGATTTCTTTGCTATATTCTAAAAGTAGAGGCATACATAAAATTAAATAACATACCCCTCCTAAAATAGTTGCTACAAACAGCCCCCAAATATTTGTTAAAAATGATAGCACAATACTTATTGTCATATACATAATTATTGATGATACAAAAGGCAGGGCTAATCCATAAAATCCTATTTTTACAAGCGAACCTAATTTAATCAAAGCACATATACATATTATTGAATATAATACTATATTTGAAATTGGAATTGCAAATATATTGATATTCTCTATTGGTGCAAATATAAAAAGTGATAATACTTTAAAGATTCCTCCCACTAAATTGAATAATAAAGATTGATTGTAATATCCTTTTGCTTGCAAAAGTGTATTCAATAATTGCATGATTGCTGAAAGGACTATAGAAAATCCCCCTAAAATAGTTAATTGGCAAGCAATATCTAAATATCCATTTACTATAGATGGATATATTATTGGATAGAGTTGCCTTGAAAGAGCAATAATTCCTACAACTAGAGGAACAAGAAAAAACCACATTATGTTAAAAGATTTACCTATTATCTTCTGTTGTCCTATATAATCACCTTTTGCCGACAAAAAAGAAATTTTAGGGAGCATGGCCATTGCTACAGACAATGAAATAATTAAAGGAAAATGAAGAATAGCACCTACAACACCACTTTGAAGGCCATACAAAGTTGTTGCAACATCATTTGTAAAACCTGCTTTTGCAAGAAGTGAACTAATAATAATAGATTCAAAAGCAAATGATAAGGGCAAAATAGAAGTTGAAAAGGTAAGTGGAAGAACAGCAGAAAAAAACTCTTTTTTTACATTTATTTTATATGTTTTAATTTTAACTTTTCTTGTTATTATAAAGGCAAGATAGACGGTCGCAAAAATTTCAGAAATTATTATGCCTAAAAATGCACCAAAAACCCCAGCACCAATATTATCTTTGCCTAAAATGTAAGCAAAAAATAGACCAAAGGCAAATTTAACTACCTGTTCAATTAATTGACTTATTGCTGTAGGCGTCATATTTTCATATCCTTGCACAATTCCTCTGAATATTCCAATAAGTGCACCTAAAGGAAGAAGAATGGCAAGAAGCATATATGAAATATTCCCCTCCGAAAAGCCTTGAAAAGAGGAAATTTGATTTGATAATACAGCAAAAATGATTCCAAACAACAAACTTAAACCCATAGAAAATAGCAGTGCATATCTATAATAACCACTCAATTTGTTGTAATCTCCCCTTGCTCTAGCACTAGAAATAAGTTTAGATAGGGCATTTGTAACCCCACTTGACACAAACCCAAGCGTCAAAGAATACAGCGACATTACCATTTGATAACCACCAATACCTTTAATACCTAGGATATTCGTAAGCGGAAGTCTAAATAAAGCACCAAAAATTTTACCTATAAGTCCGCTTATAATTAATATAATTGCGCCCTTGCCTACAGAGTTTTTCATGAAAATATAATGTGAAAAATAAAAAAAAGTATGCAAAACTTTAAAAATGGTATTTACAAACACAAAAAAATGTGATATCATATAGCTGAAAGTATAAATAATAAGGAGTATATGTATGACAGAAAAAAATCCGTATTTATTTGATAACAATATTCAAAGAACACCGCGTCAAATAGTTGCAATAAAAAATAATAATATCTATCTTTTTACATTGTTTAATCACTTATTTAAAAATTTGGGAGATGTAAACAAAACAAAAGTTAACATTCCTGATTTTATGACATATACAATTACAGGAAGGTTACCATATGATGATACAATAACTGGTCATGACACTCATGATCTTGCTAAAAAAATTAAATTTCTAATTTGTGAACTTGAAAAACCAGAAGTAAGAGAAAAATTTAACAAATCTTTCTTTTATTCCATAATAAACAGAATATTTTGTAATGATGCATCATGGATAAAATGGAACGACTATAAAATTAAAGAAAATGTTGAATTGCCAAAATATTTATCAAAATCTTACGCAGATGCATTGCCAAGTGCATTTAGTATATATGTTAACGATGTAAATACTAATAAAATAGGATTGGACTTTAGCACTTTAATAGATACGATTGTTACAAAAGATAAAAATGGTAATTATATAGTTGAAGGCAATACAGAAAATAAAGTAATTGAACAACTCGCTGACGCTGTAAGGTATCAAATTGATATACTAAAAGATAACCCAACATTTAAAAAACTTTATAGAAACATAAATGAAAATGAAATTGCTTTATATGATAACGATGAAAAAGAAAACGGGTAAAAAAACATGATTATTAAATCATGTTTTTTTATTTTAATTAAAAATTTATTCTCTCTCTAATTCATCTTGCTCTTTGTTAATTAGATTTTCGCTTAAATTTTCATTTTGAAGATTATCATTGTTTTTTAATGAAACTTCTACTGATAATGTTTCTACAACATCAACTATAGAATCTTTGTCTATGCCTTCAATTATTAAACTATCTTGAATTCTTTTAGATTTAGTCTCATTTTCAGTATCCTCAATTTCTTCTTCATCGCCTTCTTTGTTGACTGAAATTGAATTTACTTCAAATGGAGCAATTTCAATATTTTCTTCATTATTTTCCCCACTTTTCTGCTCTTCTTGTCCTTTTTGAGAAGTATTTGCACCTGTAGTCCCTGTTTGTTGATTTGAAGCATTTTGCTCTCTCGAAGAATTTTGAGAACTATTTTTACTTTTCTCTTCCGTTTGTTTATCTACATTGTTCGGATTTGTGGTGTTTGAGTTTTTGTTGCTATTTTTATCACTAGTGTTTTTATTTTTTTTATCTTTTTTTAATTCTTTATAAGGATTATACCCATATGCTAAATCTTTTTTTGTCTTTTCAGTTTCTTCGTCAGTTTCTGTCTTCTTTTTCTGATTGTCTGCTGAAGATGATTTCTTTGCCTTCTCTTTATTTTCATTCTTTTTAGAAGATCCTTTTTTGCCTGCCCTTTTAACAGATTTTGTTTTATCCCCGGACTTATTCTCTATTTTTTTATTAACAGGGTTATCTGTTCTTAACAACTCTATTGCGGCAGGATTTACTTGCAGTCCATCAATTGCTTTTACAGATTTATTTATTTCTTGAACTATATTTTTTAATTTATCTTTGTTTAATTTAAGTTTTTCAAGCCCGCCTTTTTCATCAATGACCCTATCTAAAATTGCTTTTAAATAAGTATATTTATTTGCTCTTAAAAGTGGATTTTCCTCATCTCCTTCAATATCAACAATTAATTCTTTGTATCGCCTAATAATATCTAGGCACACCTCATCTTGACTTTCTTCAAGCAGTTTTAACATTCTCATTAAATAAATTTGGGAAGCAATATCATAAAGACCACCTATATATTTATTGATATCATATTCATCTTGCATTAAAACAGCAAGATTTGGAATTTTCATCTCATTATTTTTTAAAGCCACATCGTGTAAATTAAACGCCTCTTTGACTTTACTTATAAAATTTTCGTCATTAACATCTTCAAAATCTGCTATGTGAGAAGTGATATACTCCTCGTCTAAAAAATTATCAACAAATTCTGATAAATATAACTCTGCTTTTGCTTTTTTCTCATCTCTGATTATTTTTATTTTAAAATAGAAAAATTTTTTCATAAAATAAGAATCAGCACGAATGAAATCATCATCTTCATCACTAATCTCTTTTACCATATTAATTAAATCATATTTTATTTGATCTTTTATTTTGTAATAACCTTTATCATTAATTCTTCCTACCAACATAAAACGCATTGCCATTATTTTCATGCGAGTACGGTAGTAATCTATAAAGTCAGTATCAGTCAATGAAAAATCTTGCCCATAGACTTTGTATGAGAGTTTAACTTCCTCTTTTTTTACCTCTAATTTATCTTTTTCTTCAACTTTAGAAGATTTATCTATTGATTGATTATTATTTCCCATAGAAGAATTATAACTAAAATTAGCAAAAATTGCAAGTGAAGAATTAGTTTTTATTTTTTATAATAAAAATAAAATAAAAAAACATTAATTTATAAATATTATTTATATAGACACAAGCACAAAAATGATTTTCAAACAAAAATCTCTTACGAAATTATCATAAGAGATTTTTTATATTAAGTTTTATTCCTAATTTTTTGCTTAATTTTTTGTAAATACATAGAACCCGTCAACTGCTGTTTCGCTTCTTGTAAAGTTGCTAGTTATATAACTTCCTGCTGTTACACCACTATCTACAACGCTTTGCGGAACTTTTATTGTAGTTGCATTACTTAAAATATAACCGCAACTTGACCTTGATGTAACGCTCGTATATATATACTCATTTATTGTTACATTTGTTAGCCTGTTACAAGACATGAACGCCTGACCACCTATACTTGTTAAGTTTGTACAGCCACTTAAATCTATGCTTTTTAGACTGCTACAACCAACGAATGCCCATTCACCAATATTTGTTACACTTGATGGGATTTCTATGCTTGTTAGACTGATACAATAATAAAATGCATAATCACCAATACTTGTTAATTTTGTACACCCACTTAAATTTATACTTGTTAAATTATAACATTGATAGAATGCCCGTTCACCTATACTTGTTAAGTTTGTACAGCCACTTAAATCTACGCTTGTTAGACTGTAACATTGATAGAATGCCCGTTCACCTATACTTGTTAAGTTTGTACAGCCACTTAAATCTACGCTTGTTAATTTGCTACAAGACTGGAATGCATGATCACCTATACTTGTCAAGTTTGTACAGCCACTTAAATCTATACTTGTTAGACTGCTACAATCATTGAATGCATATAGATTTATTTCAGTTGTTCTACTATCTAATGTTAATGTTGTTACTTCACCTCTTAATACTGATGGGGCTAGGGCTATAAAATCACTTCCATCTACATAATATTGTACATTACCTATTGTTTGTATTTTACTTGTTGGCTTTTCGCCTTGCAAATCACTTGGATTGTATACTACTATTGCATATTGTCCTAAAGAACCATTTGTATTAGACCATGAGTTACCTATTTTTACTTCTGAAATATTGCTTGAATAGTTATATACCTCGGCTAATGCATAACAATACTGGAATGCAGAAGAACCTATACTTGTTACACTTGATGGTATCTCTATGCTTGTTAGACTGTAACAATAAGAGAATGCAGAAGAACCTATACTTTCTAAATTTATACAGCCACTTAAATCTATACTTGTTAGACTGTAACATTGCCAGAATGCATATTCACCTATACTTGTTAAATTTGTACAGCCACTTAAATCTATACTTGTTAATCTAGGACAATGATAGAATGCATAAGAACCTATACTTGTTACATTTGCTGGAATCTCTATGCTTGTTAGACTGTAACAATTATAGAATGCATATTGATTTATTTCAGTTGTTCTATTATCTAATGTTACTGTTGTTAATTCATCTCTTGATACTGATGGTGCTAGGGCTATAAATTCACTTCCATTTATATAATATTGCATATTATTTATTAGTTTTATTCTGCTTGCTGGCTTTTCGTCTTGCAAATCACTTGGATTGTATACTACTATTGCATATTCTCCTAAAGAACCATTTGTAGTATAACTTGAGTTACCTATTTCTACTTCTGAAATATTGCTTGAATAGTTATATACCTCGGCTAATGCATAACAATACTGGAATGCAGAAGAACCTATACTTGTTACACTTGATGGTATCTCTATGCTTGTTAGACTGTAACATTGATAGAATGCAGAAGAATCTATACTTGTTAAGTTTGTACAGCCACTTAAATCTATGCTTTCTAGACTGCTACAACGAGTGAATGCACCATAACCTATACTTGTTAAGTTTGCACAATTACTTAAATCTATACTTGTTAGACTAGTACAAGAAGAGAATGCCTGACTACCTATACTTGTTAAATTTGTACATCCTCTTAAATCTATGCTTTCTAAACTGCTACAACCACCGAATGCAAATTGATTTATTTCAGTTGTTCTACTATCTAATGTTACTGTTGTTAATTCATCTCTTGATACTGATGGTGCTAGGGCTATAAAATCACTTCCATCTACATAATATTGTACATTATCTATTACTTGTATTCTGCTCTTTGGTTTCTCCCCTTCCAAATCACTTGGATTGTATACTACTATTGCATATTGTCCTAAATAACCATTTGTACTAGAACTTGAGTTTCCTATTGCTACTTCTGGAATATTGCTTGAATAATTATATACCTCGGCTAAAGCATAACAACTAGAGAATGCATTAGAACCTATACTAGTTACACTTGATGGTATCTCTATGCTTGTTAGATTGTAACAATCATCGAATGCATAATTACCTATACTTGTTAAGTTTGTACAGCCACTTAAATCTAGACTTTCTAAACCGCTACAAAACTCGAATGCACATTGATTTATTTCAGTTGTTCTATTATCTAATGTTACTGTTGTTACTTCACTTCTTGATACTGATGGTGCTAGGGCTATAATATCACTCCCATCTACATAATATCGTACATTACCTATTGTTTGTATTCTGCTTGCTGGTTTCTCCCCTTCCAAATCACTTGGATTGTATACTACTTTTGCATATCGTCCTAAAGAACCATTTGTACTAGAACTTGAGTTACCTATTGCTACTTCTGGAATATTGCTTGAATAGTTATACACCTCGGCTAAAGCATAACAACTAGAGAATGCATAATTACCTATACTTGTTACACTTGATGGTATCTCTATGCTTGTTAGACTGTAACACTCAGAGAATGCATAATTACCTATACTTGTTAAGTTTGTACAGCCACTTAAATCTATACTTGTTAGACTGTAACATTGATAGAATGCATATTCACCTATACTTGTTAAAGTTTCTGGTAAAGTTACGCTTGTAAGAGTTGAACTAACACTATAAAATGCTCTATTTGAGTCTACACCTGCGTCTGCTATTGAAGTTACTTTATAATCATTTCCCTCAATAAATGCCCCATCTTCGCTTTTTGAAATTGTTGCTGGAATTACTACATCTGTTTCACTTCCTGTATAGTTAGTTAAAGATGCTGTCTTTTCTTCTTCATTTAATGTAAATTCATATCCTTCATAAACCTTTGCTGGTGCAGCACTTTCATCATAAAGATTTATTATGTAATTAAATGTTGTCTCTGGTAATGAATTGTTCTTATCT
>CALVZG010000039.1 GCA_944372465.1 uncultured Clostridia bacterium
TATCTACATAAGTTAAATTCATGTTTCAAAACAATTTTTTAATTGCCTCCTATGAGAACATGATAACATATTAATTAATTGTTTGTTACTTTTGTTTGTTGAAAGATAAAATTATGGTATAATTTCATTAGGAGCGTAACATGGAAAAATCTTTTGTTATGATTAAACCAGGTTTTTTAGAGTTTGAGCCTCAGATAGTTGAAAGGCTTAGCAAAATTGGGAAAATCACAAAGCGCCAAAAGATGAAGCTAAACAATGAAATTTTGGCTGCGCACTATCATGAACACATTGGAAAACCTTTTTATGAAGGCCTTTGCAAGTACATGAAAAGCGGAGAAGTTGTTGGTTTTCAAGTTGAAGGAGAGGACGGCCTTGTTGAAAAAATTAGAGAGGCTGTTGGTTCAACAAAAAACCCAGAAAAAGGAACAATTCGCCACGACTTCGGAATTGGAGAAATTACAAGGAATGTAATTCACGCTTCCGATAGCCCAAAGAGCGGGCAAGAAGAATGCAATCGAATGTTTGAGCAAATAAATCAATTTGGAATTGAAATTCTTTAAAAGGGCAAGCCGGTTTGCTCCTTATTTAATAAAATGATTGACAGGTAAAGATAAACTTTGCTATAATGCAAATTGCTTCAAACAGCAAATTTTGTGATAAGCATCATGGACTCTGTTCATGTATAAAAGTTAAGTAAAAATGCTGAATAAGCTTTTTCTTAACTCATGCTGATGTGGCTCAGGGGTAGAGCACTTCCTTGGTAAGATAAAAAATGGCAAATTTTACCACTCTAAAATTAACAAAATTTTGCTCAAAAACTAAACATGCTAATGTAGCACAGTCGGTAGTGCACCGCCTTGGTAAGGCGGAGGTCACGGGTTCAAGTCCCGTCATTAGCTCCATAAAACAAAATCGCTAAATGCCTTATAAATAAAGGGATTTAGCGATTTTTCTTTTCTAAAATTTTATCTTTGATAATATTAAAATTTACAATTGGTGTCAAATTAGCTCCTAATTGGTGTCAAAATTTTTATAAAAACAAACAAAGAAATAGACCGAAAACTCGCTTTCGAATTTTCGGTCTAAAACCACCTAAAACTGCCTAAAACTACCCCAAATTGGTGTCAATTGGTGTCAAGTACATTCTATTTATTCTAATATTATTTAATCTCTGAGCCTAAATCCACTTCAATGCCTAATAATTTTTCTTTCGCATTTTTGTCTGTTAAAGTTAAAATAGTCTTTTGATTAATAAGTTTTTTTGCTTCATCTTCGAACCCTAATATCTGGTCATAATTAATGTTTATTATATATTGTTTATTATTATTAATACAAAGTTGGTTAGATAAAGTAAATAATATCTCTTTTTGCCTATTTTCGACATTTGCAATTAACAAACTATCATGATATATAAACCCCTGTTTAATTTTATTGCTATTTAATAAAATCCAATCAAAACAAAATGTTATAATTTCTTGAATGCCATCAGAACCATCACTAGTAATTCTAGCATCTAAATTAAACCTTTGTTGGTTTTCTCCATCATTATTTTTTATTAGTAGTGCACTTTTTTTATCTTCATAAAATGTTTTTGCTAAAGACATAAATTGTGAATTTAATTTGTTTAATTTTTCAGTTGTTTCATCTAAATAAATTTGAGCCTTCAAGTTTGCGTTTGACATATCTTGCTTAATTTTTTCGATATTTAGTTTGATTTTCTTTTCGAAAGTTCTTATCTGCTGTATATTATTTTTCTTTTCATTAAGTTGGTCGATTCTTTTTACAATTACGACATATTTATCCATTGCTTTATGCGTATCTAAAAATTCCAAATAAGAATTCAACTCAGTGTTTGCTTCTTTAATAAGTTTTTCAATTTTTTCTAATTCAATTTTTTGAGAAATCAACTCTTTCTTTAGAGCATTTTTCCTTTGTTTTAATAATTCATAATGAAAATTGTTTACTTCTTCTAAGCTTTTAATGAGTGCGTCTGACCAAAACACATTTATTTCTTCATAAATCTGTTTTACAGCTTGTATATCAACAGATATTTCTTGATTAAGAGACTCTGTTATAAACTTTATATTGCTTTCTATGACATACTTTGTGTTATTAAATTGATCTAATTTGAAGCTTGCATTATCTGCTTTGTTTTTAATATCATTAAAATTTTCTGCAAACTTGTATTCTTTTAAATCTTTTTTTAATTCATTGATTTCAAAGTCAATATTTGCTAATTCAATATCTATGTCTATTTCTTCATTTCCAAACAAGGCCCTAAAATTAGAATCTTTTTCAGCTTTGGTTAATAGATTTCTATTTTCATCTAAATCCTTTTTTAAATTAATTTTTTCAGTGCATTTTGAATAATCTAAATCTAACAAATATATTAAGATTGTCAAGGTTCTACAATCTTTTTCTCCAGAAGTTGTTGTAAAATAATTAGTATAAGCTTTTTTGCCTTTTCTTAAAAATCTATTAATACACTCTCTATAAGTAAATTCATTAGCAATCTCTAATTGATTTCTCATTTCTTCTTTAAATTCTTTTAGTTTTAGTTCTTTTCCATCAAGCAAAATTTTTCCAGAATCGTTTATGCTTCTTTTTATAACATGCTTTATACCATCTAAAGTGTAATCTAAACAAAAAATCCAATCTCTTAAAGGGGTTTCCCAATTCTTATTTTTTTCTGCACCCAAACAAAAATCTATAAGCTTAATTATTAAACTTTTACCAACACCATTTAAAGTTTTTTTCTTTTGATTTTCATCTTTAGAACTTTCGCTCTTGCCCATAATTATATTTAATCCGTCTTTAAACTCAATAGTGTGAAAACTTTCTTTATTAGAATATAATTTATTTAATTTAAACATACTTTTCCCTCACTATTTATAGAGATACTATTAATACTGAATAAAAAATCAAATGTCAATATTAAATCGTTAAAAGTATATTGTCTTACGCTTTCTTCAACTTTTAAATCTCTCCATATTTCATCAACTGTATACCAAAAATTTTTTTTCATATTTTTTATTATAATAGAGCCTAGATTAAGTAGACTATTCTTAAATTTTAAATACTTATTTGGGAAAACCATTTTATACCCCCTTAGTTTGTGGCTCTTCAAATATGTCACAACTCTCAAAAAAGTTAGCCATAATTATTAAAACATTATTCATTACTGCTCTAGACTGTTTATTGTATGACATTTCTTCCAACATATAAACAAATCTTTTATCCGAATAATTTTCAACATCCTCACCAATTATTTTACAAGAATTTAGATAAAGTCCATTACAATAATTTCTTAATGTTTCTTTACTATAAATAGAACTTTTTTCAAAAAATTCATCAACTTTTCCAATTTGATAACGAGCTGAATTTAATAAATCTTTAATCTCATTATTTAAATGATTAAATTCAATTTTGTCTGAAAAATCTGGAACAGTCAATTTCCCATCAGCATTTATTACTTTTACATTATTTTCTAAATATTTTATAGTCTCTTCAACAATGCTAAATTGAAGTGTTGTTACTGAATTGGTTAAATCTGGAGCGAATCCTAGTAGCGATTGTTTTTGGTTTTCTGTTAAAGCCAATGTAATTTCTTTCAATTTTTCCATAGAAAACAAAACTATTTCTGGATATTTTTGTTTCCTGCTTAAATCTAATAATAGTTGGTGTATATCAGGTGGCAACCCCTTAAACTTATCATTAATTACATAGTTGACTTTTTTTATATTTTCCCAATTAGACATTATTCCTTTTATATCTTTTTCTATTTTAGTTAATCCATTTTTTACTGTATATGATTTTGAAAAGTCTTCTGGCGCATAGATACAATAGTAATCTCCAGTCTTATCATTAAATCCATCACATTTTTTGTCACCTTTTCTTCCACAAGCTTTTACTTTGTTAAAATTATCATTATTTGCTTTCATAATCTTACAAAATAAATCTTCGAAAGATTGTGCATCAGATGTTATAATTTCATTTTGTATTCTATTATCAAAAAACCAATCCATGTATTTCTCCTTCGTTTTTATTGTAACATAAATTTAAACAAAATGCTACCAATCTGAAAAAAGTAATTTTTACATCTCCATATCTTCTTCTTTTTTGCGTTTTCTTTCTTTGCGTTCTTCAAGTAATTGCATAAGAAGGTCGTCATATTCATCATCTGTCATTCTTGATATCAAATCATTTTTACGATTTTCAAGATCTTCATGTCTTTTTTGATCATCAAGATACATTTCAACTTCCTTTATCTTTTCATTTAATTTATCAGTTGTATTTCGTATATATTCATTATCAACTGAGTTGTAAACTGTTATTGTTGTTTTTACATCTCTATGTCCAAGTAATTGTTGTATTGCCTTTGGATTTTCATTCATTTCAAATAGCATATTTGAAAATGTATGTCTTAGCCCATGAAAATGGATATTGTACTTACCCAAATTATGTCGTTTAATAAATCTATCAAATATCATTCTACACCCTGAATATGTTCTAACACTTCCATCATCATTGGCAAAAATAAAAGATGTTGGAGCC
>CALVZG010000040.1 GCA_944372465.1 uncultured Clostridia bacterium
AGGAGCAAATACAAGCACAGGCTTTATACAAGAACCAGGTTGTCTTTTGGAATCTAAAATTTTATAATTGCTGTTACCTACATAGGCTTCTACAGTGTGTTTGTTATTATCAATAACAATTCCCGCATAATCACTATCAATATTTTGGGAAGTAAAAGCTTTTTCAAGAGTGTCTTGTTTTGCTTCATTTTGATATGTATATATTTTGTATCCCTTTAAAGCGATTTGTTTGGCAGGAATACCTAAAATATTTTCTGCTTCATCAATAGCGGATTGACAGTATGAGTTGAGTTTATTTTTCTTTTCATTGTTTATAGTTAAATTAATAGGACTATTAATAGATTTATTATATTTGTCAATAGTAATAAGCCCATCACTATACATTTCGCTTAATACTAAATTTCGTCTTTTTAAAGCATTATCATAATTTTTGATAGGGGAGTATTTTGAAGGTGATTTAATTATGCCTGCAAGTAAAGCGCTTTCTTCTAGAGTTAAATCTTTAGCACTTTTAGAAAAATAATAATTAGATGCACTTTCTATTCCATAACAATTATTACCAAAATAGATAATATTAAGATATTGTTCTAAAATTTGGTCTTTAGAATACTTATTTTCTAATTTTTGAGCAAGAGCAACTTCTTTTATTTTTCGCTCAAAAGTTTTTTCGCTAGTTAACTGTGTGTTTTTAACAAGTTGTTGTGTTATTGTAGAACCGCCTTCTTTAAGTTTTCCTGCTTTTAAATTGTTAATCATCGCTTTTACAATGCGTTTATAATTGATTCCATTGTGAGTATAGAAATTTTTATCTTCTATGGAAATAAAAGCATTTTTAGTTTCTTCTGAAAGATTATTAATACCAGCAAAAGACTTGTTAATTTGATTATCTTCTTTAATTGGTTTGTTATCACTATCATAAACCATGACAGAAACATAAGGAGAATTCAAACTGCTCTCATCAAGTTTCATTGCTCTAGCGTTTATATAAATAGAAGAAATATAAAAAGCAACTCCTACCAAAGCACCAAAGAATAGGATAGACAAAATTATAAAACTAATTTTTAAAAATTTTTTCATCGTGGTTATTATGTGTCATATTAAATAAATTATTTGTTTTATAGTATAATTTTTTATTTGAAAAAATAAAAATTTTATAGTATAATCTATATATATGTGTCGAATTTAAATTATGGAGTAAAAAAGTGAAGTATTATATAGTTACATATGGTTGCCAAATGAATGTGCATGAATCAGAAAAAATAGCAGGAATACTTGAACGACTTGGCTATAGTGAAGGTACCTGTCGCGAAGAAGCAGATATTATAGTTTTCAATACTTGTGCAATTCGCGAAGGTGCAGAAGATAGAGTATTTGGAAATGTTGGAAATTTAAAAAGATTAAAGAAGAAAAATAAAAATTTAATAATAGCAGTTTGTGGATGTATGACTCAAAAAGAGCAAACAGCAAAAAAACTAATGGATACATTTCCATTTTTAGATATAGTAATAGGAACTTTTAATGTTCCAAAACTAGGCTATTATATAGAGCAAGTAAAGAAAGGTAGACAACTTGAGTTATTAGAAGAGGGTGATATTGATGAGGTATTACCATATAAACGCACAAGTGGAGAAAATGCTTGGGTCAATATTATGCAAGGGTGCAATAATTTCTGTACTTATTGCATAGTTCCTTATGTAAAAGGACGAGAAAAATCACGAAACGAAGAAAATATTTTAAAAGAAATAAAAGAAATAATATCAGAAGGCAAGTATAAAAAGATAACACTTTTAGGTCAAAATGTGAATTCTTATGGGCATGACCTAACCCCAGCGATACCATTTTCAAAATTATTACATGATATATGTGCTTTGGAGGGAGAGTTCACATTATCTTTTATGACATCTCACCCAAAAGATTTAACAGATGATGTAATTGATGCAATTGCTAAAGAAGATAAAATAGAAAAATATATTCATTTGCCAGCACAAAGCGGAAGTAATAGAATTTTAAAACTCATGAATAGAAAATATACAAGAGAAAAGTATATAGAAATAATAAATAAAATAAGAGAAAAAATTCCTAATTGCAGAATAACTTCTGATTTTATTGTTGGCTTTCCAACTGAAAGCGAAGAAGAATTTGAGGAAACATATAGTCTAGTTGAAACTGTTAGATATGACAGTATTTTTGCTTTTATGTATTCTCCACGAGAAGGAACAGTAGCGAGTAAAATGGAAGGGCAAATTGAAGATGAAGTAAAAAATGAAAGAGTCAATAAACTCCTTAGTTTAGAGAAAAAGATACAAAAGGAGGATAACAAAAGATGATAGAATTATCTCCGGCCATGATTCAATATAATAATATTAAAGAAAAATATAAAGACTGTATATTGTTTTATAGAATGGGCGATTTTTACGAAATGTTTTTCGAAGATGCAATACAAGCATCAAAAGAACTAGATTTAGTATTAACAGGCAAAGCCTGCGGAGGAGAAAATAAAGCCCCAATGTGTGGCGTGCCATATCATTCAGCACAAACATATATTGCTAAACTAGTAGCGAATGGACATAAAGTTGCAATTTGTGAACAGTTAAGTGTGCCAACAAAGGGAGTAAAGACACTTGAAAGAGATGTTGTAAGGGTTATCACTCCGGGAACTTTGATAGATGAAGAGATGTTGACAGGGCAAAGCAACAACTATCTTTTATCATTATATAAAAATGATGATAAGATGGGAGCAAGTTACACTGATATATCAACAGGTAGTTTTGAAGTTCTAGAATTAAAAGGCAATTTAGAAAATGAAGTAAGCAACTTAATATCTCGAATAATGCCAGCAGAAGTTATAGGAAATGAGGAGGCCGAAAGTTTCTATAACAATTTGCAAATGGTTAAAGTAGGGAATTTTGTAAAATTAAACAAATATTATGAGTGGGCATTTGGGAAATCAAGAGCAATAGAAAATATGTCAAAACAATTCGGTGAAAATTTTGAAAATGTTTATGATATAAAAGGAAAGAATGCAATAATAAGCAGTGGTGGAGCGTTGCTTGAATACTTAAATGAAACACAAAAAAGATTTTTAAAGAATATTAACAAGATTAAATTAGTAAAAAATACTAATTTTATGATTATAGATAGTAATAGCAGACGAAATCTTGAACTTTTAGAGTCCAGCAGAGATAGAAAAAGACAAGGTTCTCTTTTTTGGGTAATAGATAAAACAAAGACAGGAATGGGTTGCAGATGTTTAAAGAAGATGATGAACGAGCCTCTTCAAGATTCAAAAGAAATAAACTTGAGATTAAATGCTGTTGGTTGTTTGGTAAAAAAATTAATAGTTAGAGATAGACTAAAAGAATGTCTTTCTGATATGCCAGACCTAGAAAGACTTTCTGGAAATGTTGCGTATGGAAATATTCAACCTAAAGAAATGGTAAGTTTAAAACAAGCACTTATGAAAGTCCCAATATTAAGAGAATTATTAAAAGATATAGATGACCCACTTTTATCAGAATGTAAAAATGAATTATATGATGTAGATAGCATAGCAAATATGCTAGAAAATGCAATAAATGAAAATTGTACAAGAACATCTTTAAAGGAAGGCGGATTTATAAAACAAGGATTCAATAAAGAGTTAGACGATTATAGAAATGCCAAGAAATTAGGAGATGTGTGGATAGATGAACTTGAGAAAAAAGAGCAAGAAGCAACAGGCATAAAAAATTTAAAAATAACTCGAAATAAAGTGTTTGGATATTTTATAGAAGTAAATAGAAGTCAAATTGATAAAGTCCCTATAAGATATGTAAGAAAACAAACGGTTGCAAACAATGAGAGATATATCACTGAAGATTTAAAAGTAATAGAAGATAAGGTGTTTGGTTCAGAAGAAAAGGCATTACAACTAGAAAATGAAATTTTCAACCAAATAAAATTAATTTTAACAAAACACATATTAACTTTTCAACAAATAGCACAATCTGTTGCAAAAATAGACGCCATATTATCACTCGCTGAAGTCGCCGTAAAAAATAATTATGTAAAACCTATAATAAATTCCAATGTGAAAGAATTAAAGATACTAGATGGGCGACATCCAGTAGTAGAACAATACATAAATAGAGGGCAATTTGTATCTAATGATACAATGCTTGACGGCAACGAAAATAAAATAATGATAATAACAGGGCCTAATATGGCGGGTAAAAGTACTTATATGAGACAGGTTGCCCTAATAACATTGCTTGCGCATATGGGAAGTTTCGTGCCAGCAAAAGAGGCATATATACCTATAACCGATAGAATTTTTACAAGGGTAGGTGCAAGTGATGACTTGGCATTTGGACAAAGTACATTTATGGTAGAAATGAGTGAGGTTGCCTACATACTTGCTAATGCTACAGATAAAAGTTTAATAATTTTAGATGAAATAGGAAGAGGAACTTCTACTTTTGATGGATTAAGTATTGCATGGGCAGTTGTAGAATTTTTATCAAATAATTTCAAAGCAAAAACACTTTTTGCGACTCATTATCATGAACTTACAGAACTTGAAGGCGTGCTTGAAGGTGTAAAAAATTATAAAATAACTGTAAAAGAACTAGATGATGATGTGATTTTTTTAAGAAAGATAGTAAGAGGTGGAGCGAATAAAAGTTTTGGTATAGAAGTTGCTCGTTTAGCGGGAGTTCCAAAAGCGGTAATAGAAAGAGCAAAAGAAATATCTGTAAATCTTGAAAGAGTAAACAAAAAATTAGATTTAGATGTTTTTAAAGAGAAAAAACAAAAAGCGGAAGAAAATTCAAAACTCGCATTATCAATACTTTCAATTATTAAAGATATAGACATAAACAGAATAACTCCAATGCATGCATTTGATATATTAAATGATTTAGTGATTAAGTCGAAGGAGGCTGATAATGAAGATTAATGTTTTAGAGCCTAAAGTATATAATAGAATATCAGCAGGGGAAGTAGTTGAGAGGCCAGCATCTATAGTAAAGGAACTTGTAGAAAACAGCATTGATGCGGGTGCTAAAAATATAAGGATAGAGATAGAAGAGGGTGGAATAAAAAATATAACAATATCAGATGATGGATGTGGAATTGAAAAAGAAGATATTGTTACAGCATTTTTACCACATGCAACAAGTAAGATAAAAAATTTAGAAGATTTAGATAGTATTATAAGTTTAGGATTTAGAGGGGAGGCACTTGCCAGCATATCATCTGTTTGCCAAGTAAAATTATCAACAAAAACAAAGGACTCGCAAATAGGTTATCAAATAAAAGTTAATGGTGGCGTGTTTGATGAAGTAACTGAAATTGCAAGAGTAGATGGAACAACCATATCATGTTCCAATTTATTCTTTAACACTCCAGTTCGAGCAAAATTTTTAAGAAAACCAAAGACAGAAGAGGCTGAAGTTACCCATTTAGTAGAGAAATTTATATTGTCTAACAGCAACATAGCATTCTCTTATTATATTGATGGAAAACAAATATACAATACTACATCTTGTAGTATGCAAGATATAATATATCTTATATATGGAAAAGAAGTCTATGATAATCTCATTGAGGTAGATTATAAAGAACAAGGCTATAAAATAAGTGGATTTGTAACAAAACCAAAAATATCAAAAAGTAATAGAACATATCAGTCATTATTTGTAAATGGTAGAAGTGTTGAAAACTTTTTGGTTTCAAATGCAGTTCAAAGTGTTTATGAGTCATTTTTAATGAAAGGACGCTTCCCTGTTTATGTTTTGTCAATAGAGTTGCCTGCTGATTGTGTTGATGTTAATGTACACCCATCAAAAAGAGAAGTTAAGTTTGAAAATCATAATAAAATGGTTAGCATGGGAAGAAAGGCAGTAGAAAATGCATCACTTTCTACAAATAAAATAGCAAATTTTGTAGTTGGACAAGAAGATGAGTATAG
>CALVZG010000041.1 GCA_944372465.1 uncultured Clostridia bacterium
TTGTACATTTACTATTTAATTGTCATTGTTCTCTAACCTCTTTAGGTTAGCGTTAATATATTATCACATCACCTTCTCTATTGTCAACACTTTTTTAAACTTTTTTTACTTTTTTTATACTTTTTTCACTTTTTCTATGATACACCCTAGCCCGTTGTGTGAAATGATATTATAAAAAATTAAAATTATAAAATTTTATCTTAATAAAAAATTTTATATAATAAAAAATCCATATATCAGTATTATGGATTTTTTTATTTTTTAATGATTTATTTTTCTATTTCTTTTTCATCAAAACATTCTTTACAGTTATGCAATACTTGCATTGATGAAATTAATTTTTCATATTCAATTTTAGTGGTAAAACCATTTTTATAAAAAATTTCTGCAAATTCTCTTTCATAATCTTCATGCTCATCTCTCATTATTTCAATCATTAGGTCTTTAAAACTTTCTCTTATTGAATATTTAAATTCTTTTAACATTGTTTCCCTATTATTCTTATGCGATGTTCTTACCTCATATATCTCTTTAGCAAGTTTATTATTCATAAAATAATCCAAATTGTTCAAATACCTAAAATTTAATATTGATTGCAAAAAATAATTTTTAATTTTACATCTTGCTATATTTAACAACATATTTACATCAAATTGGTCAAATGTTTTTACATATCTTTCAAATTCTTTATCTGAATTTTTGTGATTATTTGTCATATCACACATATATTTTGCAGCTAAAAATACATCTTCATATGGAGATTTTAATTTTAACAAATCTATTGTCTTTGATAATCTCATTGAATTATCCATTTTTGCCTTTAAAATCCCATCATCTTCTGTTTCCCTATCAACCATTGAATCTATATTGAAAAAAATGCTAGCCAAAACATACATTTTTACTTCTTCTATATTTGCACCATTTTTTACAAGTTTAGTTACAAAACTGCTTAAATAATCTTTACCTATACTTCTATCACAAAACTTATTATTTATCATATAACTATAATCATTTAATAATTCATAAAGTTTATATGGATTATAAATAAAATCTTCAATTTTGACTGCATTGCTCTTTATCTCTTTTACTGTTTCTTTATAACTATCTGACATATTTTTATGTACTATAAATTTATCATCGCCATAAATTTCTTTTTTTAATTTATCCCAATTTTTATGAGTATAATTCCCCTTTATTACACCCTCTATTCCAAAATCAGTAATGTTTTGTTTTATTAAATCTTCTTCGTTTCTAACAGGATAATATACAATACCTTTCATATTTATCTCTCCTTATTTTTACAAAATTAGTGTAACATAAATTTAATTTAATTTCAATAGTCAATTTATTTTTGGTTTTATATTTTTGTTTTATAAGTTAATTTATTTTTAATTTAATAATTTTTAGACAATATTCTATAGTTTGTTCTAAATTCATATTACTTGTATCAATTATGATACTATCTTTTGCGGGTTTTAATGGGGCTATTAATCTATGTTCATCTTTATAATCTCTTTCTCTTAAATCTTTTAAAATGTTTTCATATGTTGGACTATTCGGAGTTTCCTTTATTTGAGCAAATCGTCTATTTGCTCTTATTTCTTCTGATGCAGTAATAAAAAATTTAATATCTGCATTTGGAAGAACTACTGTTCCTATATCTCTCCCTTCAATAATACAATTATTTTTAGAAGCAAAATCTTGCTGAATTGTTTTTACTTTTTCTCGCAAATTTTTGTAAGGAGAAATTTGTGCTGCTAGCATTGATATCTCTTCTGTTCGTAGATATTGAGTATAGTCTACATTGCATACCACTACATGTTGTAATTCATCTTTAAAAAATATTTCTATTGTTTTACAATTATTTAAAAAATTATCTATTGATTCTTGACAAACTTCGCCATATCCTCCCGCTTTATATGCACAAGCTAGCCCTCTATAAATTGCTCCTGTATCAAGAACTTTATAATTAAGTTTTTTAGCAAGCCCTTTGGCGAGAGTAGATTTCCCACTACCAACATATCCATCTATTGCTATATTTATCATTTTCCACCCTTTTCAATTATACTATATTTTATTATTAAAGCAAAATATTTCTAAATTTTAATTTGATAAATTTTCAAATTTAATTTATAATTATGATATGGAAAATATCAATGTTGGTTTTAAACCTATTATTTATGATGATAGCGAAATTTTAATTTTAGGCTCGTTTCCTTCAGTCAAATCTAGACAAAATAATTTTTATTATGGAAATCCTCAAAATAAATTTTGGAATATTTTAGCAGAAATTTTTGGCGAAAACAAACCTATAAAAATTAATGATAAAATAGAATTTTGTAAAAAGCATAAAATTGCACTTTGGGACATTGTCATTGAATCTGATTTAAATGGTTCTAGCGATTTAAGTTTAAAACACTCTAAATTTAAACTTGCTGATATTGAATCACTAATTAAGTTATATCCAAATATTAAAACTATTTTATGTAATGGCAAACTTTCATATAATCTATTTAATAAATATTATAAGATATCTTTGCCTTGTTTTTATCTCCCTTCAACAAGCCCTGCAAATACTAAATTAAATAAAAATGAATGGAAAGAAAAAATTAATACATTTTTACAATGAATATAATTTTGATAAATAAACATTTTTTAAATACATATATTTATAATCTTTTTTAGTAAAAAAAAACTTAAAAGCAATATAATTTCTTAATTAAAAGTATAAAATATTGCTTTTAAGTTTTCTACTTCTTCTTTCTAGGTGCAAAAATTAAACATAATAATGATGCCCCAAATGAAACTAATAAACCCCAACCAACTGTTACATATACACCAAGTTCTCTGTAAGCATTCCACACATCTTTGCCACCAATAAATAATTCATTAATACAGTAAACACCTACCATAACTACAGCAACAAGCATACACAAGAAAAACATTAAGGCTGATACTTTTGCTCCTATAAATGCTTTATTATTTGCTGCTCGGGCTATTAAATTTATAAGAGTTAATATAAGCATTATACCACCAAATACTAATGAAAGTATTATAAACACACTTGCTACTGTTTGATATATTTCCCCATCAAAGTTAATAAAATCAAATACACTTGATTTGAAATCGTAACTTTGTAAACTTCCATCTGACGCTGTTCCATAGGCACTTATTATTGGTTGTGTAAACATTATTATAGATAATACACCGAAAAGTAAAGTAATAATTCCTCCTATCATAACTTCTCCTTTTTTTATTTTAATATTTTATTAAAAAGAAAATTTTATTTCACTACATTTTTAATTTTAACTGTTTCTTTGCCCTATTTAATTGTTCATTCCTTTTTAGCATAAAGTTAGATTTATTGAATGCTAAATTAATTTTTTCTTTATTTTCTTTTTTTATAAGTTTTTTATTTATCTTTTTTTTCTTTGCTTTTTTCATCTTGAATATTTCAGAAAAATTTACATTTTCTAAATCTAAATTATGTTCTATCTTCCGTTCTTTCTCTACTCTCTTTGGTATTCCCTTAAAATTTATAGGAAGATTGACTGTATCTTTTCTTTCTCTTATTTCTATTTGATCATATGGTATTGATATTTTATTTCGTTTAAGTTCGTTGTACACAAGTTCTAGAATATCATAATATACATCCCAATAATCTTCATTATCACAATAACATTTTGCAAGAAATTCTATACTACTTGAATTAAGTGCGTTAAGTCTACAAAATGGTTCTGGGTTCAAAAGTACTTTACCATTACTTTTCATACATTCTAATATGAGTTTTTTCACGCTTTCTACATCGCTTTCATATGCTACATTAAATTTGATATCTACTCGTCTAATTTTACTTGCATCATAATCGACAACTGGATTATTAACTATTGTTGAATTAGGAATTGTTATCCTTTTATTATCACTTGTAAGAATGGTCGTAAAGAGAAAATTGATTTGGACTACACTCCCTTCCTTCCCATCTACTTCTATATAATCTCCCTTTTTAAACATCTTATTTGATATTATAACTATACCATTTGCAGCATTTGCTATGATATTTTCAAGTGCTAAACCTATTGCTAAAACTAAAGCACTTAATGCTGTTAACAGACCTGTAATATCTATTCCTATTATTGATAACAATATTAATACTAAAAATAAATATAATAAGATTTTTATAATTGCACATATGAAGCCTATTGTTATCTTTTCCATACGAGTTTTATTTAATAATCTTCTTATTATGTTTAATAATAATTTTATTACTATTATACCTAATAATAAAACAGCGAAAAATATCACAATATTCCATGCATTTGTTTTAAAGAATGTTACTATATCATTCCATATTGCGTTCCAATCCATATTTACCTCTTTTGCTTTTTAATAAATTAATTTGTATAAAT
>CALVZG010000042.1 GCA_944372465.1 uncultured Clostridia bacterium
CTCTGCAGAGATTTGTTTGTTATATTTAGCAAATTGTCTTACAATAACTGCTGAAGCGGTAACTTTATCAAAGCGTTTGCAATCAACAAAAGATGACAATTCTTTTATAAAATCGAACTTATTAAAATAGTCAAAAAAGACAATAACACTGGTCTTTGACGGGTTTTTTAAATAATTTTGCAGTAGTTTTTTGTCGTTTTCGGTCACTTTTGAGATATTCTTTACAGATATTAGTTTATACTCGCTTGACAATGGCATACTTTCGGCGGCATTAAGAAGAGAATGTATAGTAAAATTTTCGTCATCAAATTTGACTAAATCGAAATCTTCTAAAGAAATATTGCATGCTTTTTTTATCATAGAAAAGGCTCTATCATAAAGATAGAAATCATCACCTTCAAGCAGATAGCAATTATCGACCTTATTACTCAAACGGTTTTTTAAAGTTTTCAATCAATCCTCCTAACGCTATAACCAACATTTTGCGGTAAGAACAATAAATTTCCATCATCTTCAAAGTTAAATGAAGATAGAGAATTTGTTTTGCTAGAAACTGAAATATAATTATCATCTGCTAGCAAATAGTTATCGCCTGTAAAGACAATGTCGGGATTAAATAGATTTATAATTATTTTGCAACCATCTATATCATTATAATCTATTTTTTCTCCGCTTGCAACAAAAAGGGAGAGTTGGTCAAAATTTACATAGACACCTAGGCATATATCATTATAAGAAACATAAGTAAAATTAAAATCTCCAGCAGTCATAGATTGTCCCATATTTACTACATGGATATCATCTTTGCTTGTATCGCCATTTAGACAAATAAAATAGGAAATACCATATTCTTGCATATCATATACATTTTCAGCGGTTAAATCATCAAAAGATATATAATAGTCTAATTTTTCGAGGCTGTAAGAATTGATTGCACGACTTACAATATAATTATCTCCAATAAGCATACTTTGCCCGTCTGACGACACTAAAATAACCGCTTCTTGTCCATAAGATTTTAGATATAAAACACCGCTATTAATCATACTTTCCGCTTTGCTAAATCCAAAAGATAGGGTTATGCATAAAATCATGCAAGCACACATCATAAATTTATTTATTGGTCGCAATGAAAGAAATTCGCCTAAAACATACAAAACAAGGAAATAGAAGAAAGTCATTCCTATACTCATAGGCGACAATTTTACTTGAAGTGATGTTGTTGAAAATATAAGGGCAAAATAATAGGTTAAAGTAAGTCCCCATTCTACTAAAATATATGAAAATGACAGAAATGGCATGGCTAGGCATAGAAAAGATATTACAAAAAGATAAGGATACATTATTGCAAAAAGAGGAACTATAAATAAATTAATTACAAAAGAAAGCAGGTTTAAAGTTGAAGAAAAACTTGCAAGAAATGGCAAAATTGCTAGTTGCGCAGAAAAAGAAACAGCAATATACTGTGCAATAATTCTTGGCATACATTTTCTTAAAAGTTTATAAAAAACTGAATATAGTAAAACTATTCCACATACGCAAGCAACTGACATTAAAAAACCAACATCAAAAGCAGTGAGAGGTGAAACTATTAATATTATAAAACCTGCTAGGCCTAATGAATTTAGTGCGTCATATCTTCGCCCACATAATTTTGCCGTCATGATTATTACGCCCATCACTGCTGCTCTAAATATAGAAGGTGCAAAGTTACAAAAATAAGCATAAATCAAAATTATAATGATGGTAATAGCAAAATTAACCTTTCTATTTACTTTGCAAAGTTTTAAAAATCCATAAATTAAGGTGATTAAAAACGCTACATTTAAACCACTTACAGCAATGATATGTATAATCCCTGAATTTCTATAAGATTGATTGACTTCATATTTTATTCCAGAATCATCACCAAACATAAGCGCATAAGCAATAGCGGCATTCTCTTCACTCATATTATCATAAATTTGATTTTTAATTGCTTGTCTAGTATCTTCGGCAAATGTTGTATAACCGTTTGCTATTATTAAATCATTTGTACTTGCCGATAATGTGTAACCAACCTTTGAACGATATGCCCATGAATTTAAACTATTTAGTGTAAAAAGAGGAACTTTTTCAACTTTGGTTTCAAGAATGACGATATCACCTATTTCTATCGTCTTTGTTCCTTTAGAAAAACTTGCTTTTATGTTTCGAGCATCTTCACCGTTAATCTTTACATCATCAAGAATTACAGTATAATAATATGTATTTTCTTCAAAATCATCAGTTACTCTACCCGTAACGCTGACCTGCCCATCATAAGTTTTAACTTCAAAACTAGCCTCGCCTATAAAGTAAAACCCATTACCAATAAAGAAGAAGGAAAATAAAATGGCAAATATTTTATATTTTTTCTTGATAATAAGAAAAATTCCTAGTGTCAAGAGTGATATTAGAACTATTAAAAGTGTTTCAATATCACCATTATAAAGCCCTCTTGCCACAACTATTCCAAATAAGAAAATTAAAAAGGGATAAAATAAATAACGAAAATTTAAAAATCTTTTTATATTCATATTTAAATATTTTAACAAATTTGTCGAATTTTTTCAAACTTATATTATTATTTTCTACTAATTATGCCTTTTAATTTGTTAAATTATAAAAAAGCAATAACTCTTGACAAAATTGTAATTTGTTATTGCTTTTACTTTATTCTTAATTTTTATATGGCTCCTCTGCAGTATCCATAAATGCAATGCCTGTATAAAATTTATAATTTGTTGTTATGTCGCCTGCTTTCTTTATTACCTTATATGTTATCTCTAAATAATCACAGCCATCACTGCCACTAAACATTTCTGGATTAAATCTTCCTGATGTGTATGTGTATCCATCTGGCAAAACATCTGTGTCAAATTCTGGATTTGTGCCAAACTCTACTATCTCATAGTATTTTCTTACATCAGTTGTTCCGACTATTACAAGAGGATTTTGTGAAACATATGGTGCACTGGTGTAGTTTCCAACACTGCCTACATCTGTTTTTAATATCCCATCTCCTACATCAACATTAAACTTTCCTACATGCAACTGCCCAAGATTATCAAACATCACACCACTACAATGCCCTTCTGGCGCAACACTTCCATCACTGCCATCTCCCGCTTCGCTATATATATAATCTAGGTCATAAGGTCCGTCATATACCCTTACTTGTTTAGAATCAATGACAGTGCGTGTATTTGTTGCATGGTTGTAATAATTTAAGTCTACTATTATATCAATATATTCACTGCCAAAAACACCCTCTTCAGTGCCGTCAAGATTAGCATCATATTTCAGTGCTACCCATAACCCATCTACATAGGTTTCTTCGTTTAACATGATTGCAACTGACTGATATTCAAGCGGAAGTAATGTTTTCAAGTCTGATATACTGCTGTCCCCGCTAGGTGCTGGGAAATTTGTATCATCTCCTATAAAAAACATATTCCCTGCATATTCCATTATGTTAGATGCTAAAAATCTATCATCAATTGTAACATCTTCACCATTATCATTTCCTATAGTTACAAGTTCGCAAACACCCTCTATAATGTTTCTTACTGCAGTGCGATAATCTCGTCCTAAAACATTAGTTGATTGACTTGCTTTTTCAAAATTATATCCAACTATTTCTCCATTTTGGTCTACATATGCAATAACACCTGAAGTATAGTTTGTAAACATATCAGCATCATTAAGTGCAGTTGAGCCAATGACATTTTCTAGTATCCAATTTTGTATTTTTGTAATTTGTCTGTCAACTAAACCTACATAAGAGCCTAAAATTTTGAAAATATTTTTTGCGTAAGTTAGTGCATCATCAATACTTGCAAAATTACCTATTTTTATCTGATATGTTCCGTCATCATTTATAGTAACGCTTACATTTGCAGGCTCTTGGTCGACAGCATAACAATAGATTACATATTCAAGTGTTTTTACATAATCTGAATAGAATTCTTCTTGATTAGGCGCCTCTTCAGCATTATCACTTGTTGTTAAATATAAATCTTCATATATGCTAGCATCAAATCGTCCTGCATCAGTGTAATAACTATTTATTGAATTGTTCTCTAAAGAATAGGTATATACTCTGCCATCTTGTGTAATCATATTATCCACACTATATACATAAGCAGGGTCTAAATCTCCACTAGTTGGATTAGCACTTAATGTCCAATTCCAAGCAACATTTGTATCTGCACCTGCAAAATAAAAAGTATTAGGAAATTCATTTATTTCAGTGCCTATATCTACAATTTGATTATTCTCTACAACGACATTAACATA
The DNA here is from genome assembly GCA_944372465.1 of uncultured Clostridia bacterium. GTDB lineage: Bacteria > Bacillota > Clostridia > Christensenellales > UBA1242 > Caccovivens. Next base: position 4,321 of record CALVZG010000042.1, read on the forward strand.
TTGAGTAAATGTACCTATAGTATCAACTTGATAACGAATACTGTCATAAAGATAACTTGTCATATCCATATTCCAAGGATAGTCTCCCTCTCCAGCATTAAAGTCAGGAAGTCTACCTTCTGAATCCTCTATTCCATTAACAGTATTTCTATCTGTCATACCATATAATCTATAAAGGTTATACATTATATAATATGCATATTTCCCATAATAGTTGTTTGTTTGCCCCTCTTCTGCGCCTGAACCTTGGTCATAGTCATATTCATCTGGGCGATAGAGAACTTTTGTGCCATACATATCAACTGTTAAATTTTCTTCAAAGTCTTCATCATCAAATTCGCCATCGTCATCACTTTCAAAGCCGTCAGGATTTCCCGGCATACCTAAACAACCTGTGCTTATAAAAGCAAAACACAAGATTAAACAAATTGTTAAAATTTTAAATAAAATACTTTTCTTTTCCATAAATATATTTTAACTTATTATTCTACAAAAATCAACTTTTTATTATAAATAATAAAAAAAGACGAATATTTTCGCCTTTTTTATCTTTTTTAATAATCTAAACTATATTCTTCACTATCTCCATTTTCATCAACTATGACAAGTTTATGTCCGCTTGCTGTTGCAGTAATAGTGGTCGATTGCTCTAAATCTTGATTTTTTATATATTGCTTTGCAAATTGTCCACTTTTTGCATCAGCAGCAACTTCATAATAATTTCCATTATTTAAATTTTCAATAAGTGTTGTGTCATTATTGTTACTTTGGTTTTCTTTTATAATTAATACATTTTCATAATAACCACTTTCATCCAAATTTAATACTACTATTCTTCGTGCTGTTCCCTTAAGTCCAGTATCAATATTACTTCCATCATCTTTAATAAAAGAACTTGTGTCCGCAGTAACAGGACTAATAATTTGGTCTTCTGTTAACTTTTCATTTACTGCATTTAAAAGTTCTGCTCTTTCTGTTTGTATAGATGGATTAAAACTAAATACATAATCTTTTCTATAAGCAGCACCAAATAATGTATTTGTATCAAACGCTTCATTTAATGTTGATGTATCTGGATTTAATAAATCATCTATAGATATTTCAATCTTTGGAGTAACACTTTCTATAGTGAAAGTTTTTGCTGTATCTGAAACATTGTAGAAGTATCTTATTCTTATACTATCTATAGTCGTATTATCTTCTGCGTTTATTTCCCATTTCGCATCTTCTACTTTTGACAAATCATATTCTTTTCCTACAGCCTTGTTTATAATCTTTTCATAAAGATTATCATTAAGAGTATCACCTACGATGGCTTGATATTCCTCATTCCCTTGTTCAAAAAGTTCATCTAAAGTTGTTGGAACTTCAGGTTCAGGTTCTGGTTCAGGTTCAGGTTCAGGTTCTGGTTCAGGTTCAGGCTCTGGCTCAGGTTCTGGCTCTGGCTCTGGTTCAGGTTCTGGCTCAGGTTCTGGTTCAGGTTCTGGTTCAGGTTCTGGTTCTGGATCTGTTTGCACAATTGGTGGCTTCTCATTTATTGGTTCTTGTGAAGAACATCCAGCAAAAGTCATAGCACCAAATATAGTTGCAATACTTAAGACAGCGATTCCTACGCCTCCTAGCACTTTTTTTATAAAACTCATTTTATATGGTTTTTTTGTTTGTTTAACCATAGGTTCTTGATTAATTTCTTTCATAATAAAATCTCCCTCTATAGCAATATTATATCATACATAAAATAAAAATCAATACTTTTTTGAAAATTTTGTCATACATAGATAATTAAGATATAAAAAATTACAAATTGTTTTAAATTAAAATTAAGCATTAATGGTCATATTTTTTATTAAAACTTATTATATTTTTAACTAAATTATTGTAAACTAATTTAAATTGTTTGTTTGAATTTTTTTAACAAATTAATAATAAATTTTAAATTTTTTCTTTTATTTTTGTAAATAAGAAATAAAACATAAAAAAGGCAAGAAAGTAAGGGCTTATGCCCTACAAGAAAAGCAATGTTGCTTTTCTTGATTGCCCGCAAACATTTGCGGGCAAAACTTTCTTGCCTTAAGATTATTCTTGTTTATTGTCTTCTTCGTTTGTATCTTTATCTTCTAATGTGTCATCACTTGAAGAATTTTCAACATCTACATTTTCATTATTTTTATCATTTTGTTCATTTTTAGGCATAGAAACGACTCCAAAAACAACAAGTACACCTGCAACAGCCATGATAAGACCGCTTACAAGTTCGTTATTGATAGAAAAGCCGAAGCAATCACCTATAGCATTAAGCAAGACAACAACAGCGCCTGAAAGGGCTGTCCAAAAACCGTAGGACTTAAATCTATTCATCATTCCTCCTTTTTTCAAGTTCAATAAGTTCTTCCATTTGATCTTTAACCTCATTTAAAACATTAAGACTTTGAGTAAGGGCTTCTATAGTTTCCCTATAAGATTCCTCACGCTTTGCACTATCTTTTAACTCATAGAAAAAAAGAAATACAAAAAGCATCGCAAAGACGCCATAACTAACAACACTTTTTATTAATTCTGACCAGAAATCCATTTAGCATTCTCCTTTTTACTTATATTGAGAATGTCTTTAAATATAGTTTCTTCGTCATCTAACTGAATTTTTCTAATTAATCTAATATAGTTTTCATAATATATTTTCATTGTTTAATACTCGCAATTAAAATAAAATTACTAATATTTGTTTGATTTTCTGCTGATATCTTCACTATAAATTCGTTGCCTATGACATTAGTCTTAATTTTTTGTATTTTTTCTTTGCCTAATACTTTATAACTTTTGCTTTCTTTTTCGCTAGAAATAGTTACAGTTATATCACTTAAAGACTTAATCAAGAATGCTTTTATTCTTTTCTTTTGTCCATGGTAACCTAAATCTGTTTTAGTACTTATCCATTTACTTGGAAGTGGAACTCCAAAAAGTTGTCCATCGTTTGTAAGTTGTCCAATCTTTCCTATGTATTGATTGTTAAAGCACGCAACAAGTTTTGCTTTATATGGATTATTTAGGGCAAGTAACATATTTATATCCACCCCTCTCACTATATTTACATGACCGCTCGTATAGTCATAAATTACAAGGGCATTATTGATATAACCTCCCTCATAATTTTCACAACCAACTGTTTCACCGTCATCAAAATTCAGTCTACATGCTAGATAATATTTCCCATCAAACGCTACACCATAGCAATTTTTTTGCTCACATTCTTTCAATAAATAATTTATATCTGAATCTACATTATAAACTTGGCTGCCATTAAATCGCTTTAATCCAGAACGCTCTAAAAAATACACATTATCGCCACATTGTGCTATTGAATTTGGATAGATATAACTGTCTGATAGATACATATGATTGATAGAAAATTCTTCATCTGAAGAATATATCGAAAGTTTTGTTATCCCATAATCTCTAAAAATGAAAATATAATCATCAAAGGATATAATTTTATTCAAATCTCCTCTTTCATCTGAAAAATCAAGGTTTGATGTCTTTTCATCTGTCCAATTAGTTATATCCGTGTCTTCATTGTATATAAGCGTGCTACTTGCTGAAGATGTTACCGCAAAAAGCATTCCATAATGTGAACAACATGACTTAATTAATGGTGCTAACTCATTAGTTTTTGTCCCATTGCCTGTTATAACCATAAGATTATCTCCCTCTCCCGAGAGAAGTAGTGCGTCTTGTGAATTGTTTCTATAATATGTAGCGTATGGAGTTTGTGTGAAATTGTTTGGAACAATTACTGTCGCAAATCTCTGCATAAATAGATTTTCATAGCAGATTAAATTTTCATCGTTGAAATAGAAAATATAGTAGTTATTTGTGTCTGTGCTATGGTCATACCATTTTAATCGCCAAATCGCATAAATTTCATCACCTCTTAAATTAACAATGCTTTCATTTTCTAGGTCAGTTGTAGAACTTGGGCTTTTTAAATCTTCAAAACCAAAGCCTGCCTTTAATGCTCCACTTTCAGTTTCGAAATTATATACTTCACTTGTAGAGCCAACTTTATTTTGTTCATCACTCTTGCAATTTGGTAAACTAGAAAAAATTTCATATTCAAATTCTTTTTCTTCACTTTTTATTGTCTTTAAGGTGTTTCTATAAAACATTATAGCCACCTCCTCCCTGCCATTATTGTTCCGCTTTTCTTCCTCTGCAAAATTTCTAATGTGTTTTTAAAACGCTCCTCCCAAATATCAGCCTCATCAAATAATGTCTGCATGAAATAATACTCTCGTGCTATCCCATATGCAAAAACTCGCTCTGGTAATGTTGAACTAATTTCATCTTCAAAAGTATATTCCTCTGGCATGGTTGTATATGTAACTTCTACTACATTTGCTATCGCCACAACATAGTCATCAAAAACTTTAAACTTAACTTTTCGCCCTTTTGTATCCTTAACAGATATTATTTGTATAGGTTTATATGTAAGGTCGCTAAATTTAATTTTAAAATCTTTTGTTTTGACAAGTTCACTTTTTATAATTGGTATAAATTCACTTGCAATTTCATTATTCACAAGATTAAAACATTTTACTAAACTATCTCGCAATAAAGTCTGTTCTTCACTTAAAGACGCTGAATTATCTTCAAGCGCCTTTCTTAATTCTTGATTCTCTGTAAAATCACAGGCAAGAGCAATTATATCTTTAACTAACATAAATTGCCTCCTTTATCATTTTTACTTGATTTTTTATCTGTCTGTTATAGACTTCTTCATTATTTTTCTCTATTTCTTTGATTATTTTATCTCTATTTTCATGCCTTGTCTTTAAAGCATATGCAATAGTTCTTTCGTCAAGAAATTCATATGGCACGGCAAAACAATAACTGTCTTTTTGCTCACATGAATGCACTTCATAACATTTTCTTATTAAGTTAAAAAATATTTGATAACTTTTGTCAATATCTTTTAATCTTTCTGCAATGAAATAAACATCATCTTTGATTTCTATTAGATTTTTCAAAATAACCTCCAAAATATGAAAAATTAGATAAAAAAGGCAAAAAATCAATTTTTTTGCCCTTTTTACTTAAATTTGATGTATTTTTTATCTTATTAACAACTATTAATAAAATTTTATAAAATATTATTTTTATTTTCTTTCGCTTTTAATTTATGCAAAAGGATTTGTAACTGTTGATTTAATTCCAGAAATTTTTGCTTGTCCGCATGGCTTATCACAAATAAGTTCTGCATATTTTACTAATGTTGCACTATATGTAGGATAACCTTGATTTTGTTTCAAAATTCTTCCGTCCTCGCCTTCAAGCCATTTCCAATCACATAATTCATGAATGCAGAAATCATCAGTATTTAATAAATACATTGTATCATCATCTACAAATCTATCTGCTACAACAGGTATACCATTGTGAGTAATAGTTTTATATCCACCTTCAAGTTCTGTTATATCTATGTTTCTTCTATAAGCACCAAGATATTCTTGATATGCGCGTCTTACTTGACTAGAACATGCAATAAAATCAATTTTTGAATCAACATTCATATCAAGGAAATCAACTGCTTGTTGAATCAATATATCTGAAACTTCTGTTGCAGTAGTGCTAGTATAAGGTTTAAGCCAAGGATATTCTGTCTTACTTACACCATAAATAGAAGTTTCACTTTCGCTAAATATTTTGCCAAGTCCTGAAATTTCGAAATCTTTTGAACCTTGAACATACACTTTATATCCACTTGAAATAGTTAAACTTTCAGAAGATGAATAAGTAAAAGTTTTGTTTACTCTGTCTACATAAGTGATTTTTAAAGGATTTGTATTTACTTTAGTATTTTCATTGTAAATATCTACAAGCATACCCTCTATTAAATTGTTTACTTTATCACAAGTAACTGTTTTTGAAGATTGTGATGATACTGTAGCAAGAAGACCTGTACCATCACCATAAAGCATTCTTCCTAAATTAAATGAACTTGCCTTTACAAGCCCTTCCATTTCATCTGATAAAAGATTAACAAATGCACCAATATTGTTTGCTGATGCTCTTATAGCCTTATCAGAAATTTCAATCTTTCCATAAAGATTTTTTAAGTCTGCTACGAATTGAACATAGCCATTTCCTGATGATGTTGGTAATGCACCATCTTCACTGCCTGCACCTACTCCGCCATTGATACCGAATGGAGCAAGTTTTCTTACTTCTTTCCCCCAAACATCTTTGCTAGAATGTTTGATTTTTGCTAAAAGTGGGTTAGCGTTTACATTTAATTGATTTGCAACTACCCCAAGATATACATTTTTTAAAGCACTTTCAGCTGTTTGTAATGTAACCATTTTTTTCTCCTTTTTAATTAAATTTTATATATAAATTAAGTTTTTTCTTAAATTTTTATCAAAATAATGTCGAAAATACAAAATTATAGATTTTTAACAATAATTTTTAAAATAAATGTTTTATTTTTTATACTTTGTAAATTTTATATTTATTAATTTATTTTATAAATTTATTTAATTGATATTTTTTTATTAGCTAAACATATTATTTACTATTTTTTTTGCTTCGGCAAGCGTTTTAGGGTTATCAAGAAAGACTCTCGATACCCTTTCTCCGCTCTGTGAAGATATTGTTATTGGAGGTTTTTGATTTGTTAAATCATTCAAATAATTTTCAATAATCTTATTTTTTACATCATTATTTGATAAAATATATTGATTAACCATAGAATCATTTAATTCATTTGATTTTATATGACTTAGCACTATATTTGCCCAAGCATTCTCAAATGGATTTTTAATCCTTTTTTCTTTGCTTTTAAGATATTCTTTTATCTCATCAGCATAATCTTTTGCTTCTTTGTTCTTCTCAAGGAATTGACTAAACGCTTGAAGGTAATCTTGACTTTCAATATCATTTTCATTAAATTCATCGAAAACATTGTTTTTATCAAGAAGATTTTCTTCATCTTTTAAAACCTGTGATTTTTCATTTTCATTAAACTGCTTTTTGCTTTCTATTTGAAAATTTCTATTTTTTAAAGAATTTTCTTCATTTTTTAATGTTTTTTCACTATTTTTTTTATTATTTTCATCATAGTTATTTTTAAAATCATCATTGCTTTTTGTTCTCTCGTCAATTTTATCTTTTTGAAGTTCTGCCAAAAGCTGGCATTTTCTTGTAAATTCAGACTGCAAATTGTTATAGGCCTCAAGTAACGAATTTGCGTCTTTGAATTTGCCAAGTTCTTGAGAGCCAGCATCACTCGCGACTCTTTCCTCACTCGCTTTATTTAAAGCATTTGTCGGTTCCACTGCTGGTTGTTCTCTATTTTCTTCCATAATTATTCCTCCATATTTCTTTTATGTGAGCGTATATGCTCTAAAAATATCTTTTCTAAATTTGAATTTCTTAATCTTTCCCTCTCATAATCTTCACCAAGCATGAAAGCGATATGTTCATTTAGATGCAAACTATTATCATCTATTTCGCTGACTTTGCATACTATTCCGTCAAGCATTTTTAAATTTTCATTATCCGCTTTTTTTAAATGTAATTCTTTTATATCTTGTCCGTTTTCCCAAATACCTAGCCCAAGCATTTCAAGTATTTTACATTTCATACGATTTGATAAATTTCCATTTTCATCTGTCAATAAGCCCTTATCTAACAAATTAAAAATCATTTCTCTTCTTTGTGAAAGAGTTTGAGAACCATCTGTTTGATTTTCAAGTTCAATATCATCACTTGAAATATCAGATGATGAAAAATAGAACATTTCTATCTGACCATTTTCTCCTATAATTTTTGCAATTCTTGGGAATAAAGCGTATTGCTTATATAATTTTAATATTTTTTTTGCTAAATCTTTAACAGCAAACTTGATACTTTCTATAGAAGCATTTAAACGGGTTTCATCTTGTGAAATTAAAAGTTCCAACGCGTTTCCACTTATATTAGATGAAATATTGCTTGCACTTACTAAATCATTTACTCCGCTTATTTTATTAAATTCATCTAATAAATTATTTTCTTCATCATTGAGCCCGCTTGGGATACTTTCGCTTTGTAAATATTTTGGTTCATTTGACCCCTGCCTATAAACCAAAACTTTTCCCGGACAAAGCCCTTCATCTTCAAGATTGTCAAGGTCAACCGACCCATCTTCAACAGACAACACTCCAAGTGATAATCTATTAATAAATTCATGCTTTCTATTCTTCACTGCGTTGTATGCTCTTTGAACAGGCACTAATCTTTCAATAATACTTGTCCCCCAAAAACAACCCGGTTCTTCTATACTAGTCTGTCTTATAAACGGAAAATCTCTTTCTTTGTCTTCTCCGCAGATAAAAGGGAGCACTCCATCGTATACAACTCTATCACCAGCGACTATGACAAGTCTTCCTTCTGGGTAATCTGCATTTGGTCTTTCATAACGCTCAATCACTATTGCACTATCTTCTTTAACTTGGTCTATCACTTTAGGCACTGTTCCGTTAAATCCTAATCCCCCTATACCTACAGCGACATTATCAAGTGAATATGTATTTATTCTTTCACCTTTAACATCAACACCATACATATTTTTTATTTGAGTTGTTGTGTATGCTTTAGCATGAATTAAACTTTGACATTCTTTTAAACTTTCATTTACAGCAGAGTCAGGGTATATCTCGAATGGACTTACTACGCTTATTTCTACCTCGCCACTCTTTATTTTTTCTCCATTTTCATTAAGCCCCACAACTTGTCCTTTATTTGAATTCCAAACTACTTTATAAAAAACTGTTCCGCAAGTTTCAGACCATTTTATTGCTTGATTAATCTTGTTCTCTATCTCAAGTTTATTTTTTAAAGATTTATATATCTTTTTAGACACTTTTGCTGTCTGTTTATCCCTCTCATCACTAGTTGCAGGTATTACATTTATATCAGGTTTTATTCTTGAAAGTTTTGCAAATCTTATGTCAAAAATAGGTGCTATATGATTGTATACTTCTCTTTCTTGCCAAAAGAACTGTCTATCTTGTTCCTCTAATTGTCCGCCGTAGCCTATGTTACAATATTGATTGCCCATCAAAAAGTTCATGTTGATTTGCCAAATAAGGTCAAAACTTTTTCTCTCTTCTGCTCTTCTTTTAAAATCACTTATTATTTCTTCTACTAAAGATTTTTCTTCTTTTGAAATTACATCTTCTTTTTTTAAATCTCTTTTCATCTTTCCTTCCTCGTCTTTTTATTTAATTTAAAAGGGCTCTCTATCCCTTTGGGCACTTGCATTTTTGCTATTGCCTCATACATTCCTTTTAAACATTCTTCGCAAAAGCATAAATCTCGTTTTATTATTCCTTTTGTCGAGAAACTATACTTTGCCATATTGTTGCAACCATAAAAATCGCACTTGACTAAATGTTTACATTCATTTATTTCCACTATTTCCTCCTTTTTTAATTAAATTTAAAAGTCGCTCCTCTTCTTTTTCAAGTTCTTCGTCAGACATTGATGACACCTTGTCTTCATATGTTTTATAATATCTTTCTAAAAGCAACTTAACTGCTGATATGTCTGGGCTATAATGCTTGGTGGTGATTTTTTTCTTTAAAAGTTTTTCTTCTCCGTCATCATAACTATATTCCGTTACAATTTCCTCTGCATTATAACCAAGTGCTTTTTTGAGCAAGGCTTTTTTAATCTTGTCCTCTTCTTCCACATTTTTCGCTCCTTTTTGCAACCTTTGCCTAGATTATATTGTCAAAAATGCATAAAAAACAATGATCACTGCCAATTTTTTTAAAAAATGTAACAATTTGATTAAATCTCGCTAAACTGATATTGTAGGGGTTGAACAAATGACAAATTTACTTGAATTTAAAAATGTAAAGTACTTTTATCAGACAAAAGAAAGTGAAATAAATGCTCTAGATGATATATCTTTTTCTATTAAAGAAAGGGACTTTTCATCAATAGTTGGCCCGAGTGGCTGTGGTAAAACAACTATCCTTTCACTTACTGCAGGTCTTCTTGTACCTTCTGATGGAGAGATTATTTTAAATGGTAAACCTATCCAAAAAAATGATAGTCGTATTGGATATATGTTTCAACGCGACCATCTGTTTGAATGGCGAACCATTTGGCAAAACATTATTTTAGGACTTGAACTTCAAAAAATGAATAAAAATCCTGAAAACCTAGCATTTGCTGAAGAACTTTTAAAAAAATATGACCTCTACAATTTTAAAAACAAAAAGCCTCGTCAGTTAAGTGGCGGAATGCGTCAAAGGGTTGCTTTGATAAGAACTCTTGTTCTTGAACCTGAACTTTTACTGCTTGATGAACCCTTTTCAGCCCTTGATTTTCAAACTAGATTAAAGGTCTGTGATGATGTATATGACATTATTAAAAGTGAAAAGAAAACTGCTCTTTTAGTAACTCACGATATTTCAGAAGCATTATCAATGTCTGATAAAATCATTATCTTGACCAAACGGCCATCTCATGTAAAAGATATTGTAGACATATCCTTTGAGGGTGCTTCGCCACTTGCAAAACGAGAAGACAAAGAATTTGGCAAATATTTTGAAATGATTTGGAGAAATCTTGTCTAATGAAACTTAAAATGACTAAAAAAACTAAAAATATATCCTACTCGAAAGCTCGTAAACAATATCTTCGTAAAATCAAAAAAGATAAAGTTTGGGTGCTATTTGGTCAAATTGCAATTTTTGTTTGCTTTTTAGGATTATGGCAACTATTTGCTGATTTTGGTGTTATTGATGCTTTTTTCTTCTCAAGTCCATCTAGAATAGTTTCGACTATAATTGACCTTGCAAAAGGTGGCAATTTATGGATTCATATTTGGACATCTCTCTACGAAACCATTATTGGATTTATTATTGCGACTTTGCTTGGTGTGATTATTGCTATTTTACTTTGGTGGAGTGAAAAACTTAGACGCATTATGGAACCCTACCTTATCATTTTAAATAGTTTGCCAAAGATTGCTCTTGGCCCTATGATTATATTATGGGTTGGTTCTGGAACAGGTGCTACTATAGTAATGTGTGTGCTTATTTGCATTGTAATTACAACTATATCCATGCTTAATGCTTTCATTTCATGTGATAGTGATAAATTGCTACTTATGAAATCAATGCATGCTAATAAATTTCAAATACTTTTTAAACTTATTTTACCTAATGCATTGCCTGACTTTATTTCTGTTTTAAAAATAAATGTAGGCATGAGTTGGGTTGGTACAATTATGGGCGAATACCTTTCAAGTAAAGCAGGACTTGGCTATCTTATCAACTATGGAAGTCAAATTCTTAAACTTGATATTGTTATGGCTAGTATTACACTACTTTGTATACTTGCTGCTGGAATGTATCTTCTTGTCAGTCCGTTTGAAAAAAGGTATAAAAAATAAATCAATTAATATAAAAATTCCCATTATACTACAAAGCGGATATAGATATGTTACAATAAAACCAAAACTTAATAGGCTTGATAGATATGGTGCTATGATGCTTAAAAAATAAATAAAAAATTCATTATTGCACAGCCCTCGCATCGAAAATGAAGATGTATAAACAAGCGAAAATAGCGTTGTAATACAGCCTATAAAGATTAATATATTCATAATAGCCCTTTCACTACCATTTAGAATAGTCAATAGTGGCATGTCTTCATTAAGTGAAGAGTTTAGCAAAACTATATTTGCAAACAGCAATATTAGCATTAGCACGAGTGCAGATATAAATGATACTCGTGCTTTTTGCTTCTTTGTTAACTTTTTACCAAGTTGAGAAATCATTACACAGCCATTTGCAGTATTTAATACACAATATAGACAAGAATAAAATGGTGATAAAAAAATGCTATTATTATAACTAAAATCTATTTTTGTAAAAGACAAATTTAAAGATAGCAAAATAATTAACGAAATAAGCATTACAGGAACTAACACAAAATTTGTTTTATTCAAAAATTTAGCACCTTTTTTAAATATTATTGTACAAACAATTAAAATAAATAAAATAAAAAATAAATTTATAATTTTATTGTCGAAAACAAGTATATTATTTACACCAGCAAACATGGCAGATGAAAAAATTATACAAAGTAAAATATTTAAAATAAAAGATAATTTTGAGTTTTTTAGTCTTTCTAAAGCATATTCGCCTTTATTTAAAACCAGATGAAATAAAAACCAAAATATAAAAAAGGCTAATATAATAGTAAAGAATGAAAAACTGCCAAAACGGGTAAAAAATACACTTATTTCTTTTCCACTAATAAATCCTGAACCAATAACTGTTCCTAAAATTGCAAGCATTACACTAATAAAATCTAACATAAGATAATTTATTTACATTTTTAAAAAAAAAGAATTAAAATAATAATTTGTACTATTATTTTTTAAATGATAAAAATTAAAATTATTTTAAAACTTTTAATTATTTCATTAAAAACAAAAATAAGGAGGCATAATGATAATAAATACTAATTATAGAATGGGCAGTTACATAGACTTATGTAGATGTCCTTGTAACAATGGTTGTTGGCAAACTAGTTGCCCACCTTTAAATTGCTGTAACCCTTGCCCTCCACCAAACTGTTTTGATAATCCTTGCAATCCATCATTTAATTGTCCAAACTGTAATAATAATTGTAATTGTAACATTTTTAGTCCACAAAACGCTCTATTCTTTCTTGCGGGATATATGATAAATAAAAAATAAATCAATTAAAATTACAAAAACAGCGACTTTAAATTTAAGTCGCTGTTTTGTTATTTTATTTTTATTCTATTTTATAATAAAATATTTAAAAATTTTACAATATAAATATTTTTTTGTATAATTATTTGAGGAGTTTTTATGAGAAGATTTTTTGGAAGAATGTTAAAAAACAATATTATAATTGAAGGAAACGAATTCTTTCATATTTCAAAAGTTTTAAGAATGAAAGAAGGTGAAGAAGTTATTGCTTCTATAAATGATGAAAATGACTATTATTGCAAAATTACAAAAATGAATAAGGACAATTGTATTCTTTCTATTGAAAAAATTGAAAAATGTCTAGCAAATCCAAACAATAATATTGTACTATTTCAAATGATGCCTAAAAAAGAATATTTAGACAGCATAATTCCTAAATCTATTGAACTAGGTGTAAATGAAATTTATTTTTTTAAAAGCAAATATACAATTTTAAAAGATTTTAAAAGAGAAAGGGTTAATCAGCAAGTAATTAGTGCGTGTAAACAATGTGAAAGGTCAAAACTTGTGAAAGTAAATGATATCATAACATTTGAAAAAATGCTTGAACAATTACAAAATTATGATGTTGTGTTATTTCCATACGAAAATGAAACTAATTTCACTTTTGATACAAATTATGTACAAGGCAAAAAAAATATAGCAATAGTAGTTGGAAATGAGGCTGGATTTTGTGAAGAAGAAGCAAATGCAATAATCAAACATGGCGGAAAATCTTTTTCTTTAGGCAAAAGAATTCTTCGTTGTGATACAGCTGTTTTAGCAACTTTAACACTTGTGGGAATCTTTTCTAATAATTAAAAAAAACATTTATTAACATTTTATATAACTATTTGCAAATTTTTTAAACAAAAAAATACTTAAGAGATAGTTTTGTTTTAAGCACTTTTTTAATGCTTTATTAACCATTCTTAAGTATTTTTTATGTCATTAAAAGCAATTATTTTGAGTTTTTAATGTTATTTCATTTTTTTGAGGTAATTATTATATTTTGTATAAGAATTATCGCCTATTAAGTTGGCAAGTTCTTGCAATTTATTTTTTGTTTGCTTGTCTAAACTCTTTGGTGCTTCTGCTTTTACTGTAACTAATAAATCGCCTCTAGAATCTTTATTTAATTCTTTTACACCCTTGTTTTTAAGTCTTATAACAGTTCCACTTGCAGTAAGTTCTGGAATAGTTAAAGGATATGTGCCTTCAAGTGTTGGAATATCAACCTTCCCGCCTAAAATAGTTGTCGTAAATGGAATATATAAATCCATGTATAAATCATTGCCCTTTCTTACAAGTATTTTATGTGGACTTACAGTTACTTTAATATTAAGGTCGCCATTTATACCATTTCGAGTAGGAGCATTTCCTTCTCCTCTCATTCTTAATGTTTGACCATTATCTATACCTGCAGGGAATTTAACTTTTAGTGTTTTGTTTATTCTGTTAACACCTTTGCCGTTGCAGTCAGCACATTTTTCTTTAATAATCTTTCCGCTACCATTACATTTTGGGCAACCTGATTCTCTTATAGTTGTCCCAAAGAGAGTGTTCTGTTGATATCTTACTCTACCTGTGCCATTACATTCAGGGCAAACGGAGAACTCTTTTCCATTTTTTGCGCCCGTGCCATTACATGAAACGCATTTTTCGAGTTTTCCTATTGTAATAGTCTTTTCACAACCAAAGCAAGCCTCTTCAAAAGTAAGATTGATAGCAGTATTAATATCCTGTCCTTTTTCTTTCACTCGACTTTCAGTTCTACCACCTCCAAAAGCCGAAAAAATGTCAGAAAAGATGTCAGAAAAGCCACCGCCACCACCAAAGAAATCACCAAACCCGCCAGCGTTTGCTCCGCCACCAGCACCAAATGGATTGCCTTCAGCCGAGCCAAATTGGTCGTAATTTGCTCTCTTTTTAGAATCACCGAGAACGCTATAAGCTTCATTTATTTCTTTAAATTTTTCTGCAGCCTCAGGTGTTTTGTTGAGGTCTGGGTGATATTTTTTTGCAAGACGACGATA
>CALVZG010000043.1 GCA_944372465.1 uncultured Clostridia bacterium
AACAATCAATTATAAAAATAATAAATTAATTAAAAAAAAAAAAAAAATATAAAAAAATAAAAAATAAAAATTAAAAATATAATTAATCTTAAAAAAAATTAAATTAATTAAAATAAAATAGTAAAATTAATAAAAAATAATTAAATAATAAGACATTCAGTTATGAATAAATAAAAATTGAAAACAAATAAAAATATAATTAATTAAAAAGGAATTAATTATGGAAAAAATAAATAAAAATGACGAAAAAATAAAAAAAATGGAAGAATTAATAAAAGAAATTGATAAACATAATTATAATTATTATGTTTTAGATAATCCTACAATTTCTGATAGTGAGTATGATAAACTTTATTATGAATTAGTAGATTTAGAAAAGGAAACTAATATAATATTACCATATTCTCCAACTCAAAGAGTGGGGGATACAGTTCTTAATGGTTTCAAAAAAAAGACACATGAAATTCCTCTATATTCTCTTAATAAAGTTAGAGATTTTGAAGGTCTAGAAGAATGGACTAAAGAGATGAAAGAAGAGGCAGAAGGCACAGATTTTGCAGTTGAATATAAGTTTGACGGATTAAATCTTGTAATTGAATATCAAAATGGGCTTTTTGTATCGGCTACTACAAGAGGTAATGGTATTATAGGAGAAGATGTATCACAGCAGGTCAAAACTATAAAGACCGTTCCATTAAAAATCAAATTTAAAGGAAAACTTATAGTTCAAGGCGAAGGAATGATGACAAATAAAAGTTTTGCAGATTATAATAAGACGGCAGAAGAAAAACTTAAAAATCCTAGAAATGCTGTTGCAGGGGCAATAAGAAATTTAGATGTAAGAGAAACAGCAAAACGCAATCTTGATTTTTTTTGTTATTCTATATTGCTTTGTGATGGGAAAGAATTTTCTTCACAAAAAGAAATGCATGAATTTTTAATTGAAAATGGGTTTCAAACAGGGAATTATTTTAAAATATGCAAAGATGTACATGAGATAATTCATTGCATAAATGAAATTGATGTGATAAAAAACAAACTAGATGTCATGATTGACGGAATGGTAATTAAGATTAATAAAGTTAAACCAAGGGAAAAGATTGGTTTTACTGCCAAGTATCCCAAATGGGCTATTGCTTATAAATTTGAAGCACAAGAAACTACGACAATATTGAAATCGGTTACATGGCAAGTTGGAAGAAGTGGTAGAGTTACTCCAATTGCCGAACTTGAGCCGGTCGAACTTTCAGGGGCAACAATTAAAAGGGCTACTCTTAATAATATTGATGACATTAGAAGAAAAGATGTCTTTGAAAAATCTAGAGTTTTTGTGAGAAGAAGCAATGAAGTAATACCGGAAATAATGGGGCTTGCTGAAAAATTTGACAATTCAAAAGAGATAATTGAGCCTGATTTTTGTCCAAGTTGCGGAAGTAAACTTGTTAAAAAAGGACCTCTTTTATATTGTGAAAATCATTTAGGTTGCAAAGAACAAGTTATTGATAGATTAAGCCATTTTGCCAGTAGAGATGCATTCAATATAGAAGGGTTGTCTGATAAAACGGTAACAATTCTTTATGATAAACTAGGGATAAGAAAACCTAGTCAGTTATTTGATTTAAAAGAAGAAGATTTTTTAATTTTAGAAAACTTCAAAGAAAAGAAAGCAAAAAATATAATAACTGCACTAGAGAAAAGTAAAAATGTTGATTTTTATAGATTTTTGTATGCACTTGGTATATCTGAAGTAGGCGCAAAAACTGCAAAAGATTTAGCAAAAACTTTTGAAAATTTAGAATATTTAGTTGAGTCAAATAAAGAAGAGATATTAAAAGTCAATGATATAGGAGAAGTAATTGCTGACAATATATATAACTTTTTCAGAGATTCATACAATATTGATGAAATCAATGAATTATTACAAAAAGGCATAAAAATAAAAGAGATAGTAAAATTTAAGAAAAACGACAAAATTTTCAATAAAGTATTTGTTTTAACAGGGACTTTGTCTATGCCTAGACATGAAGTTGAAAAACTTATTGAAGACAATGGCGGGAAAACAAGTTCAGCAGTATCAAAAAATACCGATTATGTACTAGCAGGAGAAAATGCAGGAAGTAAACTAGATAAAGCAAAATCTTTAGGTATAAAAATACTAAATGAAACCGAGTTTAAAAATTTAATAAAATAACATACCTTAAAAATCTATTATATTTATAGATGACTTTAGTAAATTATGTGTTTATGTTTATTTTTCAAAATAAAAAGTCTATTTTCTCTTGACAATGAATTGCTAAATATGTATAATACTCTATGTATGCTTCGTTGTCGGAGGCAATGCTTTTGATTGTGCGTCTAGGGTCAACCTTTTCAGCATGCGTCGAAACTTATCGTTTTGACGGAAAGCATAAACAAACAGCAGGTGGTTTGACTATTCTTAAACTGTGAAAAATCTGTCAAATTGCCGATTCGCTTTATAAGGCGAAGTTGCTTGCTATAAGCAATCGTGTTGTTCATGTTTTACAAAAGAAAAGCATTTTTCATGCACGACAACCAGCGAAAAGAAAGTCGTGCATTTTTTATCGACAAATAATTTCTTAAACATTTTTATTTAATGTCTATATTACAAATTATTGTTAAAAATTATAAGATATTAGTAAAAATTATTTAAGTTAAAAGGAGAAAACTATGCCTACAATAAACCAACTTGTTAGAAAGGGAAGAGAAACTTTTGAGAAGAACTCTAAAGCACCTTTACTTGAAGAGTGTCCTCAAAAAAGAGGTGTATGCCTTTCTGTTAGAACTGCAACACCTAAAAAACCTAACTCTGCTTTAAGAAAAATCGCAAGAGTAAAACTTTCTAATGGAACAGAAGGAACTTGCTATATCCCTGGTATAGGGCACAATCTTCAAGAACACAGCGTTGTTCTTGTAAGAGGCGGAAGAGTTAAGGACCTACCTGGTGTAAGATATCATATTGTTCGTGGAACACTTGATACAGCTGGGGTTCAAAATAGAAAGCAAAGCCGTTCTAAATATGGTGCAAAGCGTCCTAAGAAAACAAAATAATAAAACTTAGTGACAACAAAAATTTAAAATAAAAAACAAAAAATCTCAGGAAATATTAAATTTATAGTTAAAATTTATATTTATTCTGATAAAAGGAGAGAATAATAAAATGCCAAGAAGAAATAGTGCTGTAAAAAAAGAAGTTCTTCCTGATCCAATTTACAATAGTAAAGTTGTTACTAAACTTGTAAATCAAGTTATGGAATCTGGTAAAAAAGGACTTGCACAAAGAATAGTATATGGTGCTTTTGATATAGTAAAAGAAAAATTAGGACAAGATCCTCTTGAAGTTTTCACTACTGCTCTTGAAAATGTTAAACCTGTACTTGAAACAAAATCAAGAAGAGTTGGTGGAGCAACATATCAAGTACCAATGGAAATTAGACCTGAAAGACGCCAAACTCTTGCTATAAGATGGATGGTAAGTTTTGCAAGAAAGAGAAGTGGCGAGCGTGGAATGGAAGCAAAACTTGCAGGCGAGATTATGGACGCGTTTAATTCAACAGGTGCATCTATCAAAAGAAGAGATGAAATGCATAGAATGGCTGAAGCTAATAAAGCATTTGCTCACTTCAAATGGTAATCAAAAAATAAAATTAAATTTCATTTTAAATTTTTGCTTAACAATATTGTAGTTTTAGTTGTTAAAGTGAGATTTAAAAGAAAAATATGGCTTATATCCCCATAAAATTTGGATATAAATTTAATTAGGAGAAAAAATATGGCAAATAATCTAGAGATGACTAGAAATGTTGGTATTATGGCTCACATTGATGCTGGGAAAACTACCACTACTGAAAGAATTCTTTTCTATACAGGTAAGTCGCACATGATTGGTGAAGTTCATGATGGTCAAGCGACTATGGACTGGATGGCTCAAGAGCAAGAAAGAGGTATAACTATTACATCTGCTTGTACTACTTGTTTTTGGAAAAACCATAAGATAAACATCATTGACACTCCTGGACATGTTGACTTCACAATTGAAGTTGAGCGTTCATTAAAGGTTCTTGATGGTGCTGTTCTTGTGCTTTCAGCTCGTGATAAAGTTCAACCACAAACAGAAACAGTTTGGCGTCAAGCAACAAAATACAAAGTTCCAACAATAATCTATGTCAACAAAATGGATAGAGATGCAGCCGATTTCTTTGGTTGCCTTGAATCTATCAAAAATAGACTTAAAACTAATCCACTTGCAATACAAATACCTATTGGAGAAGCTGACACTTTTTCAGGAATTATAGACCTTTTGACTATGAAAGCAGAAATATACAAAGATGATATGGGTAAAGAAATTGAAGTTACAGATATTCCTGCAGATTATAAAGAAAAGGCACAAAAGTATCATGATGAATTAATTGAAAAAGTTGTTGAAACAGACGATGCTTTACTCGAAAGATATTTTGAGGGAGAAGAAATTTCAATAGAAGAACTTAAAAAGGCAATAAGAAAAGCAACTATTGCTAAAACTTTAGTTCCTGTTCTTTGCGGTTCATCATATAAAAATAAAGGTGTTCAAATGCTTTTAGATGCTATGGTTGAATATCTTCCAAGCCCACTTGATATTGACCATATCAGCGGTATAAATCCTGAAACAGGCGAAACTGAAACAAGAGCTCCTGATGAAAATGCACCTCTTGCAGGTCTTGCATTCAAAATTATGACAGACCCTTATGTTGGTGGACTTACATTCTTCAGAGTTTATAGTGGTAAACTTACAGCAGGTTCATATGTTTACAACTCAAATACAGGAAAAACTGAAAGAGTTGGTCGTCTTATTCGTATGCACGCTAATACAAGACAAGAAATTACAGAAGTTAGTGCAGGAGATATCGCTGCAATAGTAGGACTTAAAGACACAATTACAGGACATACTCTTTGTGATGAAAAAAATCCTATTCAACTTGAAAGTATGGAATTCCCAGAACCAGTTATTCAACTTGCTATTGAACCTAAAACAAAAGATATGCAAGAAAAAATGGCTCTTGCTCTTGCAAAACTTTCAAGAGAAGACCCTTCTTTCCGTGTTTCTACAAATCAAGAAACAGGGCAAACTTTAATTGCAGGTATGGGAGAACTTCACCTTGAAATTATTGTAGATAGACTTTTAAGAGAATTTAAAGTTGAAGCAACTGTTGGTAAACCTCAAGTAAGTTATCGTGAAGCTATAAAGAAAGCTGTTCGTGCTGAAGGTAAATTTATTCGCCAAAGCGGTGGTAAAGGACAATATGGACACTGTATTATTGATATGGAACCATTGCCAGCAGGTTCAGGTTATGAATTTGTTGATAAGACTGTTGGTGGTTCTATACCTAAAGAATATATACCAGCAGTTAATGCAGGTATTTCAGAAGCGCGTATGAATGGTGTCCTTGCTGGATATGAAACAGTTGACTTTAGAGTAACATTAGTAGATGGTTCTTACCATGAAGTTGACTCATCAGAAATGGCTTTCAAAATTGCAGGTTCTATGGCTTTCCAAGATGGAGCTAAAAAAGCAGACCCAGTAATATTAGAACCTATTATGAAGGTTTCAGTTGAAGTGCCAGATGAATATTTAGGAACTGTTATGGGCAATCTTACCTCTCGTCGTGGTATGCTTACAGGGAATGAATCTGTAGCGGGAGTACAGATAGTAAACGCTGAAGTACCTCTTGCAGAGATGTTTGGATATGCAACAGATCTTCGTTCACAAACTCAAGGAAGAGGAAATTATGTAATGGAACCACTTCGTTATCAAGAAGTTCCAAAATCAGTTGCAGCTCAAATAATTGGAGAAAGAGCAAAACAATAATATAAATAATTGTAAATTATGTTATTAATAAATAAAATGTGATATAAACAATGTGAAAAATTATATTAAATTTTATTTTTCATAATTATCAATTTTATAAAAATAAATAAGAAAATAAAATATATAAAATTTTTGTAAAAACATTTTGAAAAAATATAAAAGTATGCTAAAATACCATTAGCATTAAAATAAAGGAATAAAAAGGAGATAATAAAAATGGCAGAAGCTTATGTTAGATCTAAGCCACATGTAAATGTTGGTACAATCGGTCATGTTGACCATGGTAAGACAACTCTTACAGCCGCTATCACAATGATTTACGGCGCTCAAAAAATGAGATATGATGAAATTGATAAGGCTCCAGAAGAAAGAGCCAGAGGTATTACAATCAATACCGCACATGTAGAATACGAGTCAGCTAAAAGACACTATGCACATGTAGACTGTCCGGGACACGCAGACTATGTAAAAAATATGATTACAGGTGCTGCTCAAATGGACGGAGCTATCCTTGTTGTTGCTGCAACAGATGGTCCTATGCCTCAAACTAGAGAGCATATCCTTCTTGCAAGACAAGTAGGTGTTCCTTACATCGTTGTTTTCATGAACAAAACTGATCAAGTAGACGATCCTGAACTTCTTGAACTTGTTGAAATGGAAATTCGTGATCTTCTTACTGAATATGGATTCCCTGGTGATAAGACTCCTATCATTAAAGGTTCAGCTCTTAAAGCTCTTGAAGCTGCTCAAGCTGGAGATGTTAATAATCCTGCTTGTGATTGCATTAGAGAACTTATGGATGCTCTTGACAACTATATCCCAGAACCTCAAAGAGATACTGATAAACCATTCTTAATGCCTGTTGAAGATGTATTTACAATTACAGGTCGTGGTACTGTTGCTACTGGTAGAGTAGAGCGTGGTTCAGTTAAAATTGGTGATACAGTAGAAATAGTTGGTCTTGGACAATCAAAACAAACAGTTGTTACAGGTGTTGAAATGTTCCACAAATCACTTGATGCTGCTATAGCAGGTGATAATGCAGGACTTCTTCTTCGTGGTATTCAAAGAAATGAAATCGAAAAAGGTCAAGTACTTTGCAAACCAGGTTCAATTAAACCTCACACTAAATTCACTGCTCAAGTGTATGTATTAAAGAAAGAGGAAGGTGGCCGTCATACACCATTCTTCAATGGCTATAGACCTCAATTCTTCTTCAGAACTACTGATGTAACAGGTGTTATCGAACTTGAAAAAGGTGTAGAAATGGTTATGCCTGGCGACCATGTTAATATGACAATTACTCTTATTAACCCAGTTGCTATTGAACAAGGACTTCGTTTCGCTATTCGTGAAGGTGGAAGAACAGTTGGTTCAGGTGTAGTTTCATCAATTATTGAATAATAAAAATCAAATATAAAAATGTCATGAGTTTATCATGGCATTTTTTATATAAATATTTTTTGTCAAATTATGTCAATTTTAGATTTAAAAATATTTTTTATTTTTTAACATCATTGTATTTAAAAATTATCTATTTGTTATATAAACTTAAATGCGAAAATATAAAAAATACAATTTTTTTTATTTCTATTTTTAAATAAATGTTAATTATAGGTTTTTCTTTTATTTTTCTGCCTTTTTATGCTATAATATTTTAATAATTAGAGAGGAAATTTTTATGGGATTTATGGGTGGAATTTTCAAAGCACTTGGTTTTGAAAGCGAAAATAATGGTAAAAAGAAGAAAACAGTTACAAAAACTAAAGCATCTTATAAGTTAAAGTCTAATAAAAATAATAGAGTTGATGATATTGACGGGGTTTCTGTATACTATCCAGAAAGCGTAGAACAGGCTAAAGAATTTATTGAATTTGTTAAACAGAATAAAGCAATTATAATTTCTACTGAATCTTGTCAAGGGGAAATATCTTTAAGAATAGTAGATTTCATGAAAGGGTTTTGCTTTGGAAGTAATTCAAGGTTTATAGTCTTAAATGAAGATAAATTATATCTTATTTTGCCGGAGGGAATGGAAATTGAAGAATAAAAAATTTATTATCTCAATATCTCTTGCAAGTGGAATTTTTGTTGCTATATTACTTTTTGATCTTTTAAGTAAACATTTAATAACCAAAGCGTTACCTAACACAGGTGATAGTATGGAATTTATTCCGAATTTCATAAACTTTATTTATGTTGAAAATACAGGTGCTGCTTGGGGTATGTTATCTGGTCGTCCTGTTTTCTTAATAGTTGTATCATTGATTATTTTAGGAATTTATCTTTGGTTTTATGTTTTGCGATTAAAAAAATTAAAAAACAATACATCAATTACTTTAGGTATAAGTGTAGGTCTTATTGTAGGAGGGTGTATTGGTAATTTAGTTGACAGAATTGCATTTGGTTATGTTCGTGATTTTATAAATTTTGAATTTATAGATTTCCCAGTATTTAATATTGCAGATATTGCACTTACAATAGGCATTATAATTATGTTAATATATTTTATATTTATTTATGCTAAAGAAGATAAGAAGTTGGAAAACATTACAGTTCAAATTGAAAATTTTAAGGATATGAGTGAAATCAATAAATTTGAAATTTCGGCAAAAAGACAAAAAGATCAAAATGAAATTATAGAAAATAATAACGAAAAGAAAAATTTAGATGAAAACAAAAGTTTTAGAAAAGAATTAGATGTTGATGAAAATGAAAATTTAGAGTTGGGTGATATAGAAGATAACCAAGAAAAAATAAAAACGGGGGAAGAAAAAATAGAGAACAGAGATACTACAGATATCAATGAGGGACAAAATGGAAGGTAGTTTTAAAGTTACTTGTGAAGAAAGTTTAAAAAGACTTGATATTGTTTTCAATAATCATTTTAAAGACTATACTCGTTCTCACATAAAGATATTAATAGATAAAGGTGAAATTTTATTAAATAATAAAATGGTAAAGGCAGGCGAAAAATTGAAAGTAGGAGATATTGTTTCTTATAATTTTCAAGAAGTAACACCTTTAAAAGCAACAGCAGAAGATATTGATTTTGAAATTATTTATCAAGATGAAGATGTAATCGTTATAAATAAACCACAAGGACTTGTTGTTCATCCTTGTACTTCGACAAAAAGTGGAACTCTTGTCAATGGACTTCTTTATAGAATTAAAGATTTAAGCGGAATTAATGGTGTTTTAAGACCGGGAATAGTTCATAGGCTTGATAAAAATACTTCAGGATTAATGATAGTGGCTAAAAATGACTTTGCTCATGTTGAACTTGCAAAGCAAATTAAAAATAAAAGTTGTAAAAGAAAATATATTGCACTTTGTGAAGGTATTTTTAAAGAAAAAGAGGGTAAAATTGAAACTTTTATTGAAAGAAGCAAATCAGATCGAAAAAAAATGGCAGTGTCAAATAAAGGCAAACTTGCAATTACATATTATAAAGTTTTGAAAGAGTATCCAAATTCTAAAAAAAGTCTAGTGGAATTTTCTTTGCAAACAGGAAGAACGCACCAAATACGAGTGCATTGCAAGATGATTAATCATGCTATTGTTGGTGATGATGTTTATGGGAAAGCAGATAAAAAATTAAAAGGACAACTTTTACATTCATATAGTCTTACATTCACTCATCCTAGAACTAAAAAAATTATGAATTTTGAAATCAATTTGCCCGATTATTTTAGTAAATATTTAAAAAATTTAAGTTAAATAAGTTTTTAAAGACTTTTTATAAATAATAACAACATAAAATATAAAAAATCACCTAAATTATAAAATTTTAGGTGAATTTTTTATTATTAAATACAAAAATAAATAAATTTTAATATC
>CALVZG010000044.1 GCA_944372465.1 uncultured Clostridia bacterium
CTGCTCTATCCAGCTGAGCTATGGAAGCCCATGGAGCAGGTGAAGGGAATCGGACCCTCGCAACCAGCTTGGAAGGCTAGTGTTCTACCACTGAACTACACCTGCACATGTTGACTATAAGAGAATACCACAACTAGCCACATTTGTCAAGAATTTTAACAAAAATTAAGTAAAAATTTTATTATTAATAACTATAATTGTTATTAAAAAAAACTATTTTTATTTTTTTCTTTAAATTTTAAACAATTTTTTATCGTTTCTTAACTTATTTTATAAATTTTATAATTGATAAAATCTTTTATAATCTAAATTAAAGTATTTTAATAATTTATGCTTTTTTAATATTTATTTAACCCTTTTCTTTTATTTATTTTTATAAATAACATCAAAACTATCTTTTTTATAAACTATTGCACCACTATAATTAGTTTTTGTTATTGTATTTATTGCAAGTTTTGCAAATGTTTTAGCATATTCTAGTTCTATTATAGTAGGACTGCTTCCCCTTTGAACATACCCTATTATTATACTTTTAAATTCAATCTCTGGCAAAATTGATTTTAAATTTTTTATTATTGTTTGTGTCTTTACAATTTTTTCTTTAATCAATATACAACTTGCATGACCTTGAATATATTTTTCTCTTATGATTTGAGCCATTTTTTTATAATTTATATCATTTTTATTTAAGATTACATAATCACATGGATATCCTGCACTTGTACATTTTGCTATTCTACTGCTTTCTCTTCCCATCGTTTCAAAAATAGCACATCTATTAAATGCTTCCATTGTAGGCATAATATTTTTAATAGTTTTTACGCAAGCGTCTATTGCGGTGTGATATCCCATACTATAATCACTAATTGTTACATCATTATCTATTGTAGCGGGAATAAAAATTGTTCGCATACCATTTTCATTAAGTCTAGAACAACCTTTATAAGAACCATTGCCACCTAAAACTACTAGCACATCATATTTTTTTGCATTTGTAAGCCCTTTATTAAATCCTTCATCAGTTATAAACTCTAAACATCTTGAACATTTTATGCAACTACCTGCTTCCTTTGCGTGCTCTAAAGGCAAAAAATCTGATAATAGCAAAATGTCATTATCTATTAACCCTTTAAAGCCCGCTTTGCAAGCATATATATTATTACCAAAATGTTTATAAAGTGTTGCCAATATCATGTTCATTCCCGGGGCATCTCCGCCACTTGTCAAAACCAAAATCTTCATGTTCTCTCCAATTTTTATGATTATGTAAAAATTTGTTAAAAAACTATTTAATTATAACATTTTCTTCGCCTAAAAGTCCAACAAGTTCGTTTATCAAATAATTATTTATATCAACTTTTGTGCTAAAAGAAAATGCTTTGTTTGTTGATGTACATTTTATAATTACAGGGGCTTGTCCTATATGTTCTGCTGCAATTTTCTTTACACTATTATAAACTTCACTATCATTTGTATTGAAGCGTAAATATACCTTTCTATTTTCATCATTTTTTATTTCGTTATCTTTTTTCTCCCATAATAGAATTGTTTCGGCTAGTACAATAGGAGATTTTCCATCTCTTATTGATAATTTGCCTCTTATTGTAACTAAATTATCTTCAACTAACAAATCTTTATATTTATTGTAACTTTTATTAAATACCATTACATCATATGTGCCATAAATATCTTCTATAGTTAAAATTGCCATGTTGCCTGATTTCCCGTTTTTTCGTGAAACATGAGTTATTACCCCGCCACCTGTAACAGGTTGCTTGTCATAAACTTGCATCACCTTTTCTTCCATTTCATCTTCAAATTCAGTGTTAGATGCACTATAATCACCCATTTCTTCATCATCATTTGATTGCATATCTGAAGAATCAACCTTCAAATCCGCTATCATATCTGATGTAAAATTAAAAGTATCATATTTGTCAAGATAGTCATCTAGTGGGTGTCCAGATAAATAAATTCCAACAAATTCTTTTTCAAATTTTAAAAGAGTTTCCTTATTGTACTCTTTAATATTGGGCAAAGTAATTTTATTTACAACTGATGATACCTCTTCAAAAGTATCAAACATTGAGAACTGTCCTGATGCTTTCGATTTTCTATCACTTGCAATGATTTCCATATATTTTGGATAAACATCCATTAATTGCGAGCGATAAATTCCAAAATTTGAAAACGCACCACTCAATATTAAACTTTCTATTGATTTTTTATTAAGGGTATTTGATGCCACTCTACGCAAAAAGTCTTCAAAGTCTTTATATTTGCCATTTTTTTCTCGTTCTTCAACAATTATATCCATAAGACCTGCCCCTACATTTCGCAGAGCAGCAAGCCCAAAACGAATATTTCCATCTTCTACTTTAAATTCGGTAGAAGATTTATTGATATCTGGCGGTAATATTGTAAAACCTTCTTTACGAGCATAGTTAGTATATTTTTTTACTGCGTCTATATTTGTAATTCTGTTGTTAAGAACTGCTGTTAGATATTCAACTTCATAATGTGCTTTTAAATAACCTGTTTGATAAGATACATAAGCATATGCTGCCGCATGCGACTTATTAAATGCGTATCCTGCAAATTTTGCCATTTGGTCGAATACTCTTTCTGCAACTTTCTCATCATGCCCCAATGCTAATGCGCCCGGTATATCTCTTTTATGGTCAAGTGGGTCTTTCTTTCCATAAATGAATTTTTCTTTTTCTGGTGGTAATTTTTCAGGTTTCTTTTTGGACATTATTCTTCGCACATTATCAGCACCGCCCAAACTAAATCCTGCCATAACTTGAAATATTTTCATAACTTGTTCTTGATAAATTATACAACCATAAGTTGTACTTAATATTGGAACAAGGCAAGGATCTTCATATTCTATTTTGTCAGGTTCTCTTTTGCCCTTTATAAATTTAGGGATAAAATCCATGGGGCCGGGACGATAAAGAGATATCCCCGCTATAATATCTTCAAGACAGGTTGGCTGTAAGTCCATCATGAACTTTTTCATACCCCCACTTTCTAGTTGAAAGACGGCTTCTGTATTACCTGAACTTATCAGTTCAAAAACAGCAGGGTCATCATATGTCATCTTTGTAAAGTCAATCTCTACGCCATGTATTTCTTTTATGTATTTTATTGCTTTATGAATATCAGTTAGAGTTCTTAAACCTAAAAAGTCAAACTTTAATAAGCCCAAATGTTCAAGTTCTGTCATATCAAATTGAGTTATTTCATCATTTCCACTTTTTGCCATTGGAACATGATCATAAACAGGGTCAGGAGCAATTAAAACTCCTGCTGCGTGCATAGAGACATTTCTTGGGACGCCTTCAAGTTTTATTGCCATATCTATAACTCTTTTAACATCGCTATCTTCATCATACATGCTACGCAGTTCTGGTATGATAAATTGTTTATCCTCCTCTTTCCCTGTCTCACCAAAATAATATTTTAATACAGGAGGTTTTTTAACTGGTTTATTTGGTATTTCTTTGGTTATTTTATCCACTTCTGAATAAGGATATCTTAAAACTCGGGCAACATCTTTTATCGCATTCTTTGCTTGCATGTTACCAAATGTTACAATGTTTGATACATGGTCGGCTCCATATCTCCTTTTTGCATATTCTATAACTTCCCGTCTTCTATCCATACAAAAGTCAACATCAAAATCGGGCATAGATACTCTTTCTGGATTGATAAAGCGGTCAAAGAATAAGTCATATCGCATAGGGTCAACTTGCGTTATCCCTGAACAATATGCCACCAAACTGCCTGCTCCAGAACCTCGTCCCGGACCTACCGGAATATCATTTTCTCGTGCAAAGTTAATATAATCCCACACTATCAAAAAGTATTCAACATAACCTAGTTTATTGATTGTTTCAAGTTCCATAGTAAGTCTTTCTTCATACTCTTTTGGTATTGTTTGATAATTTCTCCTCAACCCTTCCCATGCCAAACGCGACAAAAATTCATAGGCATTTTCTCCTGTGTCTGGTAAATATTTAGGTATGAAATTTTCAGTGGCACCTAGTTGATCCTCGACTGGAACAAGTGAATTACCACCCTCCGCTGCTTCTCTTAATGATTTTGTCCTTATTGAAACATTGCATTTATCTGCTATTTCTAATGTTCTGTCTAGCGCTTCTTCATAACCCGGCAATGCTTCTAACATCTCCTCATATGTCTTTAAGTAAAATTCTTGTGTTTGAAATTTCATTCTATCTGGGTCGTCAAAAGTTTTTCCCATTTGTACGCACATAAGAACATCTTGCAGTTCATGGTCTTCTTTATAAAGATAATGTACATCATTTGTTGCAACAAGTGGTATATTAAGTTTTTCGCTCATTTCGGTAAGTTTAATTAAAACTTCTTTTTCTTCAGGAATATTATGATTCTGTATCTCTAAATAAAAGTCATCTTTAAAAACATTCTTAAACCATAGCGCTAGTTTTTCGGCCTCTTCATATTGTCTTTTTAAAATTAATTGAGGAATATGTCCTGCTAAACAAGCAGAAAGACAAATTAAGCCCTCGCTATATTTTTCTAAAATTTCATAATCTACTCTTGGTTTATAGTACATGCCTTCTAAATAGGCAAAAGAAGATAATTTTAATAAATTTTGATAGCCTTTATTATTCTTTGCAAGTAAGATTAAATGTCCTGTGTCCTCACGGTTTGTCTTTGACTTCCTATCATGACAAATATAAAATTCCTCTCCTATTATTGGCTTTATCCCTTTTTGTACACATGCTTCGAAAAATTTGATCACCCCATACATATTACCATGATCTGTTATAGCAACCGATTTCCAACCTCGTTCTTTTACAATATCAACAAGTTTATTTATTCTTGCAAGACCATCAAGCAAACTAAACTCTGTATGTAAATGTAAGTGAGCAAACTCCTTCATTTTTATCCCCTTTTGTATAACTTTATTTTTATAATTTTCTTAAATTATTTATTATATTATTTATTATTAAAATTTTTAATTTATTTTTATTTTTTAATAAATTATTATCAATTTTATATTTATTTTTTTATTTTTTCTATTTTAATTAATTTTTTATTAATTTTAATTAATTTTTTATTAATTTTTATCAAATTTTATTAATAATTATTTTATTTATTTTATTTTTAATTACCTCTTAATATATCAGCAATTTTTAAAATTTTTCTAAAACGATGATTTAAACCACTTTTTGTAAGATTTATTGTTGATAATTTTAAAAGTTCTTCCATACTTTCTTGAGGATTTGCGAGTCTTAATACTGCTACTTCCTGAAGGTCTTCTGGCAAACTTTCTAGCCCTATTTTTTTATTAATATAATTGATTGCCTGAATTTGTTTTAAACTTGCTTCAACTGTCTTGTTTATATTTGCATTAATACAATTGACTTGCCTATTGACAGTATTCCTTAAATCTCTTTTTGCCATCTCGTCTGATAAATCTAAAACACTTTGCTCTGCTCCAACTAATGCAAGCAAATCTTTTATTGCCTCACTATCCTTTAAATATAATACATATATCTTCTTGCGTGATACAATTTTACTTACTATATTAAAATGTTCTAAAATTGCTTTTAATCCCTCTAAAAATTCAAGTTTATGCGAGGCAAACTCCACATGGTATCCTGTGGTTGGTGATTGAGAACCAAGTTCGGAAAGTTTAATACTTGAAGTTGCACAACCTATATATGCACCCTTTATAAAATTCTTTTTTGTTTCATCATCTGCAATTAAATTATTATCTACTTCAGATATAAAAACAAGTTCTCCATTAGACGGAATTATTGAGCAATCCTTTAAAACTTGTAATGAAATTTCAATAGGAAATTTAATTCTATAATATACTGTTTTATTTATTATATAGTCATCTGAAATTTCTAATGAAAGTTTTTCTCCATAAAGTCTATTTATTAATCTATTTAAAAAACTAAAAATTTCTTGAAAATCTGTTACTATATCCAGTCTTACTCCCTCTGCATTCTTTGTGATTGTTCCGCTTGAATGAATTAACCCAGACAAAAAGGCTTGAGCACAATCTGCGTCCTCTATTTCCTTTTCTATTATTTGTAATTTACTATCTTTAGCAAAACTCATCTATCACCTTTAATAAATTTTGTTATATTTCCATTAAAATATTTAATATTTCCATTAAAATCACATATTTTGTATTTATCATTATCTTTTTGGAGAAAATTTAGGCAACTTATCAATATTGACTATTTGTGAAAGAGGTAGCCCTAAACGGAAAATTGTATTTAAAGCATTGTTGCACTCTCCTACTCTTTCTGGACTATGAGCGTCAGAATTCACAATAAACTTCACCCCTTCTTCAGCCATTATTTCAAGTTCTTGATCGGTAAAATTTATTCTTTTTCCGTTAAGTTCTATAAGTGTACCTTTTTCCTTTGCAAGTCTTGCAACTGCAAGTGTATCTGTTGGACAACCATAATTTAAGTGAGTTATTACATCAATAGGAAACTTATCAAGTGCTTTTAAAAATGCTGTAGTATTTCTATTAAGGCGGTCTTTACTTAGTTTGTATGGCGAGCCAAACATATTCGCAATAATCAGTTGATTAAAATCTTTCATTGTTGGAGTTTTTACCATTCTGTGATGTCCCATTAAAAGAATGTCTAAAAACTCAAAATCTTGTTCTAAAATATCTATTTGCCCGTCATTTGATATTAAATTTGCTTCCACACCTAATAAAATATCTACGCCTGTTACTTCTTTCGCATTTAAAATATCCTCTTTTACAGATGGAATATCTCTTCTTCTAACACCGTAAAACATATGATTAAAACCGTGATCTGTGATTGCTATTTGTTTTAATCCTTTGTTTAATGCAACTGAAGCGTTTTGAAGTATAGTGCCTTTCCCATGATTATGGCGTGAATATTTAGTATGCGTATGATAGTCCCCAAACAATATCATATAACCTCCCAAAATGATAAACTCTCACAACAACAATTATATACCATTTTTAGAAAAAGTCAAATAAAGATTATAAAAATAAAAAAGAGCCAAAGCCCTTTTCATTTTAACCTCTTAATGATTGAATTGCTAGTTTTTTATCATGCGACTTATAGACAAAAGAACCACTTACTACAATATCTGCCCCTGCTTCTATAACTTCTAAAACATTATCTGCTGTTATTCCTCCATCAACCTCTATCTTAAATCTATAATTATTTTCTTCTCTTAATTTATTCAATTCTCTTATTTTATTGATTGCTTCGGGCATAAACTTTTGTCCACTTGCTCCCGGTACAACGGACATTATTAAAATTAAATCAAAATCATGAATAAAAACTTTCACATCATTTATGCTCGTTGACGGATTTATTGCTAACCCTGCTAAAACATTTGCATTTTTTATTTTTTCTTTTGCGTTTATAATATCATTTTTATCTTTAAATGCTTCATAATGTATAGAAATAATATTTGCGCCTGCTTTTATGTAATCATCTATGATTCTCATAGGTTCTTCACACATTAAATGAACATCTAACATGATTAAACTATGTTGGTTGATATTATAAACAAGTTGAGCATCATAAGTCTTATTTGCGACAAATTTCCCGTCCATGACATCACAATGCAAAAAGTCGGCGTTACCTTGCATTTCTTGAGCATAATCAGTTACTTTTTGATATTCTTTGATTGGATCTGTAGAAACAGAAACATAAATATATTTTTTCATGAATTTCCCCTTAATATTATTTTTTATTTTTAAAATTAATTTTTATTTTTTTTGTTTAAAATATTAAATTTCATATTTTTTACATTCAATTCTATAAATAATTAATATTTTTTAGAATTTTTTAATTCTTCAAGAATTTTTAAATAGTTTTGATATCTTAATTTTGATATTTCCCCGTTTTTAACTTCTTGTAAAACTCCGCAATCATTTGCACCCTCATGAAGACAAGAGCGATATTTACATTTAGCTCTTCCTTCTAAAAAATCTGGATAATAAGAAGATAGTTCTCTATAATCTAAATTACTTACAAATGAAAGGTCAAGCATTGAAAAACCTGCAGTGTCCGCGAGGTATCCTTCCTTTAATTTATAAAGAGTTACAAGTCTTGTAGTTTGTTTCCCTCTTTCAATTTTTTTTGAAAGTTCTCCAATCTCTGCTAGTTCATCATTATAAATTGCATTGATAATTGATGACTTTCCTACAGCACTTTGCCCTGCTAGTGCACATATCCCACTAATATTTTGTTCAATTTCAAGTATGTTATTATTTTTTGCAGAAACTTTTATTATTTTTACAATATCTTTATATGTTTTATATATCTCTTCTAAAAATTCATTGCTTGCAATATCTTCTTTATTTATAACTAAAAATGGAATTATATCGTTTAAAGTGCAATATATAAGAATTTTATCTACTAAAACATAATCTGGTTTTGGCTTTGGAGAGATGACAATAAAAAGTTTATTGAGATTTGCTAATGGCGGTCTTATAATTAAGTTTTTTCGTGTTAATACTTTAGTAATATTTTCATCAAATTCAACATTATCACCAACATAAACTCCTGAAAATTTGGTTTTGCCACTCGCATTTAACTTATATATTTTATCATCGCTTTCTATAGTAAATAGGTTAGCATTTTTTGACAAAACAATACCTTGCATTTTTTCTCCCCATTTTTTATTTTTTCATGTAAAAAAGTCATTTTACTAAATCAAAACTTTTTTCATTAAGTAAATTATATAATAAGTTATAAAATTTAGAAACTTTTATTTGCTTTCTTTCGAAATTATTTTATTTCTTAATTGTCCACACGCTCCTTCAATATCTTCTCCCATAGTACGCCTAACAGTTGCAGATAACCCTTTTTCTTTTAACTTTTCTGCAAATTTATATGCTTCAAGTCTTGTTGGAGATATCAACGAGCGTTCTTTAACATTATTTAAAGGAATAATATTTACATGGAAACTAAATCCTTTAAGAAGTTTAGCTAATCTATTGATATCTTCATCACTATCATTTACACCTTTTATTAAAGTATATTCAAAATATACTCTTCTATTAGTTCTTTGATAGTAATCTTTGCAAGCCTTTATGATTTCTTCTATTTTGTAACGATTTGCTATAGGCATGATTGTCTTTCTTATTTCGTCTAAAGTAGCATGAAGGGAAATTGTTAAAGTAATATTATAATCTTTTTCAAGAAGTTTATATATTTCTGGCACAAGCCCACAAGTTGAAAGAGATATATTTCTTTGACTAATATTAAGCCCTCGTTTAGAACTTATCAAATCTATAAATTTTACAACATTATCAAAATTATCAAGTGGTTCTCCCGACCCCATTAAAACCAAATTTGTAATATATCTATTCTTTAGAGAGCCACCCAAATCTCTATTTACTAAAAATACTTGTCCTAAAATTTCCCCAGCAGACAAATTTCTTGCAAGCCCGTGTAATGTTGAAGCACAAAACTTACAACCCATACGGCAACCCACCTGCGTTGAAAGGCAAAGGGTATAACCATATTTATATTTCATTAGCACACATTCTACTATATTTCCATCACCATATTCTATAATATACTTTTTTGTGCCATCTTTGCTTTCAAATTTTCCTTTTATTTTATAATTAGGATAATCTTTTTCTATTATATTTTTTAAACTTTGAGGCAAATTAGATATCTCTTGCAAAGTTTTACCGCTATAAATTGCATCAAAAATTTGTTCACCTCGAAAAGTTGGTAAACCTATTTTCTTGACATACTCTTTCATTTCATCAAAACTTAAATCTGCAAGCATATAAAACCTTTTTATTTAGATTATATTTTAATCTATTTTTATTTTATTTTAATTTATTTTTTATTTTATTTTGTTTTTATTTTAAATTTTTTATTTAAATTAGTTTTTATTTAAATTATAATATTTAAATTTTATTACTTTTTATTTATGTAAATTTTAATTTTTATAAAACATTTTTGCCTAAAATTTCACTATGACCATTTAAATAATCTTTTGCCAAAACCATTTTCCCTGATGGTGATTGACAAGTAAGAATCTCAATCGCCCCATTTTTGCAACCAATTATAAAATGCTTTTTATTCTCTAAAATTTTATTTTGTATTATGTTAGGATAAAAATTGGTTACATTTTGCACTCTCCCTATCTTTATCATTCTATCATCAAGAACAATAAAACATCCCACTTCTTCTGATAAAGCTCTAACTTTATTTACAATTTCATCGGCAGATTTTGAAAAATCTAGTTTCCCCTGTTCTTTATTGATTTTTGAGACAATTATTGCCTTGTCATTATCTTGCGGAATAAACTTTATTGATTTGTTTTCTATTTGTTTAAAAACATCTATTAACATTTCTCCGCCTAAAATTGCGAGTTTTTCTTCAAGTTCTCGATAATATTCCTCATTGATTTTAAACTCTTTTTGTAAAATTATATCTCCTGCATCTACTTCTTTTGCCACCTTCATTATGGTAACGCCTGTAACTTTATCTCCATTTAGTAAAGCACTTTGTATTGGTGTTGCCCCACGATATTTAGGTAAAAGAGATGGATGAACATTTATTGTCAAGTGATAGTCCAAAAATTCTTGCGGAAGTATTTGCCCAAAAGATGCAACTACTGCAACATCATAATCAATGTTTTTTATCTCATCTAAATGTAATTTTATTTTATCAAAAGTAAAAACATCAATTGATTTTTCAATTGCTAGTTTTTTTACTTCTGTTGGAGTCAATTTATGTCCCCGACCACTTGGCCTATCTGGTTGAGTTATAATTGCACTAATATTTATATTATTTTCAATCAATTTTTCTAAAACAATTTTTGAAAAATTTGAACTACCAAGAAAAAGTATCTTCATTTAAACCTCTTTTTTACAACTTTATATTTTTATAATTTCCCGCCCTGTCTTATATATTTATCTTTATCTATACTTTTATCTACGAATAAAATTCCATCTAAATGGTCAATTTCATGACAAATACATCTTGCCAGCCACTTCTCACATTTAATCGTAAAAGCATAACCATATCTGTCATATGCCTTTACAGTAATCTCGTATGGTCGTTTTACTCTCCCCCTAAAAGTGCCTACAGAAAGACAACCTTCCTCTTCTATATCTTCGCCTTTTTGTGAAACTATTTCAGGATTTATCAGTTCTATAAAAGCATTGTTTACATCAACTATAACCACTCTCCTTAATATTCCTACTTGAGGAGCAGCAAGTCCCATTCCATCATTTTCATACATAGTTTCTTTCATATCATCAAGAAGTTGCCATAGAGAATCATCAAAGTCTTTTACAACTTTTGACTTCTTTCTTAAAGAACTTTCTCCTATTAAAACTATCTTCCTTATTGCCATAACTTCTCCTTTTATTTTTATTTATGTTCTTTTTTATCTATATTAAAATTTGTACTTTTTAAATTTATGATAGATTTTGCGGATTAACTTCAAAGAAAACTGAAGTTTTAGTATTTTTGTCAACTATATTAAAAACTTCATCCTCTATTTCATCTGCCTTGTTAAGTTTAAATCGCATTAAAATTTGATATCTATATTTATCTTGTATGCGTTTTATTGGCGATTTCATAGCATCAAGATATATTATATCATCTTTATATTTATTTTTAAGATTTTCTATTTCAGTATAGCATATTTTTAACATTTCGCGAACATAATTTTCCTCATGGTCTGAAAATAATATGCGTAAAATTCGCGTAAATGGAGGGAATTGTGAAGTTTGTCGTATGTTTTCTTCTTTTCTAAAAAATCCTTTGTAATCATAGTTCGCAGCAAATTTATATACATAATGATGAGGCGAATATGTTTGCAAAACTACTTTCCCTTCGCTTTCACTTCTTCCTGCCCGTCCTGATACTTGAGTTATAAGTTGAAATGTCCTTTCAGTACTTCTATAATCTGCATGATACAAACTTTGGTCTGCATCAACTATACCTACTAAAACAACATTTTCAAAATCATGACCTTTTGCTATCATTTGAGTGCCTACTAATATTGAAGGCAAGGTGTTTTTAAATTCACTTAATATTTTTTGATGTGAATTCTTTGTAGTTGTCGTGTCATTATCCATTCTCAAAATTTTTACATCGGGGAAATACTCTGCAAGTTTATGAACAACTTGCTCCGTTCCAACTGCCCCATTTTTGATGTTCTCACTTCCACATTTTGGACATTTATCAAGAACCTTATACTGCTTCCCACAATAATGACATTTTAAACGATTATCCTCTCTATGATAAACTAGACTTACATCACAATCTACGCATTTTGCTATATAACCACAATCTCTACATCTCATAAATGAAGAATAGCCTCGTCTATTTATAAATATCATTGCTTGTTTTTTATTGTTTATTACATTTGCTAAATCTGCAATAAGTTGATTTGAAAATATTCCACTATTACCCGTTCTAATTTCATTCATCATATCTATAATTTGAATTTTAGGAAGTTCTCTGCCATTTGCTCTTGTAGCAAGTTCAATAAGTTCATATTCTCCTTGTTTTGCCTTTTCATAACTCTCTATAGATGGTGTCGCACTCCCTAAAACAAGAGGACATTTATTATATCTTGCTCGAAATTGTGCTACATCATGAGTATCAAAGCGTGGATTTGACTCTGAAATATAACTAGCTTCATGCTCTTCATCTATTATTATAATTCCTAAATTTTCAATAGGAGCAAAGATTGCAGACCTTGCACCTATCGCAATTCTTGCCTGCCCACTAAAAATTCTTTTCCATTCATCAAAACGCTCGCCTGCTGATAATCCACTATGTAAAAGTGCCACATTTTCTCCAAATCTGGCTTTAAAATTCGACATAATTTGCGGAGTTAATGAAATTTCGGGAACAAGCATGATTGCATTTTTCCCGCTCATCAAAGCATTTTCAATTAAATTCATGTATACTTCTGTTTTCCCACTTCCAGTTACGCCATGTAAAAGATATGTTTTATTTTCCTTTATCTGTTGTATTGCATTTTTCTGCCCTTGATTTAATTCTACTTTTTTTGAAGTTTGAGATATAACAAAAGGTGCTCTTTTAATTTCTCGTTTCTCTTTTATTAAAATATTTTTCTCACATAATGCTTTTATTGCACTATACCCATATTTAGATAGTTCTGCCGAACTTGCTTTTAAATTATTACTTTTTAAAAACTCTATTATTTCATATTGCTTTTTTGCATTCTTCGATAATTTAATTTCACTAAAATCATTCAATATATAGATAGTTTCAAACAGTTCTTTAACTTTTCCCTCTCTCATCTCTGCAGGGATAAAAAGTCTTAAAATGGAAGCAAGTTTTAAATGATTTTTTTTCGCCATGTAATGCATTAAATCTATCATTTCAGGTTTTATTGCTGAAAAGTCATCTATTTTAGAGATTATTTTTTTTAATTTATTTTCATCATATTCACAACTATTATTAATATCAATTACAAAACCTTGTAATATTCGTTGCCCAAAAGGGACATATACACGCATACCGACATTAATGTTAAGATTGTCGGGTATTATATATTCAAACACTTTATCTAGCGCTTTAACATCTTGGTCTATAATAACTTTTGCAAACATTTTTCACCTAAAACTTATCAAAATTATATCATATTTTAATCAATTTAACAAGTTTAAGAATAAAAATAATTAACAATAAAATTAGGCATAAAAAAACTCTTATGAAAGTTTCTTAAGAGTTTTTATTAAATAATTTTGATAATTAATTATTTGTTCCTTCATCAAGCAAATTGCTTGGAACAACTTTCCCACTTGCAATTTCTTCGCAGGCAAGACTTATTGCTTTTTTATCTTGATTTGCAAGTTCTAAACGCCTTACGCTTTCTATTTCTTTTGCTCTTTTAGTAATAATTGTGCAAAGAACATATTTGTTATTTTTTGTTTTACTTAAAAGTACATCTATTGATGGTTCAATCATCATAATAATCACCTCTGAAAAATATTTCTACGCTAAATTATAACACAACTTTTTTTATTTGTAAAGTATTTGAATAAATAATTCAATTATTTGAATACAAAAAGTTATGAAAATCCAAAATATTTTGTAAAAAAAAACACTTTAAAGTTAGAATCATTTAAAGTGCTTTTTTTGTTTTTACTAATTATTTTCTTGGATTTTTAATATTTGCCTGCGCTGCTGCAAGTCTTGCAATAGTAACTCTAAATGGTGAGCAAGAAACATAAGTAAGTCCACTATTATGGCAAAATTCTATTGAAGAAGGGTCGCCACCATGTTCACCACAAATTCCAAGTTTAATATCTGGTCTTGTAGATTTTCCAAGGTCTGCTGCCATTTTTACAAGTTTGCCTACGCCTTTTTGGTCAAGTCTTGCAAATGGATCACTTTCAAAAATCTTCTTTGTATAGTAAACATCAAGGAATTTACCCGCATCATCACGAGAAAATCCATATGTCATTTGAGTTAAGTCATTTGTTCCAAATGAGAAGAATTCTGCATATTTAGCAATTTCGTCAGCAGTTAATGCTGCTCTTGGAATTTCTATCATTGTTCCTATTTTATATGTTAATTTAACATTGTTTTCTTTTATGATTTCATCTGCCTTGTTTGCAATTATGTCTCGAACATATTTGAATTCTTTCCAGTCGCAAGTAAGTGGTATCATTATCTCTGGAACTATATTGTATCCATTTTCTTTATTTACAGTAATTGCAGCCTCAATAACTGCTTGAGTTTGCATTTGTGCTATTTCTGGATAAGTTACTGCAAGTCTTAATCCACGATGTCCCATCATTGGGTTGAATTCATGGAGGTCTTGAACAGTTTGTTTTAATCTATCAAAAGATATTCCCATATCTTTAGCAAGAGCAGCAATTTCACTGTCTTCATGTGGTAAAAATTCATGTAGAGGTGGATCTAGGAAACGAATAGTAACTGGGCGTCCTCCCATTGCTTGATAAATTCCTATGAAATCTTTTCTTTGCATTGGAAGAAGTTTTGCAAGTGCTCTCTTTCTTTCCTCAACTGTAGAAGAAACTATCATTTCTCTTACAGCAGGTATTCTGTCCGCTTCAAAGAACATATGCTCTGTTCTGCACAATCCTACGCCTTCAGCACCAAAGTTGAAAGCATTTTTTGCATCTCTAGGATTGTCAGCATTAGTTCTTACTTGTAAAGCCCTATGTTCGTCTGCCCATTGCATGATTGTAGCAAATTCCCCAACAATTTTAGCAGGTTCAGTTTTTATTTCGCCATCATAAATTTTTCCTGTTGAACCATCAAAAGAGATTACATCGCCTTCTTTATAGGTTTTTCCATTTAAGGTAAATGATTTTTCATCTTCTGCAAATTTTAATGCAGAGCATCCTGCAACGCAAGCTGTACCCATGCCACGAGCAACTACAGCAGCATGAGAAGTCATACCTCCTCTTGCTGTTAAAACACCTTGACTTGCAGCCATACCTTCTATATCCTCTGGAGAAGTTTCAAGTCTAACAAGTACAACTTTTTCTTTATTACCTGCCATTTCCTTTGCTCTTTCGGCAGTAAAACATATTTTACCGCAGGCAGCACCTGGAGATGCTGGCAAAGCTTCTGCGATAGGTGTTGCATTCTTTAATGCTTCTGCATCAAATTGAGGATGCAAAAGTGCATCAAGTTGTTTTGGATCTATCATCATTAAAGCTTCTTCTTCAGTTATTAAACCCTCTTTTACAAGGTCTACAGCAATTTTTAAAGCTGCTTTTGCTGTACGCTTACCATTTCTTGTTTGAAGCATATAAAGTTTGCCCTTTTCAATGGTAAATTCCATATCTTGCATATCTTTATTATGTTTTTCAAGTGTTTTTGCAAT
>CALVZG010000045.1 GCA_944372465.1 uncultured Clostridia bacterium
TATTATGTAGATACAGTAGGAAAGAATAAAAAGGCAATACAACAATATATTGCGAACCAATTGAAAGAAGATAAAATGATGGAACAGCTGACAATATATGAGATAAACGACCCATTTAAGAAATAGGAAAGGTTCGCAATAGGCATAGTTAGGCTACGCACGATTTCGTGCTGCCTGTAATGGAGGGTTTTACCCGATATATGAAAAACCACCAGGTTCACTGGTGGATTTTTATTTTATTAAATTTTCAAATGATTGACAAATATATAAATAAAAGATTATAATAAATATATGTTTGGTTTTTATGATAGTTATTTTTTGTTTTTTGGATTAGAAATAACATACTATGGTTTCATAATAGCGATAGCAATGGCTTTGGCTGTGTATTTGGCATGTATAAATGCAAAATATAGGGGATTAAAAACAGACGACATAATTCTAGCTGCATGTTATATATTGCCACTATCAATAATAGGGGCAAGAATATATTATGTTATTTTTAGTGATATAAGTTATTCGTTTGCCGAAATATTTAGAATATGGGACGGAGGAATGGCAATATATGGCGGTGTAATAGGAGGAACTATTGGCGGCATATTATATTGTATAATTCACAAAAAAAATATTTTAGATGTAGGTGATATTGCAGCCCCAAGTTTAATTTTAGGTCAAGCAATAGGAAGAATAGGCTGTTACTTTGCAGGCTGTTGCTATGGAGTGGAAGTAACAAATCCTAATTTGATGTGGTTTCCATTGTCTACTAAAATACATGGGATATGGCATTATTCAACATTTTTTTATGAAAGTATTTGGAATTTTTTAGCATTTATAATATTAATGTTGCTTTTAAGAAAATCAAAACTAAAATTTAGAGGCGCATTAATGTCTTTATATTTAATAATATATGGAGCAGGTAGAGCATGGATTGAAGGCTTAAGAGGGGACAGCCTTTATATTGGTTCAATAAAGGTTTCACAATTATTAAGTATATTGTTAATATTGCTAGGTATTGTTATATTGACAATAATATATATTCAAACTAAAAAAGGCAAAATAAAATCAGTTCAAGAAAAATATTTTCCAGAGTTTGTTGCAAATCAAAATAGGTTAGCAATAGAAAAGAAAGAACAAAATAAAAAAAGAAAAGAAGAGAAAAATATTTTTAAAAAAGAGGAATATAAAAGCAAGAAATCTGACAAAGAAGATAACAAAGATAAAGAATAAAATAAAAAGCTTAAGCATAAATAAAATAACATAGAATAAAAAATAGAAATAGTAGTAATAATAATAATATGAGAGGAAGAATTTTCACAATTAAAAAGACAACGATTTTAAGGTTGTCTTTTATAGTAAATTTATTATTTTTTATAGCAAGTTCATTAATATCTTTTTTAGTAATAAAGGACTATAACCTATGTTTTTTTATGTTCTGCTTTTTTATAGGCTTTCATCTTATAATAAAAAGCATCTTATTTAAGTTTGATTCATCATTTTATTTTGGTGCTCTTTTACTCTTTATAGGGATATTTTATGTTTATTGTTTGTTATTAAACATTTTGCCATATTATTCACTTTTTGTTGTTTTGTCTTTTTCTTTATCTTCATATTTAACAGGATATGTTTATAAACAAATATATCATTATTATCTATCTTTTTCGCTATTTTTTGTAAATATTGGACTGCTTTTATATTTAATTAATTTGATTTCAGTTTGGATTTTTCTTGCAATAATCTTAACTGTTGTGATATTATTATTATGTAAGTATTTTACAATGAAATAGTGTGATTAGGAGTGAAAAATGTTTTCCATAGAATATAACGGGTACAATAGAGAAGAAGTAGAAAGTTACATTTCAAACTTAAAGGCAGAAAGTGAAAGAGCTTTAATGGAAGAAAAATTGAAAGTGTTGGAAGCAGAGCGTAAAGTATTAGAATACAAAAATAAACAAAGGAATATATTGTCAGTATTAGAGTCGTATAAAAAAGAAGAGGCAGAGGGGAGCAGAAATTTGGAAATTTTAAGAGGCGAACAACTACGAATGATATATCAGAATCTTCAAAATTTTTTAGAAGACCTCAACACACGCTATCCGGGTATATTATTAAATAGCGCTTATAAAAAATTAGTAGTAGACATAGAAACAATATTAAATAAAACAAACATAAGGAAAAATGTAACAATAAGTGCAGGAACAGAGAATGACCCAATGAGAATATTACTTTCAAAAATGCAAGATAAAAAGCAACAAGAAGCACCAAAAGAGATAAAGATAGAGAGGGCTCAATTTGATAAAGAAAGACCAAGTTTTATAAAACCTGTATGTGAAGATGAACTTCAAATAATTGATGGAAAAGAATATGATAGTCTAGTAGAAAAGTTTTTAAATACCAAACCAAACGAAGAAGAGTTGACAAAGACACATAAATTACAGCAAAATAATGAATTTGATTTAAAAGAAGCATTAAACCCAAAAGAAGATTTGAATGAAATAATGAAAGCATTTGATTTTTTCAATGATGAAAATAATAAAGCAAATAAAGATGATTATAATTTTGATGATTAAAAAAATAATTAATAAAAAATCAAGTTGAAAAACTTGATTTTTTAATTAAACTCATTTAAAAAAACAAAAAAATATAAAAAAGCATAACAATAGCAATTATTAAAATATAATATATAATTAAAATCTTATAGCACCGCCTGTAACTTCTATTATTTCACCTGTAATAAAACTTGCTTTATCACTAGCAAGGAAAAATACAGTATTTGCTACATCTTCAGTGTTACCCAATCTTTTTAAAGGAGTTCTATCTATAATTTGTTTTTTTTCTTCTTCGTTAAAATTTTTAGTCATTTTTGTTTGTATAAAGCCGGGAGCAACTGCATTTACCCGTATACCAAAAGGGGATAACTCTTGTGCAAGCGATTTTGTTAATCCTATAACTCCAGCCTTACAAGCGGAATAAACACTCTCACATGCTCCTCCATAAATTCCATAGATTGAAGATATATTAATAATATTGCCATGTTTTTGTTTTAAAAAGTATTTAGATATAATTTTATTACAGATAATGATTCCTCTAAAATTTATATTGATTAAGTTATTAATATTTTCTATAGTTTCATCACAAAGTAAAACTTCTTTTAGACTTAACCCCGCACAGCA
Source organism: uncultured Clostridia bacterium (assembly GCA_944372465.1). GTDB lineage: Bacteria > Bacillota > Clostridia > Christensenellales > UBA1242 > Caccovivens. The sequence continues at coordinate 3,168 of CALVZG010000045.1, forward strand.
AATTGCACAATCAATATAAGAAGAATTTGCAAAAATTGTATTCAATTTTTCTTCTATTTCGTTTGAATTTTTTAAATCTATTTTATAAATTTGTGCTTCAACATTATTTTTCTTACACATTTCAATAATTTCATTACAATTATTTGTATTATATGTGGCAATTATATTGTAATTGTTTTCAGCAAAAGTTTTTGCTATAGTTTTGCCGATATCACTTGAAGCACCAATAATAAGAACGCTTTTTTTAATCATAATAACCTCATAAATATTTTAGCATAAAATAAACCATTAAAAAAACAAAAATAATAAAAAATAATATATGCAATGAAAATAAATATAAAAAAATAAAAACAATATATTTTAAATTAGTTCTTTTACACACAAAAAATAAAAATAAATGAAATATACTATAAATAATTTTTTGCAATACAAAATTATAATTTCAACATTGTCTTATAAATTTATGTATTGTAACTTTTAAATTTTATATAGAAATAAAAAAGCCCAACTTTTATAAATATGGACTTTTAAAATGCGTTTGATATATTTAAATTAACATTTTATGTTTTATATTTTTGTCGTTGTTAATAAAATAAAAAATGAAAAATAATGTTTCTAAAAGATTTAAGTTTGTCAAATTATAAGTATTTTTTCCGAGAAAAAAGTTCGTCAAAAAAGTTCGTCAAATGTAAAAATATATATAAAATAATAACTATTATCTTTATTTTAAAGTGGTGGGCAGGGTTGGATTCGAACCAACGAAGACGAAGTCGACGGATTTACAGTCCGTTGCATTTGGCCGCTCTGCAACCTACCCATAAATTTTAAGCACCTTAAAAGGTGCTTGAATGGAGCTGGTGAAAGGAATCGAACCTTCAACCTGCTGATTACAAGTCAGCTGCTCTACCATTGAGCCACACCAGCATAATAATTTTATTGGCGAGGAGGTGATTGAACATATGAGAAAATATTCATTTTGGGAGGATAGTCCAACCACATAATCACCTATGGTGCCCTAAGGTGGAATCGAACCACCGACACAAGGATTTTCAGTCCTTTGCTCTGCCGACTGAGCTATCAGGGCATCTTGTCAAGTAAAACCAAGTAGTAGTAAATTATTTTGTTATAGAGTTATAAATTTATTCATTTTAAATTAATTAAAAAACAAAATTAATAAAATGAATATGGCGACTCGAATGGGGCTCGAACCCACGACCTACAGCGTGACAGGCTGGCGTTCTAACCAACTGAACTACCGAGCCACATATAATGTGGTGATATAAGATAATTCTTATATTTTGCAAAATTACTTTGTTTAAGTATTTTAACAAGTTTTAAGTCAAATAAAAATAATTTTTAAATTCATTTAAAATAATTATTTATTATCTTTTATGACTTACTTAAGTTTAAAACTTAAACAACCACTTAAATATTATTAAAAGTGGTGGGCCTTCAGGGACTCGAACCCCGGACCGACCGGTTATGAGCCGGTTGCTCTAACCAACTGAGCTAAAGGCCCAAACTCTTATACATAAGTATTAGAGTGGTCGGGGTGGAGAGGCTCGAACTCCCGACCTCATGGTCCCAAACCACGCGCGCTACCAACTGCGCTACACCCCGGTCAGCAAGTTTGCAAAGATATTTTAATATAAAATGAAAAAGATGTCAAGAAAAATTAAAAAATTTTTTTAATTTTTTCTAATTTTTTATAATATAAGCAGATTAAAAGAATTGTTTTTCGAATTATTATATTTTATATACTAATCTATAGAATTATAAAACAATAGAAAAATAATAAAACTTAATATATTTTATATACAATAATAAATTATTGTGCAAAATTTGATATTATGGTATAATTATTTTATGAAAAAGAATATGTGGAATCCATGGCATGGTTGTCATAAATATAGCGAGGGCTGTTTAAATTGCTATATGTTTGCATTTGATAAGGAAAGAAAAATAGATTCAAATAAAGTTCATTTAACAAAAGATTATAATCTTCCATTAAAAAAAGATAGAAAAGGAGAATATCAAATTAAAGATGGAGAACAGATTTCTACATGTTTAACATCAGATTTTTTTATAGAAGAGGCTGACAAATGGAGAGAAGAAATATGGAATATAATTCGACAAAGAAAAAATGTACACTTCAATTTATTTACAAAAAGAGTAGATAGAATAACATCTTGTATTCCATCAGATTGGGACAGGGGATATGAAAATGTAACAATAGTTTTAACTGCAGAAAATCAGCGGACAGCAGATGAAAGATTACCAATATTTTTAAATATACCCATAAAACATAGAGCAGTAACAGTAAGTCCAATGCTTGAAATGATAGACATATCTAAATATTTAAAGACAAAAAAGATTGAAGAAGTATATTGTAGTGGAGAAAACTACAGCAATGCTAGAATTTGTGATTATGAATGGGTAAAAGCATTGTCGGAGCAATGTAAACAAAATAATGTTAGGTTTGTATTTTTTTCGACAGGGTCGAAATTTAAAAAAGACGGAAAACTGTTTTATATTCCATACAACAAAAGTAAAGAGCAAGCCCACAAGGCAAATTTAGATTATTTGAACTAATTTAGTATCAATTTATTTGATACTATTTTTTTTGTTATATCAAATCAACAAAAGGTTTGTTAAAAGGTGTTTTTTCGTCAAAAACATTATATTTTTGCATTGTTTATTATGTTATAGTAGTTTTGCGGGAGGCGAGAAATGCACATTAAGAGCAAAATTTACAATAAAACTCTATATGTTCTGTTGTGTGGAGAGTTAGACGAACATTCAGCAACGCATGCAAGGCTAACTTTAGACAAACTCTTTTCAGGAAGTGAATTTAATCAAATAATAATAGATTTATCAGAACTAGAGTTTATGGATAGTACAGGCATAGGAGTGTTAATTGGAAGATACAAAAAAATGAGAAGCAGACAAATACCTATATTTATATGTAACCCATCAAAACATGCCGAAAAGATATTTAGAATGACAGGGCTGTATGAAATAATGCCCAAAATAGTATAAGGAGAATAATAAATGAAAAATTCAAACTTTATGGAAGTAACATTTAAAGCGTTGTCAATAAATGAAAGTTTTGCTAGGTTGTGTGTAGCAGGCTTTTGTGTACAATTAAATCCATCATTAGATGAGATAGGGGACATAAAAACTGCAGTATCAGAAGCGGTAACGAATTGTGTGGTGCACGCTTATCCAAAAAGGAATGGAACAATAACATTAAGATGCGAAATTGAAGGTGATGTTGTAAAGATAGTAGTAAAGGATCAAGGAATAGGAATAAAAGACATAGAGAAAGCAAGAGAGCCGTTTTATACTACAAAACCAAGTGAAGAAAGGAGTGGAATGGGATTTTCAGTAATGGAAAGTTTTATGGATAAAGTAGAAGTAGAACATAATGGAGATAAAGGTTTAGTAGTAACAATGTATAAACAAATAACATCAAATTCAATGCAGGTGAGCAATGCTTCTTGATGGAGAACAGATTTTAAAACTTGTAAAAGATGCACAAGATGGTAATCAAGATGCCAAAGCAAAACTTTTAGAAGAAAATTCGCCGTTAATAAAAAGCGTGATAAAAAGATTTAAAGATAAAGGTGTAGAGTACGAAGATTTATATCAAATAGGTTGTATAGGATTTTTGAAAGCGATAAAAAATTTTAATCCTGAATTTAATGTTAAATTTTCAACCTATGTTGTACCAATGGTAATAGGTGAAATAAAAAGATTTATGCGAGATGATGGTGCAATAAAAGTATCAAGAGCACTTAAAACATTAAATATGCAAATAAATAAATATATAGATTTATTTTATGAAAAGAATCAAAGAAAGCCATCAATAGAAGAACTCGCAAAATATTTTAATGTAGAAGAGCAAGATATAATAATGGCTATGGATTCAGCAAAGATGCCAGTTTCAATTTATACACCGATAGAGGATGATAGCGAAGCCATGAGCATAATAGACCGCATTGAACCACAAGAAGATTGCAATGAAAAAATGGTAGAAGATATTGCATTAAAAGAAGTTGTCAAAAAACTTGATACAAGAGAGCGAAAAATAATACTTTTGCGATATTATTATGACAAAACTCAAAGTGAAATTGCTAAAGAATTAAACATTTCACAAGTACAAGTTTCAAGATTAGAGAATAAGATATTAAACAATTTAAAAGACAAACTGACATCTTAATTAAAATTATATTATCAAATTATAATTTATCTTTAAATATTGAAGTTTTAATTTTAATAAATTATAAAAATATAGAAATAAAGAATAAAAAAGAGAGGTAAATCTCTTTTAAGTTAATTTAATTTCTTTTACCTCTCCAATCTTTTCTTTTATAGGTGTGTTTTTATCATTGCTTTTTATGTTTCTATCGAGCAAAAAAGTAAGCATATTACTATTCATTTCATCTTTAAAGTTATTTATTGAATTTTCTTCATTGTCATTATTTATAAAACTGTCTTTTTCTATTTTGTCTTTTTCAATGTTGCTTTTTGTAGAATTCAACTCGTCAATATTGTCTATTCTATCATTTATTTTGATATCTTTTTTTCTTTTATCTTGTATATCTAGAGCATTGTTACTTTCAGTTTCTTTTATATTAATTTCATTTGTAGTTTTTTTATCCAATTTTTTTGTATTGTTTTTTAATGTTGAATTAATTTTTTCTGCTGTTTCAGACAATCTATTTTGATTGTCTTTTTCATTTGTTTGTTTAATTTGATTTGTTTGTTTTATATCTTTTTGTTTGTTTTTTCTTATTACACGATTTATTTTTTGATTTTCATTATATCGGTTGTCGTTTGAAATAGAATTAGATTGTTTAACTGAATTTTGATTATTGTTTAATTTGTTATTTTCGCTAGTTGTTTGATTTTGAATTTGACTACCATTTTGTTTTTCTTCATCAAGATTAGAAGCGTTAAGAACATATTGATTAGGATTTATTCTATAAGTATCAATATTTCTATTTAATGGTTGGTAAGTATCTGTATTTCTATTAGGGTTAAAAATTCTTCTATTTGAATTATAATATGGATTATAATATCCATTATAACCATTATAAGAATTGTAATATGGATTGTTGTAATAATTATATCTAGGATAATTATTGTAATAATTATTATTGTTTAAGTTATTTGTGTTATTTAAGTTATTTGTGTTATTTAAATTTTCATTGCTATTATTATAATTTTCATATGTCGTTCTATTTGCATTAATAGACTTATTATCAAAGTTGTTATAAGTGTCTATATTTTTTGCGAATTTTTTATCAACATTATCTTTGTCATTATTTTCTATATTATAATTTTCATTATTGACATTAGAATTATAACTATCTGATAAATTTACAGGTCTATTTGGATTATACTCTTGTTTATTAAGCGAATTAAAATCTTTTGAAAACTCATCAGTATCAGTATTTGTTGTTGAATTATTATTAGAATTGTTATTTATATTTTGGTAATTATTATAACCATTAGTTTTATAATTGTAATAATTTTGCATATCAACAATATTGTTTTCATCAAGTATTTGTGTGATTTCATTCATAGTATTGAGTAAGTTGTTTAGATAAGCCTTTCTTTCATTCATCACATTACAAAGACTTTGATAAGAACTTGTCGTTTGTTTCATATCAATATTATTAGATTTAGTTTGTTTACTAATTTTATTTACATAATTTTTTACATTAGAATTTGATTTGTTTAAATAAGTAGTGTATTTACTCAAATCGCTAGTCAAAGTTCTTAAGGCTTTAATATCACTTTTGGCAAGTTTTAGATTTGAATTTTGGTTAGATTTTAAATAACTATTCAAATTTAAAATTTCTTGTTTAAGATACATTTCTTCAAGCATATCATTATAAGCTCTATTACGAAGAAAGTTTAAATTATCACTAGGATTTTCATTATAATAATCATAATTTGAACTTACATCATTTACATAAGACTGCTTACTTGTACTAATTGTGCTTTCAACTCTATCAAGTTGTGCATTTAAATTTTTTACTGATTGATTTGCGTCAGTTGATGTGCAACCAGTTAAAGCAAGTGGCAAAATTAAACCAATAGAAGCCAAAACTAATTTTTTCATAATACCTCCTAAAATTTATTATAGTTTGTGCATTATGAATAAATTTATACAAATAAAAATGTTAGAAAGTAGTAAACATATGTGAACAAATAGTATAATTTTTGTTGCTTCGTTGACTGCAAAAGTCTAAACAAGTTATTAAGTTTGATAATGCCACATTAAGTATTTTCTGACCTTTCCATATTTATTTTACAAATTTAAATTTGTAACATTGTCAATAATATAAAAATAATTGTTTATTTCTTAAGTTAAATGTCAATAAATAAATAGAGGTGAACGATAATGGATAAATCTATGGATATAAAGAAACGAAATGAAATGTATAACAATTATGTGCAAGCAAAAATACCTAAAACTAAAGCATGGCCAAGTTTGTTTTATTCATTTTTAGTTGGTGGAATTATCTGTTGTATAGGGCAGGGTATAAACGACTTAATACTTCTATGGTTTCCTAATATGGCAGAACAAAGTGCGTGGGCATATACACTGATAGTTCTTATATTTATAGCATCTTTTTTGACGGGTATAGGAGTTTATGACAAAATAGGTAAGTTTGCAGGTGGTGGTTCTATAGTACCAATAACAGGGTTTTCAAATTCTATAACATCTCCAGCATTAGAGTACAAACATGAAGGAATTATATATGGAATATGTGTAAAAATGTTTACGATAGCAGGCCCTGTAATAGTAAGTGGAGTCGTTGCAAGTTTTATAGTAGGTCTTATATATCTTTTTATATAATAAAAAAGTTAGATTATCATTTGCAAAGTTAATAGAGAGGGATAATGTATACAAATCAAACAGTAATATTTAAAAATAAACCAGTAATAATAGGAAGTTATTCTATAGTAGGTCCAAAAGAATGGAAAGGGAATTTTGGCCCTTATTTTAATTATGTTATGAAAGATGATTGCTTTGGTGAGAAGTCATATGAAAAAGCAGAAATGAAAATGTTAAAAACTGCAATAGTTGGGGCAATAGAAGATGCAAAGATTAAAGCAAGTGATGTTAATTTGCTTCTTTCGGGAGATTTATTAAATCAAATTATATCTTCATCATATGCAGCCCGTGATTTTGATTTTGCTTTTTTAGGATTATTTGGAGCATGTTCTACAATGGCTGAAAGTATGGCGGTAGCAGCATCAATAATAGATGGTAAAGAATTTGATACAATAGTATGTTCGACAGGCTCACATTTTTCGACAGCAGAAAGGCAGTTTAGATTTCCGTTGGAACTAGGAAATCAGCGTCCACCTACATCACAGTGGACAGTAACAGGAGCGGGTGCATGTGTAATTTCAAGCAAAGGGGTAGGACCACGAATAACAATGGCGACCTTTGGAAAAGTGATTGATTTTGGTGTAAATGATGTCAATGATATGGGTGCAGCAATGGCACCTGCGGCTATGGATACAATGCTCGCACATTTTAGAGATACAAAAACCACTCCAGATGACTATGATTTAATAGTAACAGGAGATTTAGGTAAACTAGGAAGTGAAATTTTAATAGATTTAATGGAGGATCAAGGTATAAAATTAGGTCTAAATTATAATGATTGCGGTCAAATGTATTATACAAGAAATCAAAATACATTTTCAGGAGGAAGTGGTTGTGGTTGCAGTGCGACAGTTTTAAATTCTTTTATAATGAAAAAATTAAGGTCAGGAGAATATAAAAAAGTATTGTTTATGCCAACAGGAGCATTAATGTCCACTACGGCAACACAACAAGGTGAAACAATACCGGGCGTATGCCATGCAATAGTTTTAGAATGTGATGAAAGTGTTAAAAACATAAAAATTTCACAAACATCAAATAGAAATGTTAAAAATAAAAAAGAGGAAAAAACCAATAGAACATCAATAAGTAAATCAAATGAAAAGAATATTAAATCTAATCGTTTAAATTAAATTTTATTTTAATAATGTTTAATCAAAATTTAGGTTTAAATAATTAGTATTTAAAAAATGGCTAAAATAAATGTTAAACAAAAAATATTATTTATAACAAGATAAAAATTGAAATTAAAACAATTCATTCAAATTTAATATTACACTTAACAAATTAATATTTAAGATAAAAAATGATTTAGTGTTTAATGTAATAGATATTATTTTTTTAAAAATTAAAAAAAGATGTAATTTATAAACAATAATAGACAATAAATAACATTTTAAAATTTTAGTTTAATAAAAAGGAGTAACTTATGTATTATTTATGGGTATTTTTAATAGGAGGTTTTATTTGTACGCTTGGACAAGTGTTGATTATTTATACAAATATAACTTCTGCAAGAATTCTTGTAACTTTTGTAATCATAGGTGTATTATTAGAAGCGTTTGGAATATTTGACCCAATATCAGCTTTCGCAAAGGCGGGGATAAATGTGCCTATTATAGGCTTTGGAGCATCACTTGCAAAGGGGGCAATTTCTGCAGTAGAATCAAAGGGATTATTAGGGGCATTTACAGGAGGATTGGAAGCTACGGCTGGAGGAATAGCCGCTGCTATTTTCTTTGCGTTTATTTTCAGTCTAATTTTTAAATCTAAAACGAAAAGTTAAAATAATTTTATATAGCGAAAAGACAAAATACTATATATTGTATTTTGTATTAAATACTACATTCTATATATACTAGAATATGATAAAAGGAATTTTTTTGTAAAATTTAAGAAATTTTTGTCATATATTATTGTATGATAGATTATGTAGTTTCTAAAAAGAAAAAAAAGAAACTATCTAAAAAGGCTATATTGAGGATAGTACTTTTTTTATTTCTTGTTTTAATAATTCTTTTTTGTTTTTATTATTTTAAAGTTGTTTGTCCAATTATAGTAAATATCAGTCAAGAGAAAGTAAGATCAATAGCAACAAGTACAATTAGTACTGTTGTAGGAGATGTAATGTCAGATGAAAATTTGACATATGACGATTTAGTAAAAATAACATATTCTTCAGAAAATAAAGTTGAATTAATTGAAATTGATACTATTGAAATAAATGTTATAATAAGAGAAATAACTGCAAGAGTTCAAGAAAAATTTGACACTTTAGGTCAAGAAGGTATAACAATTTCTTTAGGTACATTTACAGGTATTCCTTTTTTATTCGGATTAGGTCCTGATGTTTCTATAAAATTAGTCCCTGTAGGAACGGTCAACACAAAAGTAAGTTCTAATTTTAATGAAGCCGGAATAAATCAAACAATTCATAGACTATATTTTATAGTTCAATCAAATATAGGAATGGTATTACCTGCTATGACGCAAAATTTTACTACAGAACTTGAAGTATTGTTGTGCGAAAGTATAATTGTAGGTGAAATCCCTAGTGTTTATCTTCAAGGAAGTATGATTTAATGAAATAAAAGTAACAAAGTGTTTATTTATAGTTAAAAAATTTTGTAAATAACAATTTAGAAAGGAAATTGTTTATAAAAAAAGTGTTACATTTAAAATTTGGAATTTTATAAGAAAAAATATAAAAATATATAAATATATGATTTATTAAAAAATGTTATAGAAAAATAAATAAATTTTGATTTTTTAAGAGGAATTTAGAAAAGTTTGTAGTATAATAAGACTAAAGAGAATTTTTGGGGAGTTTTTATATTGCAAAACAAAGGATATCCTGCCGATTGGTTGTATCAACTGAAACAAAGGAATAATATAGTTTCTATTATTAGTAGGTATGTTCATCTTGAGAAAAAGGGCGGAAGATATTGGGCATGTTGTCCATTTCATAACGAGAAGACGCCGTCTTTTATTGTTAGTGATGATGAAGGCTTTTATTATTGTTTTGGTTGCAAAGAATCAGGTGATGTTATATCATTTATTATGAAATATGAGTCATGTGATTTTACTGAAGCAGTAGAAATTCTTGCTAAAAATGCAGGCATGGAAGTTCCTGAATTCGAAGGAGAAAAAGAAATTATAGAAAAAAAGCGTTCAAAGGAGAGGATATTAAAACTTCTTGATTGTACATATAAACATTATCATGAAAATCTTTTTTTACCTCAAGCAAAACCAGCACAAGAGTATATAAAAAATAGAAATTTTACAAAGCGCGAATTAGAAGATTTTAAAATGGGATATTCATTAAATTGGACAGAACTTATTGATTATCTCCAAAAACAAGGGTTTACATATAAAGAAATGTTAGAAGCAGGAGTAGCTCAAAAACATTATAATAATAGACAAGAAAATAAAAATTCTCAAAATGATAACATTAACAATAAAAAAGAAAGCTATTATGATGTGATGGCAGGAAGATTAATTTTCCCTATATTTAACGCTTTTAATGAATGTATAGGTTTTAGTGCGAGAGTTTTAGGCCAATCAGATTATGCAAAATATAAAAATACCGCAGAAACATTAGTTTTTCAAAAAGGGAAAGTGGTTTTTGGAATAAATTTAGTAAAAGCATTAAAA
>CALVZG010000046.1 GCA_944372465.1 uncultured Clostridia bacterium
ATTAAACATAATTCCTCCTAACGTATTTTAAAAAATTCAATATGTACTACAAAAGTCTTTATCATCGGTACCTTAAGACATCTTTTGTATACTACATCTTACGCCCAAAGAGAAAAAATGTTACAAAATAAACATATTTGAATAATATTTTTTCTATTACCACACTTTATACAAATTAAAACTACTTATAATTAAAATAGCTTAATAATTTAATTATACTTGCCAGTTTAATTCATCGCAACTAGACAATATTTTTTTATCTAATAAATATTTGTATTTTTTTATCATACGTAACATACTATAATCATCTTTATTTACCAGTTTCAAAGCCTCATCTATAGTCACCCATTTTATATCCAAAGACTCATTTGAAATCACATAATTATGGGCATCTACTACAAATAAAAAATTAATATCATAATGCAAATGTTCCGGTTCGCTTCTTTTTGCGTTATCTGGTATGTGAACTATCCCCACATCAAAAATTGAATTTGATGTTATTGTAAAATCTTCAAGTCCCGTTTCTTCCAAGACTTCTCTTTTTGCCACATTCAAACAATCACTCTCTCCATCGCAATGCCCACCAAACTGAAACCACATATTAGATTTTTTATGGTGATTTAATAAAATATTCCCTTTTTTATCAGCAATAAACGCACCAGCCGTCACATGTCCTTTAAGATTAGATCTATCAAAACAATTATTATTCTCTTTTAAAAACGATAATGTGATTTCCACATCTCTTTTTTCTTTATCATCAAAAGGTCTATATTTCATTAATTCTTCAGTTAGATTAAACATTCTTTATTCTCCCAGTGTTTAAATAAATTCTAGATAATAATGATTAAATTAATATTGGCAATAATTAACTAAACGATTCCAATTTTTCTCTAATCTTTTCTTTTAAGATTTCGATGTTCTTCCCTGTTTTTGCCCCCACAAAACAAGTATCATAAGTGTATTTCTTTAAATTTTGTAATTCGTTTTCACTCAATTTATCTATTTTGTTATAAACTAAAATGACTTTGTTCAAATCAATATCTAAGCGTTTCAATTCTGTTTCAACAACTTCAATTTGTTCGTACTTGTGCGGGTCGCTCGCATCTACAACCAACACCAAGACATTTGCGTCTACAGTTTCTTCCAAGGTGGCGGAAAAGGCATACACCAATTCGTGTGGTAGATTGCTGACAAAGCCAACTGTATCAATCAAGACATATTCAACCCCTTTGTCCCAAACCTTTTTAGTCAAGACATCAAGGGTCGCAAACAATCTGTCATCAGCATAAGTATCTGCCTTTGTAAAGCAATTCATCAAAGTAGATTTACCCGCGTTCGTGTATCCCACCAACGCCACGCTCTTCATTCTGGACAACCTTTGCTTTCTGGTAGTCTGTCTATGTTTTTGAATTTCTTTCACTTCTCGCTCTAACTTTGAGATGTCTTCCTGAATTTTCCTTCTATCCAATTCAATTTTCTTTTCTCCCGCACCACGCATACCAACGCCTGAACCTGAAGTCCTATCGTTCATGCTCAATGTCGCTAACCTTGGAAGCGAATATTTTAGTTGAGCTAGCTGCACTTGCAATTTACCTTCATTAGACTTAGCTCTCCCCGCGAAGATGTCCAAAATAAGCATGGTCCTATCAATAGTCTTCACGCCAATTATCTCGCAAATATTTCTAAGTTGAGAGCCAGACAAAGGACAATCGAATATCACGACATCTATGCCCAATTCTTGCACTTCATCTCGAATCTCCTCGACTTTGCCGATGCCTATATATGTCCTAGCGTTTATCTCCTTTGGTTGAAACATATTGCATTTCACAACATCCAAAAGTGCAGATTTACTTAACAATTCCAATTCCTTTGCCCTGTATTCTGCGTCCACTGAATTTTGATACGGACAGACTAAATACGCACTCTCTCTTTCAATTTCTATTTGATTATTTTTCATATACTCAACTCTCCTTTTTATTCAGATTTTTTGTTTTTTCACAATGTAAACATTTTTAAAAGAAAGTTGAAAAGCATAAATATTATTTTTTTAAAATTTAACGAAATTTTGTTGAATTAGCGTTAAAATACTACATTTTTTAATTAAATTTTAAGTTTTTTAAAATTTTTATTTATTTTACTTTCTTTATTTTTATTTAAATTCACAAAATATTTAATAAAAAATTAATGCTACATTGTGAGATTATCTAAATTGCTCATCTCACACCTCCATGATGAATTTATTTTACCAAAGAACGCATTTCATGTCAAGAAAAATATCAATATGAAATGTGACTCAAATCAGTTCTATAGAACCACAAATTGATTACGTAAACTAAATTTGTTTCTTAACAAAAGGTCAATACTTACAAAAATATTGCAAAAACAAAAAAAATTTGCTAAAATGCAAGCATGCGTGTATGTAATCTAGCTAGTGGAAGCAGTGGAAATTGCACTTTTATAGAAAGTGAAAATACAAAGATATTGATTGATAACGGAAAACCCTTATCATATATTTTTAACGTTCTCAACGAATTGGGAGTAGCATTGGAGTCCATTGACGCCATACTCATCACACACGAACATAGCGACCACATAAAAGGCATTGAAAAATTCGCCCGAACTTACAAGACAAAAATTTACGCTCACATATATTTAACAGAAATTATTAAAAATCAAATACATATTGACCCCGAACAATTATATTTTTTTGATACAGATTTTTATATAGGAGATTTACATATCCAACCTTTCCCTCTACCTCATGACAGCAAATTTTGCGTTGGGTATAGGGTTGAAGAAGGTGATGCCGTAGTGTCTGTATGTACTGACCTAGGCTATTTTAGCGATGAAACCTTTGAAGCAATCAAATCTAGTGCATTGGTATATCTAGAATCCAATTACGATCCTGAGATGTTGATGTCGTACCCAAACTACCCTCCATTTTTAAAACGCAGAATAAATGGACCAAAAGGTCATTTGTCAAATCTAAATTGTGCGAAAGCCATAGAGCGACTAGTCCATTCAGGGACCAGATTGGTAGTTTTGTCTCACATCAGCGAGCATAGCAACACAACAAATCTGGCGGTGTCTACTATAGCTAACTATTTGGAGAGCAAAAATATAATACCAAATGTCAACATTCGCCTAGACATCGCTCATCACGAGCATCGTGGCACTATATTTAGAATAACTCCAACCAATAAACAATCATTCTGATGTGCGATGTCTAGATTTGGGCTCCCATGAGCAGACTTGCGAAATGGGATAAAGGAATAAATAAACGAATAATTTGTGAATGCAATCTTTTGTTACATTCCTATATGAGTGTAATTTATTCCGTGCACATCACGAGCATCGTGGCACTATATTTAGAATAACTCCAACCAATAAATAATCATTTGATGTGCTATATTAAATTCATCAACATATAAATAAGAAAAATTAAGAAAAAATGTAAAAATTACAGAAAAACGCAAAAAAATATGCATAATTTCATTATAAATTTAAAAATTTTAAAAAATTAAAAAAGAAACGGAATTTTATCGCCAACTTTTGAAACTAGTGGAATAAATAAAGAGAAACATAGACGAAAAACTGCCTATGTTTTCTTTTTTCTCCTAACTCTCTTAACTGTAAAATAAAGCGAATATCTCTGCCGTTGTCACAGGTTGTCGTAAGAATAACAACCCTAAAAGTTATAAGGCACTCGCCTTGACCTTGACAACAAAGATTATTCGCTTACACTAGAAAAATATAGAGAAGAAAACAAAAAAGCAAAAGAGCGGATTGCGTTACGCTCTGCCAGCAACCGCTCTTTTTGCAACAAAATGCAATTAGATTATTAGCGTGTGCTTGTCTTTCGGTGGAGCGAAGCGACACCGACTTGTATCAAAACAAGCACACGTCCAAATGCCTTTATAATTGTTGTATGTCAAAAAATTTGAATTGACTATGTTTAATTTTATTTTGTGCCCAATTAGTAACAAAATTTCTATCGCCATTGATTGTTTCATGAAAAGCAGGTACTCCTGACCTAAATGAACTTTCTGTTATGTAATAATTGATTTTCCATTTCATAATTATCTCCACCTTTTAAACTTTTTCTTCCCATTTGCTACATGCCGAGTTCATACAACCTTGATTTCCATTTCCTCTAGCATGAATTTTACAAACATGTGTAGAAAGTGACTCCCATTGAACATTGCTTCCCATTCTTTTAGATGGATTTCCAAAATGTTTGCATGTACAACATACTCTTTGTCTTGCTGGTGTTGAATTCATTTCTTACCTCCTTCTTTTGTCAACAATCACATTATAACATAAAAATCTTAAACAATAAAGGAAAATTGATACTTGAATGTCCACATCTTCGGACATATATTTTGATATAATGTAATTGCAAAAGGAGGGACAATGAAAGATAAAGCCTATAATCATAATTTAATTGCGTGTAAAAACATTATTACAGAAAAAGATTTGAACTATGGAAATTTAATTTTATTAGCAAGTAGACCTGGTATCGGAAAGACTAAAACATGTTGCAAATTGTTTAAACACTATGCAAAAATTTATAATTGCCTATATTTTGATTTGTCTGGCGGTAGAAGTTCATGTTTTCTTGAAAACAACGAACAAAAAGGACTGATACTCAATTTTATGTCTTCCATCGAAATTATTAAAAAAATACAAAGCGAAATTAAGAAAGAAACACCAAAATTTATTTTTATTGATTATTGGCGATTATTGACAAACATAGACGATTGGTTTTTAAACATGCTATTGGAAATATATTACAAACATAAGGTAGTGATTATAATCACAAGCCTATTATCAAGAAAGGTTGAAATGCGAAAACATCATTTGCCAAAAATCAAGGACTTAAATGAAAATTTGTTTAATTGTTGTGGAAAGTGTTTGGTTATATCCCGTCCATATTCTTATGGCGAGAGTGAAGATGATGAATTACATTATTTATTATATAAAATTCGCTGAAATTTAAATATTATTTGACTTTATTTTTACATTATGATAAACTTATTTTGAGGTTTTTATGGCTACTGATACAAACAAAAAATTGTCGATTATATACATATATGAAATATTAAAAGAATATAGTGATGAAAATCACTTACTTAAACAACAAGATATAATCAAGTTGATTAAGCAAATATATGATATGGATTGTGAGAGAAAATCGATCGGAAATAACATTGATTTTCTCATTGATTTAGGTTTTGATATCATTAAAGTTCCACATAAAGGTTGCTATCTTGGAGAAAGAGTGTTGGAGCCAAGCGAAGTATCGTTTATAGTTGACGCATTGTTTTCAAGTAAATCAATTAGTGGCAAGCAAGCAAAAGAGTTGTCAACTAAATTGTCAAATTTGCTTAGTAAATATCAACGGAAAAAATACAATTACATATTTAAAGCTGATGAGGTTAACCGAACAAGCAATAAAGAACTTTTTTATAACATTGAAATCATTCAAGAAGCTATTGAAAATAATAAAAAAATTTCATTTAATTATATAAGACCGCATTACGAAAAGGATAATCTACAAAAGGTTTATATTGTCAATCCATATTTTTTAGTGAATAATCAAGGTAGATATTATTTAATTTGCAATTTTGATTATTACAAAGAAATTGGTAATTATAAAGTTGATTTTATTAAAAATATCAAAATTTTAGATGAAGAACGAAAACCTATTACAAACATTAAAGGTTTTGAAAGGGGAATTGATATTTCTAAATACATAAATGAACATATATATGTGTTTGGAGATAAAACAATAAATGCTACTATAAAACTTGCTGACGACAATTCAATAACTTATGTTATGGAATGGTTTGGTAAAAACGCTAAAATATATAAAAAGAACAACACAACTTATGCTGATATTGTAAGTAGTGAAAAAGCTCTTGTCTATTGGTGTTTGCAGTACGGTGAAAGTGTGGAACTTCTTTTTCCAAAACAAACAAGAGATAAAATTAAGTCGATTTTAGATAAAGTGAATAAGAAATACGATTAAATGGAGAAAATTTTATGGATAATGGTAGAAAATCAATAAATGAAATTTTTAATGGTTGCAAATTTTTTAGTATTCCTTATTATCAAAGAGGATACGCATGGGGTGATAAACAATTATTAGATTTTTTTGAGGATTTTAACACTCAATATAATCTTAATAGTTATTATTATGGGACTATTTTGTTATTTAATAAAGACCAAAGAAATGAAAATGAATATTTTGAAATTGTTGACGGACAACAAAGAATAACCACTTTAATTATTTTTGTGTCATGTATGATTAAAAGAATGAGAGAATTAGGTTACAAAGAAAGTCAATGTAATAAATTGTATGAGCATTTTATAAAAAATGAAGATGGATTATATGTTTTGAGTTTACAACCAGATGATAATGATTTTTTTGTAACACGAATTTTGGGAAATGAAAAAGCAGAGGTAATTAATACTCCTTCTCAAGCGAAATTACTTAATGCCAAAAATAAATTTTCCACTTGGTTAAACAACTGTAATAATCAACAAATTGATGAATTTTTACACAAAATTTATAGCACCAATATTCTGGTTTATCTTATTAATTCGCAAGTGGAATCTGCAATGATATTTGAAACCACTAATGATAGAGGAAAACCACTTACAAATTTAGAGAAAACTAAAAGCTATTTGATGTACAAAGCTTGTGTTTTAACTGAAAACACAGATCAAATAATATCTAATTTACAAAGTAGGTTTAATCAGATTTATAGAGATTACGAAGAAATTGAAAATTTATTTCCTGATGAAAATGCAATTTTACAATATTCTTTTATAGCATATTCAAATTGGGGTTCAACACAAAAATACAAAAAAGAATATCAGCATTATATGGAAGTAATGAAAGACAAGGTTGAAGAATTTATAAAGCAAGGAAACAGAAAAAAACTAAATAAATATATTGAAAATTACACAATGCAAATTCAATCGTCTTTTGAAACATTAAAAGCAATGATGAAAAATCCATGTAATCAGCTTAAAGATGTTATTTCTATAGGGAATATTGCAAACTTTTATCCATTACTAATTAAATGTTATAGATATGATGATGGTAAAAAAGAAAATTTTTCAAAAGTATGTCATCTTTGCGAAATTTTCAGTTTTAGAGTATATGTTATTCTAAAATACTTATCAAGTAAGGCACAAACAACATGGTATAATTTAGCAAGAGATTTTAAAGGTGATTTCAATCTATTGTATTTACAAATAGTTGCACTTATAAAAAGTATAGATTCTGATGAAAAATTTATAAATAAATTATCAAGTAAAGATTTCTTTACTGAATATGATTCAACCAGCAAAAATTATTTTTTCTGGAAATATGAAAATTGGTTAAGAGAGAATGAACAACCAGTTGCAACTCCTATGCCACATTCAGATTTAACTGAAAAGCAAAATAAAAAATTAAAATTATCAATCGAACATATTGTTGCGCAAAGAAATGGAAATGAAAAGTCAAGAATTATTACTGATGATTTAAAAGTACAAGTTGGGCAAGCTTCTAAATTTGATAAAGAATATTTACATAGTATTGGAAATTTAACTATTGACCCACAATCCGCAAATTCAAGTAAAGGGAAACAAGATGTTGAAATAAAGTTAAACAAATATTTCGTTAAAGCTCCATATAAATGTCAAAACGAATTAAGTGATTTCTTAGAACCAGATGGCAAAAGCCAAAAATGGACTATTAAAAGTATAAATAATAGAAAAGAAAAATTATTAAAGTTTGCAGAAAAAACTTGGTGTAATTTTAAACATTTTGGAATTATAAATAAGAATTTAGAAATCTCTATTGAAGATGGCGATGAAAATTAATCAACACAATTTTTCATTTTCAATAAAATTTAGACAAAAAGAACCTAATTTATGGGATGACCCCATTAATTAGGTTCTTTTATTTTGCTAGTTTCAAAAGGTTATAACCTTAAACGCTATTTTGTCATTAATTTAGACATTGTGTCTAAAATCATTCTTCTGCTTGCTCGCTGAGTTTTCTCTGCTGGTCGGCTAGAGTAAGCGCGTCTATCATCTCGTCCAGATCTCCGTCCATAAACGCATTGATATCATATAGGCTGAGTCCTATTCTGTGGTCTGTCACGCGTCCCTGAGGGAAATTGTATGTCCTAATACGCTCGCTTCGGTCTCCTGTGCCCACCTGATTCTTTCGATTTTGGCTATACTCCGCCTCTTTCTGTTGCTGATAATAGTCGTATAGTTTCGCTCTCAGCATCGCAAAGGCTTTTTCTTTATTCTGTGTCTGACTGCGCTCGTCCTGACAGCTGACCACGATACCTGTCGGGAAGTGCGTGATACGAATGGCTGATTCTGTCTTATTGATATGCTGACCGCCCGCACCGCTACTACGGAATAAATCAATACGGATATCCTTGTCATTGATCTCCACATCTGTATCTTCCATTTCAGGTAGGATCGCCACCGTCACGGTAGAGGTATGCACCCTGCCCTGACTCTCGGTCTCTGGCACGCGCTGTACCCTATGCACGCCTGACTCGTACTTAAACCTCGCATATGCGTTCTTTCCTTTGATCATCGCTTGCACTTCCTTCACTCCGCCGAGCTCAGTCTCTTCAATATTTAGAATCTCCATTTTGTATTTATG
>CALVZG010000047.1 GCA_944372465.1 uncultured Clostridia bacterium
CTAAAGAGAAAACTTCTGCTTCAAATGAGAGTAACCAAACCACATATCTTCAAGATATTGCAAATTCAATGAAAACATTTGTTAAAAATAGTCAAGATTTAAAAAGCTCATCACAAGCCACACTTAATGCTATAAAAGGATTAAGTGGAAATTTAAAGGCATTCACAAATAAATCAAATAATACTACAAAAACAGATGACTCATCGAAAGACAATGGAAAATAAGGTGTTAATTCACCTTATTTTTTTATGTATAATTTAAAACTACATTATAATATATAAAATTATTACAAAAATAAATGACAAAAAATTAATTTGCTTATTTTATAAAAATTCAAATGATAACTATAATATAATCGGGGATTGGGTCAAGCACAACGAAGTTGTTTTTGAGCGAAACTGATTTTGTTTAAATAATGATGGCACAATTTTATTGTATATTTTGTTAACACAAAATTAAATTAAACTTGTTTAAATTTTAACTTTACTAAATTTATATTATAAAATTTACAACATTTTTATTAACAAAAAAAAAGTAAGCACTAAATATAAAGTAATTTAGTGCTTACTCATTTAGTTGGTGGAAGTTATAGGGCTCGAACCTATGACCTCCTGCTTGTAAGGCAGATGCTCTCCCAGCTGAGCTAAACTTCCATTCATTTATTCCGCAAACTCATCTAAAAAGTTTACCTTATAAATATATCAAATTAATCAATTAATGTCAACTGTTTTTTGCAAATTTTTTCATAAAAAATAAAAATTATATCTCAATGTTTTATTTTTTTAATATAATGTATTAGGGCTGTGATTTAAGGAGAAAATATGCCTTGTAATCAAAATTTTAATCAATGCTTTAGTGGATGTTCCTATCCTAGACCAATTTTTAATTGTTATAGAAATTTACTTTCCATTTTAAATCAGTCAGGTAATACAATTATAAATCCCACAATAGAAGGGGCAAGTACAATAAGTGAGATTTCTAGTTTACAAACTGTATCTAGTGGAGGTAATGTAATTCCTAGTCTTACTTTTTCGCAAGGAAGCTCTATATCATATGATAATTTTGGAACATTTACTCTTATAAATGGTAGATATTTAATTTCTTATAATTTAAGTGGATTGATATCGGCAAATGGTTTAAATAGTTATGCAATATATCTTGATGGTAATATAATGACTTCTTCTCAATCAACAAGTTCCGGAACGATAGGCAGTGGAGCGTCTGTTTCTGGAAGTGCATTTGTTCAAATTACCGCACCAACTGGTGCTATAACTATTAAGAACACAAATGTTAATCCTCAACTTATAAATAGTGGAAGTATAACAATTCAAAAACTTATATAATTAAATAATCAAAAAACAAAAATCATATTTAATTATTTTATTATTACCATAGTTTTTCTATAAAAGATAAAGAGATGAAAATGGATTTTTTTGCTCTTATTGCAAAAATATTGTTATCAAGATTTTATGACAAAGAAATAATAAATATCTTAAAAATTTGTTGTAGTTTTTAAAATTTTTGGTATATACTATTATTGCAGGAGGGGATATGGAAAAAACTCTTGAACAAAAAGTACAAATTGCCCGCGAGGAATATTTAGACTTTTGGTTTGCAGTTAAAATCACAGGTGATACACAAGATATGCGCTTACTTATAGATTGTGCTGAAAAATATTTTGAATTATTAAAACAACTTGAAGAAAGAAATAAAATGCTTGATGAAAGAGAGTTAACTTAATATGTCTACTACGAAAGTTAAAGCAATTGTTGTTAGCGGAACCAAGGTTAAAGATAAGGATAAAATATTAAATCTATATACTTTGGAACAAGGAAACATTTGTGTTTCAATGCGTGGGGTTCGTGGCGACAAAGCTAAATTAAAGTCTGCAAAAGAGATATTCTGTTTTGGAGAATTTGTCATTGAGCAGACCAAAAATATAAATATAGTAACTGCTGTTGATATTATTGATAACTTTTATGATTTATCAAAAGATATTGAAAAATACTATGAAGGTTGTGCTATACTTGATATTGTTGATAAATTGTTTCAAGAAGCAAATGCCCAATTGTTTATAATTGTTATAAAAGCATTGGAAACTCTTTGTTATGATAAAGTAAAAAAATATTATGTGTTAGACAAATTCCTTTTAGATATATTCAATGCTATGGGTTATCAGTTTTTATCTAATAAGTGTAGTTCATGTAATGCAGTTTTGGGTAATAAATATTTTAATCTTGATGTTGGCGAAATTGTTTGTCCTGCTTGCAAAACAGCATCTTGCATTAAAGTAAGTGAAGCTTGTTATTCTGCCCTTCGAATATTAAATTCTACATCATATGATAAACTTTTTTCATTAAAACTCGGAGGCATGGGAGAAGTTGAGGCTTATAACCTTTTATCGCAAAATTTTCAATGGAGAACAGGATATAAATTAATAAATATGATTTAAAAAAATAACTTTAAAAAATAATAAATATAATTTAAAAAATGCTCTTTAAGAGCATTTTTTTAATAGAAGAAGCCAAATTCTTGATAGTTTATAAAAAAATAATAACTATTAATAATGTTTTATTATATTTTCATAATATTTTTTCAAAAATGATATTTTGCATAAGGAATAATATTTAAAAATATATTTTTCAACCTATCTAGACGCACTATAAGGACGGCAGTCCAAAAAAAAGTTGAAAAATTTCGCAAATTAGTTGACAAGACAATCGGGGGAGTAAAATAGGGTATCGGAAAATAAAAATTTAGTGTTTCAAATGAAAGAAATTAAACAATTCATAAGAAATACTAAAAATAATTCTGAAATCTGGAATAGGAGAAAAATATATGTCGTTAAAAATAAA
>CALVZG010000048.1 GCA_944372465.1 uncultured Clostridia bacterium
TTTATTTTTAACGACATATATTTTTCTCCTATTCCAGATTTCAGAATTATTTTTAGTATTTCTTATGAATTGTTTAATTTCTTTCATTTGAAACACTAAATTTTTATTTTCCGATACCCTATTTTACCCCCCCCGATTGTCTTGTCAACTAATTTTGCGAAATTTTTTAACTTTTTTTTGGACTGCCGTCCTTATAGTGCGTCTAGATAGGTTGAAAATATATAAGATGTTATATTCCATATTATTTAAATTATATATAATAATAAATAAAGCCATCAGTAATACTGATGGTAAGAGTTTTAACAAAAATGTTCTATGTAATTAAATAGATAATATATAGCATATACAACAAAAAAAGAGGTTCCCCTCTTTTTGATATTTACATATCTATTTCTTTATCTTGTTTTTTGATGCCAATATGGCCTATTTCGCCTTTGCCTTTTTCATTAATTTTGCTTTTATTAGCTATAACAATTTTACTTAAGTCAATTATTATTTCTTTTTTTATTTTGTTTTGCATATTTGTTCCTCCGCTAACTTGGTTTTATAATAACATATTTTTTGTTATTTGTAAATACCTTTTTTGAAATTTTTTTACATTTTTTGTGGAATCTCTATTGCAAGAGTTTCTAATGCCTGTTTTAACTTATTTTTAACAAGTCGTAAGAGAGAAATGAAACTTCTCTTTATTTTTTCATCTTTTTCGTTTATTACATTATGATTATTGTAAAAAGTTGAAAACGCACTTGCTAGATTGTAAGTGGCAAGACAAAGAGGTGCTAGTGTTTTATTTTTATAGCAAATTTCATAAGAAGAATTTAGTTTTATTATGTTTTTTATAATCTCTCGTTCGTCATCATTATCAACGATAAATGCTCCTTCCTTGCAATCTTTAACTTTATTTAAAATTGAATTTATTCGAACGGCAGTGTATTGTAAATATGGGCCTGTCTTTCCTTCAAAAGACATAAATCTGTCTAGGTCAAAGATGTAGTCTTTATCAACATTATTTATAAGGTCGCCAAATTTCATGGCAGACACTCCTATTTTTAAAGCAAGTTCTCGGTCAAACTTAACTCCATTTGCTGTTAGTTTTTCTCCTGCTTTTTTAACAAGCATATCAATTATATCTTCTAATTTAATAGTATCTCCAGAACGAGTTTTAAATGGCTTTCCATCTTTTCCATTTATTGTTCCATGACCAATATATAAAAGTTTTTGATTTTCTGGGGAAATCCCTGCCATCTTGCTGACTCTAAAAACTTGGGTGAAATGTAATTGTTGTCTCCCATCTGCAACATATTCTATTCGACTCACATCTTTAAACATCTTATTTCTCATTAAAATTGTTGCAATATCTGTTGTAGCATAAAGAACAGCACCATTGCTTTTTTCAATAATGCAAGGAGGCATAGGATTAGAATATCGTTGTGGTTCGTCATTATTCTTTTTAGGAATAGGAATGTTTTCGCCATCTATTGCTACATCAACAACCACTGCCCCTTCACTCTCTCTTGCAAGTCCCTTATCCTTTATAATCTTTAATGTTTCTGGTATATAATCACTTGCATCACTTTCGCCATACCAAAGGTCGAATTCTGCACCTAGACTTGAGTAATTCTTTTTTATTTCTTTTACGGAGATTTCTCTTATTATTTTAAATATATCATAGTATGGCTGTTCTTTATTTTGTATTTTATATGTCCATTCTTCAGCTGTCTTTCTAAAATCTTCTTCCTGATTTTTTCTTATACTTGCTTTTGGATAAGCATAGTTTAAATCATCTAAAGTTATAGTATTCTCTGTTGAGCTTTTTCCAAAATAGTAATCAAGTTTACCCTCTTGAAATAATTCAAGTTCGGTAAGTCCCATCTGCAATCCCCAATCTCCTAAATGGACATCAGATATGACCTCCTCTCCTAAAAGTTTGTACAATCTCTTTAAACTTTCCCCAATAATTGCTGGACGAAGATGTCCCACATGTAATGCTTTTGCTACATTAGCACCGCCATAATCTAAAATCACCTTTTGTTTATTATTTAGTTTTGGCAATCCTCCTCTCTCGTCTTTTAAATATTCATCAGCAATTTTTTCTAACTTATGGTCAGTTAATTTAATATTTATAAAAGCGGGTAAAGCAACTTCAAAAATAAAATCTTCAGTATTGTTTATGTTATCCACTATATTTTGAGCAAGTTCAAACGGATTTTTCCCATATTTTTTTGCTAGTGAAAAACATGCGTTACTTTGAAAATCACAAATTTTTGGTAAATTAGAAAAACCAACTGATATTTTTTCGTCAATACCTATTTTTTTTGCCGATTCATTTAATAGTTTTTCTATCTCTTCAAATATCATTTGTTGCCCCCTTAAAATAATTAAATCAATTTATAACTGCTTGCGGTCTTCCATAGCTTTTGAAAGCGTAATCTCATCAGCATATTCAAGGTCGCTTCCCATAGACACACCTTGAGCAAGTCTTGTTACCTTTATTCCTAATGGTTTTAAAATCTTTGCTATATACATAGCAGTTGCATCTCCCTCTACATCAGGGTTGGTTGCCATGATAACCTCTTCAACATTGTCGTTTTGCACTCTTGACAAAAGTTCTTTTATCTTAATGTCGTTTGGACCTCTGTGCTCAAGAGGACTAATAGTTCCAAAAAGCACATGATATACACCATTATAAGATTTAACTTTCTCCATTGAAAGAATATCTTTAGGCTCGGCTACAACGCAGATTATTTTTCTATCTCTTGTTTTGCAAATATTACAAATATCCTTATCTGTAAAATTTCCGCAAACTTTACAAAAACCTATTTTCGCTTTGGCCTCCAATATTGCATCTGCAAATTTCTTTGCTCTCTCTTCTTTTCCTTCAATTATTGAAAAAGCATAGCGTTGGGCTGTTTTATATCCAACACCCGGAAGCGTCCTAAACTGCTCTATCAATCTTTCTATTAAATCCTCTTGCATATCCTATCCTTATAATATAATTAAAGTTTGTGCGAGTGCTAAAGTTGCCTTTCAGCAACTTTTTAAGTCGCTAAATGCGACTTTTGCAAGTTAAAAAACTTGCAAGCACTCGCACAAATTTTTAAAGTGTAACTTTTTTCGAAATAACATTTTTAAAATTATTTGTATCTTATAGGTTAATATTACATCAAGCCCGGAACACTTGGCATCAACTCTTTTTCTTTTCTTGAAATTTGTCCAAGCACATCATTGACGGCAGATACAATTAAATCTTCCAGCATTTCTACATCATCAGGATCTACAACTTCTTTTTTTATAGAAATTGATTTAAGAGTTCTGTTTCCCATCATTTTTACTTCTATCATGCCTCCGCCAACTGAAGAAGAGAATTCACTTTCATCAAGTTCTTTTCTAGTTCTCTCCATTTCTTCTTGCATCTTTTGCGCTTGACGCATAAGGTTTCCTAAATTTCCGCCACCAAATCCACCAAAATTATTATATCCCATAGTTTATTTACCTCCTTTAACTATCAACAAATTTCCAAATAATTCTTTTAATTTTTCAATATCCTGTTCTTCTTGAGTTTTTTCAATAATTTTAACATTGAAAATAACATTTAAGTCAAGCCCTTGCCATCTTAAAGCACTTTCGATTTCTCGTTTTCCTTCTTTCATTAAATTAAGTATCATTCCGTCTTCAATATTTATTATGAAATTGTTATCATCTAATGCGACATCTGTTATATCACCACAAGCAACATGAAGGGCAACCTGCCTATGCTCTTTTAAAAACAATACAACTTTTCCCCATATTGTTTTTGCACTTAAGTTGCCTAACCTAGCCTGTAACTTCAGTTTTTTTTTACATCATCACTATTTTCCCCATTCATAACTGAAAGGGATAATGTTTCAAGCAAAAGCCTTGGAGATAAAGTATATCGAAGTTCATTCTCTGCTCCTCCAAAACATTGCATAAATGATATTAAAGCCTTTTCACTAAAATCATTTGCCTGCTGTTTATATTTTTCAAACACATCGTCTGGAAGATTTAAAATTTCGTTTGGCAAGTTACAAGACTTGCAAATCAGCAGATTTCTTGAATGTCTTGACAGTTCTTTAACAAAAACTGAAAGATTTTTCCCTGATTTATCTATATTATCAACAAACTGAAGCAACTTCCCTATGTCTTTTTCTTTCAAAATGTCAAAGAAAGAGATTAACAAATCATAATCAGTAGTTCCTAAAACTTTTAGAACGCTTTCTTTAGTAATTTTTCCATCTGAATAAGCAACGATGCAATCTGCAATAGATAAAGTATCTCTTACACTACCTTCTCCTGCACTGGCAATAAGTCTTAACGCATCGTTATCATAACTTATTCCTTCATTATCCAAAATTTTTTGTAATAACTTTTCAAGTTCTTGTATAGAAACAAGTCTAAAATCAAATTTGATACATCTTGACAATATGGTGGCGGGAAGTTTATGTGCTTCTGTAGTTGCTAAAATGAAAATAACATGAGAAGGTGGCTCTTCTAAAGTTTTTAACAAAGCATTAAATGCACTATCTGTAAGCATGTGTACTTCATCAATAATATAGACTTTATATTTCGCTCCTACAGGTAAAAACTTAACCTTTTCTCTTATCTCTCGCACATCATCAACTCTATTATTAGACGCTGCGTCAATTTCAATAATATTTATGTCATTTTCATTTTCAAGTCTTTTGCAAACCTCACATTCTCCACAAGGTGAACCATTTTTATTATGTTCACAATTTACAGCTTTTGCAAAAATTCTTGCTATAGAAGTCTTGCCTATTCCTCTTGCTCCTGTAAAAAGATAGGCATGACCAATCTTATTTGTGGCAATCTGATTTTGTAATGCCCTTGTAATATGTTCTTGCCCTATAACTTCATCAAAAGTTTTAGGACGATATTTTCTATAAAGTGCTAGATGTTCCATTTAACTCCTTATTATAATATAAATTATAAAATTGCTAAATACAATATATAATCATATATATTATACTTGTTAAAAATAATTTTAGCAAATAAAAAATCGGCAAAAGCCGTTTTTCTATATTTTTTTATAATTTTACACCATTATCAACTATTAAATTTTCATTTTCGTATACTTGTATGCTTAATTTATTCCCTAAAGAATTACATTTACATTTTAGAATATATTCTATTTCGTTAATTTTAAATGTTAAGGTTTCGCCTTGCAATAAATTGGGCATATAAAAACTTTCAATTACTTTTTTACCATTTAATACTTTTAAATAAGCACCTGCATTTTTAACTGTAATTTCTTTATCTTTTAACATAAATTTAAAAGTTTTGCGTGATATAAAATAAGTTACTATAACAGCAACAACTAAAAGCGCTAAAAATACTATAAATGCTATCCACATAAATTCCTCTTTATATAATTCGTTATATATTAAAATTTTTATTATAAAACCTACTATGTTAAATAAATAATTCTAAATAAAAATTAAATAATTCTATTTATAAATAATATATTTAACAATTAACTGATTTTAAACTATTTAAAAAACTTAAAATATTTGTTTCGACAGTTGTTGTGATAAGTAAAATTTTATTTATAAATTTATTTATTGTGGAAATTGTACAACTGGGGCTGTAATCATTGGACCTATTTGAGAATGTAATGTTAATTGAGATAAAACACACGCTATATTGCTGGCAAGCACTCTTGCAACAGGACTAGTTTTAAAATATTCTATAGGATCTTCTACACTTTCATATTCAGAAGTGTTTATAATAACTTCTACCCCCATTGTTGCAACAATTGAAAAAATACATTCTGGTTCAGGCTTTACATTTCTAGTTAGCATAACTTTTACTGCATCAGAACGAAGTCTTTCAACTTTCATTTCGTCCCATACACGCATATTTATAGTAGCACTTGGTTGTGGCTCACTAAGTCTTTGATAATCTATCTTTTCTAAAATAGGTTTAAAATTCATATTTCTAATTATATTTGCCATTTTCTCTCCTTGATTAAATTCATTAAATTTTACAATTATCATGTAACGATAAATTTTAAAAAATTCACATCACACAATCAATCTTTTTACATTTTAACATAAAAACAAAATTAAATCAATCATTTTTTATATTAAAAACACAAATAAATTCCTATATTTATTGACTATTTTTTGATTTAAATAAGTAAAAATAAAAATTATATTAAGTTGAAAATTTCAATAAAAATTAATGTAAGATTTTAAAGTATTTTTTCTTTCATTATCAAGACGAATTTTTTCTACTAAAATTGTAATTAGTTCACAATTAGAATAACTATAGCCATTTTTATAAACAATAGTATCATAAAATTGATTTAAACTTAAAAGCCCTCCTGTTTGATAAGACCTATCTATAGCAAAACGAATACTTTTTTCAACGACATTTATTTTCACTTTATATTTTTGTGCTAATATAGGATATAGTTTACCTGTAATATTACGCATTAAATTTGAATTAGTTAAACATAATTTTATAGCATCTCTTAAATAATCAAAACCTGTAACTTTTGGAAATATTTTTAGTTCTATTAATATTTGTGTTACTTCATCTTCTTCTGCTTTCTTATCTGTATTGTTTGTCATAATAAAACTCCTGTGCAAATATAAATATAGCATCTTTTTGAACTTTTGTAAAATATTTTACAAATATTATTTTTATTTTTCAAAAAAGACATATCTTTTTATTGATATGTCCTTTTATTTTCTATAATATTATTATGTATTTAGTCATATAAAAAATTTATTACTGTTTATATTCCTCTGTGTTCAAGTGCTACATTATATTTACTTCTCTAAAGTGTTAAAATGATTTTTGATTTTTCATAATTTGAATAATTTTATCACTTCATATTTAAAATGTTTTTCAACTTTACATCAAGAAATCCAAGTGCTTTTTCTTCTATTCCCTTTGGAATTCCATAATATTCTCCCGCAATAGAGCAAGATATAGCCGTCAATGTATCACTATCGCCACCGATAGAAATACTTGTCCTTAAACAATCTTCAAAACTTTCTGATATTAAGAAACAGCAAATTGCTTGTGGAACAGTTTCTTGACAAGTTTCATTGTATTTATAATTTTTTACAAGACTATCATAATCAAAGTCTAGTTTGTAGTAATTATCTTCAATATATTTTTTTATTAATTTTTTACTTTTTCCTTTCTTCGCAAGATAAATTGCAACTGCAGTAGCCTCTGCCCCTTTTAACCCTTCAGGGTGGTCATGGGTAACTTGTGTGATTTTTCTTGAAAGTTCTTTTACTTCTGCTAACGAACTTGCAAACATTCCCACTCCGCTTATTCTCATTGCTGCACCATTCCCATAACTTTGATATGGTTCATTATTTTTAGAAAAAAGCCAATTGTAAAATTTTGCACCATATCCACAAAATTCATATTGCCTTCCTATATTTTTCATATCTTCAATGACTTTTTGTGATAAATTGGTATAATCACCATTACATTCTTTAAGTGCTTTATATACAGCAAGTGTCATTACAGTATCATCTGTAAATCTGCATTTATCTTCAAATAAAACAAAATTTTTAGTCTTAATATTATTAAATTCAAACATTGAGCCTGCAATATCGCCTATAATTGCCCCTATAACAGCGTTTTTGCCATTATCCTGTTTGCATTTTTTTCTTCTGTCAATTTTACCATCTTTTATAGATTGTTTTAATTCCCTTCTCTCTTTTTCTTTAATTTCTATATCCTCATCTCTTAAAAGCATATCTCCTATACGAGTAATTACCGAGCCAATTACAATCATTATAATAAAAGGAATTGCTACAAACCACGAAATAAGTGCTTTGTCAGTTTCATAAACTAAAAATAAAACTAAAAATGTTATAAAAGAACCAACAAAACCTGCGAGTCCTAATCCCAAAGTAACTCCGCCACCTATTAAAAATCTTTTTTTAATTTTTTTTGCCTCGTCTTGTCCATGTTTTTCCCTTACTCTATCATTGATTTTCTTTATATAACTTTCCATATTTCACCTTTTTATTTAATTGTTTAAACTTAATCTTTATTATAATCGCAACATCAAATAGAATAATAAAATCTTTTTTTAAAGCAAACATTTTAAAAAACTATTTTAATTATATTATCATAAAAAGGTTAAAAAGTAAATAGAATTATTACTTTTTAATATTTATAAAAAAATAAAAAAATGAGTTTTTAAAATTTAATAAAACTCATTTTTACTTATAGATTTATTTATTTTAATACATAAATCATTAAATTTTTAATCTTTTATTTATATTTGTGTTTATTTTTATATTATTGTGGTTTTTCAACCTTGCTTAAAAGTTCATATACACCATTTTTATCAACCCGATACATATAATAGTTTGTGTCTGTTGTTGTATCCTCTTCACTTTCTTCGCTCTCGCTTGAATTTTCTAATTGTGCATAAAAGTAAACATAATTTCCATCATATCCACATTGTCCTGAAATTATGCTTGTCATAGTAACTAAAGTTTCTGTATTTTTATCTCGTACATTTATTCTTGATATGCTTGTACTATTTGAATAATAAACATAATCTCCATCTACAAATAATATATCACTATAATCACTAGATAAAAGAAGATCTTGAGCATTTACTTCAGTTCCCAAAGTGGTTTTATACATAACAGTACTTGTTGTATCTGAAATAAAAATATAACCATCACCGCAAGATTGAATATTTGAAATAGGAGACAAAGTATAAAATTTCTTGCTATTTGAAAAATATTTATCGTCATTTGCTAAATCTTTGTAATACACTTCTTCTGCTGAATAACTATCAGAATAACTATAAATTACAATATCACCTTCACGGCCTAACATTGTTGTAGTTGAGCCTACGACATCTGTATTGTTACCATAATCACTAATTTCACCTGTAGCAAAATCGACAGCTTTAACAGCGGTTGTTTCTTTTTCAGTTCTATCTGAATTAACAGTATAAACCACATTCTTTATGGTTGAATTTTCATCGCAAACAACTGCTGATGTAACATCTTCGGCAAGTGTAACTGTCTTTCCTATCTTATTACCAATCTTTATAGAGTAAAGATTGTAACTTTCCCCACTGCTTGTTGTTGGAGAATATATCACATAGTAATAATTACCATCAGAGCCTTTTTGAGTTTCAATAAATGAATTTTCATCATATCTGAATGTATCTATTTCTGAAAAACCATCTCCATTAAATTTAACTCTAAAAAGTGAAACTTGAGTGTAATCATTTTCTAAAGAACTTGTTTTATGTGTGTTTGCTGATGAAAAATATAGATATTCACCTAAAACAAACATATTTTGATTTTGATAACCTGCAAGTTTATCATTAACTTTTTCAACACCAGCAGGACTTGGATTTATATAACCATCTTCGTCCTCTTCGTCATTATATTCTAATATTTGTGAAACATTAATTCTAGCAAGATAGCCGGTATTTGCAGAACTATCATAATTAAAATCATCTCCATCGGAAGCAAAATAACTATTCCCATAATAAATATAATCACCAATTACAGCGATTTGTCCTTCAAAATACTTTAAATTATCAAAATAGACTTTTTGCCCGTCTTTGTTATAAACATTGCTTACCGTTGCACAGCCTGTTAAAAGAAAAAGCATGCAAATTATAAGCAAAAACAGTCTAATAAAATTGTTTTTAGTTATAGATTTCATATATTTCTCCATTTTAGTCATTTACTTTGTGTAGTTTACAACACTTTAAAATTTTTGTCAATTAAAAACTTATGTTATCAATATATTTCGCCATTTTATATATAAAATATACATTTTTAATAGATAAGAAAAATAAAATTTTGCAAATAGTAATGATTTATTTTGTAATAAACAAAAAGTGCTGATAAAAATAATAAAAGTTATTTATCAAAAGAACTAATCAATGTAAGTTTATTATCTGTCATATCACAAGAAGTTAAAAAGTAAGGGATTCCATTTTTAATGAAAGAATTTTCTGTTTTCTTTAATCCATGCAAATGCCCAAAAACAACTTTGTTTACATTATACTTTTCAATCAACTTTGTAAAATCACTATCTAATTTTGAAAAATTTGTTGGTGGATAATGAAGCATACAAATAAGTTCTTCATCATTCGTTCTTAATATTTCTGCCGATTGCAATGTCAGTTCTAATCTAATAACTTCTCTGTCATATATCTTTTTATTTTCGGCAGTTTGCTCGGTGTTTTTCTCTGGCACAGTCCATCCTCTTGTCCCACAAATAATAACATTTTCAAATTTTATCGCATCATTTTGTATAGCATAAAAATTTTTTGGCAAAATGTTCCTTACTGCAGAAATAGACTTCCACCAGTAATCATGATTTCCCCTAATCAAAATCTTTTTACCCGGCAAATTTGATAAAAGTTCAAAATCTCTTTTTGTTTCTTCAAGTTTCATTGCCCACGAAAAATCTCCAGCAAGAAGAACAATATCTTCTTCTGCAACTTTTTCTTTCCAGTCGTCTATTATCTTATCAAGATATCCCTCCCAAACAGGTCCAAAAATATCCATAGGTTTAGGATTATTTACTGAAAGATGCAAATCACTTATGGCATAAATTTTCATTATAAACTTTTTAAAACCTCTTGAACTTCTTTCATATCACACTTTCCATTATAATTGGTTTTAAAATATTTCATAACGAAAGGAATTGACTTATCTTCTAAAATCATGATAATTTTACTTATTTCTTCTTTTGAAAGTTGCTTTGGAAAATATTTTTTCGCAATTTCTATTTGTTTTTCAATGCTTTTAACTTCTTCATCATTATTTACTTTTGCATAATTTTCTTTTTCTTCTTCTAGTTCCTTTATAGTTTTTTGAAGAATATTAGCAATATCGCTATCATTAACTTCTTCACCTTTTTCTCTTTTCTTGATGTTCTCTAGCATGATTTTGTTGAGTAAAACACTATAAAAACTTCTCGCTACAGTATCCTTGTCTTTCATCGCTTGAACATTTGCTTTTTTTATTTCATCATATAACATCGTTCTCTCCTCTTTTTATTTTAGTATGTTTATATTATAAATAATTTTTTCTTAATTTCAAAATGATTTAAGTTAGAAAAAATCTTGAGTGGTTTTGTTTGCCTTTGGCAAACCGAAAAAATTGTTTCCAATTTTTTCAAATTGGCAAAAATATTGCCAATTAAAACCACTCAACCATCATATTTTTTCTAAATATTAATCTTCTTTTATAATTTTAATAATATTTGCATCAATATTTTCTTTAAATTCGGTGCAAGTAATTATTGTTTGCGTTTTAGAAGTAAACTTTAATAGTTTTTTCCTTCTTTCGCTATCAAGTTCACTAAATACATCATCAAGCAATAGTATAGGATATTCTCCAATACGATTTTTGATTATTTCAAGTTCTGCAAGTTTCATAGATAATGCAACTGTTCTTTGTTGCCCTTGACTTCCATAACTTTTCACTTCGCTTCCATTTAAATAAATATCAAGTTCATCTCTATGCACGCCAACAGTGGTATAACCTAATTTAAAATCTTTTTCCAAGTTTTTTTGAAGTGCTTTAAACATCTTTTCTCCATAGTTTTCGCCATCAAAAGAACTTATATACTTTATTTCAATATCTTCTTTCCCTCCAGAAATATATTGATGTGCAAGTTTGGCAAGTGGAGTTAACTCTTCAATAAACTTGCTTCTTTCTCTTGCTATTTTTTCTGCAATGTCAGAAAGTGCCCTATCCCAAATGTCGATAGTATCTTTAATAGCACTAATATCCCCTGTGCTTTTTAAAAGTTTATTTCTATTAGCCAGCACTTTTTCGTATCTACCAATAAGATAAAAATATCTCTTATTGGTTTGAGAAATATCTATATTCATAAAACGCCTGCGTTCTTCTGGGCTTTCTTTTACTAATTTTAACTCATCTGGAGAAAAAAACACAGCGTTAGTCGTACCCATAAGTTCCCCTATCTTGTGAATCCCTATTCCATCAATTTTTATACTCTTTTTTTTATTTTCATCAAAAATTATTTCTATCTTTTGATCTCTATATTTTTTTGAAAAATCACCAGCAATATATGCCCTATGCTTGCCCCATTTTATAACCTCTTTTTCCTTTGATGCTTTAAAACTTCTTCCAATAACAGCAAAAAATATAGCTTCAAGAACATTAGTTTTCCCTTGAGCGTTTTTACCAACTAATATGTTTAACTTGTCATCAAAGTTAAAAATCTTTTCTGAATAACTTCTATAGTCTATAAGTTTTAATGTCTTTATAACCATATATATTTATATTAACATATTTTAATAAAAAGTTTACAATAAAAATTAAAAAATAAAAGTATTTTTATTGTTTCTTTAAAATAATGATGAAGAAAATATTATTTATG
Source organism: uncultured Clostridia bacterium (assembly GCA_944372465.1). Classification (GTDB taxonomy): domain Bacteria; phylum Bacillota; class Clostridia; order Christensenellales; family UBA1242; genus Caccovivens. Next base: position 12,412 of record CALVZG010000048.1, read on the forward strand.
AAAAACAATGTATGTATTATAAAAACTCTATATTTTTTAAACTAAATATTTTTTCAGACAATTTGCATTAAAAAATAATTAAAGATTTTGGAATATAATTCTTTGATGACATTAAAAAAATTTTTTATTTTAGAAAAATAGAATTTTGTTTAAATAAAACTTTTCTCTACTATGATATGTTTAAATCTTTAATTTTGTCATAATGATAATATAAAAATTAATAAAAATCTTTTAATACAAATCTTTTACCATCTTAATTTTTAAAAAAATAATTTTATATAATAGGTTTAGTTTTAGGAAGATTTTTCCCTCTAGGATATTTTTTGTCTGTAATAGCAACTTTATTTATTATCAAAATAAATCTATTACTTTCTACTTCATTTAGGTAGTACTTTTTAATTTCTTTAATTTTCCCTCCTAATTGCTCAATAGCCTTTTCTCCAATAGAAATTTCTTCTTCAATTTTATTTCCTTTATACATTAAAATTTTCCCACCCAGTTTTACATACGGGATTAAATACTCGCTTAATGTTGGAATAGAAGCAACCGCACGAGAAAGTGCTATATCAAAACTTTCCCGTAAGTTTTTTATATAATCTTCTGCACGAGCATGGACGACAGTAACATCTTCTATCTTTAACTTTACTAATAAATTTTTTAAAAAATTGACACGCTTTTCAAGGCTGTCAATTAATGTAAGTTTCAAATCAGGTCTTACTATTTTTAAAGGTAAGCCGGGAAAACCTGCACCTGTTCCTACATCAATAATTTTAGCATTTTTTGGCAAAATGTCTTGTGGCAAAACACTATCAATAAAATGTTTTACAACAACTTCAAGAGGCTGTGTAATTGCTGTTAAATTATACTTGTTATTTTCTTCAATTAAAAAATGATAATAAATTTCAAATTGTT
>CALVZG010000049.1 GCA_944372465.1 uncultured Clostridia bacterium
GTTCTAGGTTTGACCAGCCACTTTGGTCTGGCTTTCCATCATTTTCTGCATTGAATAAAAGTTCTGGCAGTTCTCTTGGATTCTCTCCCTGTGCTCCTCTTATCTGACCTGTTACTCTTGCGTATACCTCTGTTGCCTTAAAGTATAAATTCCCTCCCATATTTACTGTCGCTTTTGTTGCAGAAAGCACACCTACGATAAACATTGCAAGCACTAACATAAATGCTGATATCGTTGAAATTAATTTTACTTTTAATGACATTTTTCCCTCCTTTTATTTTTCTTTTTTGTTATGTTTGACAATTTATGATATAAAGAAATTACGACTTATTCCGTTATCCAAATTTTATTAAATACAACATTTTTAACTAATTTTTTATTCTAGTCAACTCTATTTTACCCAACCCGATTGTCTTGTCAACTAATTTGCGAAATTTTTTAATTTTTTTTGGACTGCCGTCCTTATAGTGCGTCTAGATAGGATAAAAATATATATTTTTAAATATTATTCTTAATACAAAATATCATCTCTACAAAAAAATATGTGAAATATCAAATTCACATATTTATAATATTTTTAGTTAATCAAAGAAAACATTTTATTTTTTTAAAAAACTTACACAATATGGTTTTTCTTTAATAGCATTTAAAGTTATTCCGTTTGATACGCATTTCCCGTTATGATTAAAAAGACAATTTGCTTTGCATTTTATATCAAGAGTTTTGCTATCTCTTTGAGGTGCAAATTCGGGTTTTTGCTCAAAAAAATGTTTTGTTATATCTTGCACATTTTCTTTACTTTCATCTTTTTCGAATGTCGAACATATGACATCATTAGTTACATTTATATCTTTTGCTTTGCAAGTAAATCTATCATTATATTTACAAGTTGTTTTTCTACATCTAATATCCATTTTTTATCCTTTTATTTATTATATTTTAAACAAATTCCTATTTTTAAAAAAATTAACAAAAATTTAATTAAAATATTACTATTTATTATATTGTTATTATTGACAATCATTTGACTTTTAAAACAAAATTAAATAAAATTATTTTATATTTAAGGAGTCAATATGAAAGTATTATTATTGTCAGATGTTAAAGGAACAGGCAAAAAAGGCGAAATAAAAGAAGTTGCTGATGGTTATGCTAAAAACTTTTTATTAAAAACAGGTAAAGCACGCATTGCAGATAATAGTGCAATAAATGAAAACAAAATGAAAAAATCTGCTGATGACTATCATAAAGAGATGGAAAAACAGTCAGCACAAGAACTTGCTAACAAATTAAAAAGAATAAAAATCAATATAGAAATTAAATGTGGAGAAAATGGCAAAACTTTTGGTTCGATAACCTCAAAAGAAATATCTGAAGCTTTAAATAAACTTGGTTTTGAAATAGATAAAAGAAAGATTGAGTTAAAAGAACCTTTAAAAACTATTGGTCAATATGAAATAGCAATCAAATTACACCCTGAAGTTACAAGTAAAATTTTATTAGAGATAATTGGTAAATAAGAATTTTAAAGTTTTTATGCTTTACTAATTTATGCTTTACTAATTATTAATAAAAATAATATTTTATATTTTAAATTTTTAAATTGATGACATAAAATAAAATTATTTGAAAACAAAAAAGACAATTTAGTTTATATCTAAATTGTCTTTTTGTTTTATTGGGCAGTATTTGTGCCGGTATCGTTTGTTTCATCAGAATTAATATTTGAAAGTTCTTTAATTAAATCTTCAATTCTCTTATTTACTTTAGAAAGTTCTTCTGATTGTCCACTAGACTTTGCTTTATTTGCTTGCTCTTTAAGTGCTTCAACTGCTGTCATTATATCATCTTTTTCTTGAGAAATATTATTTTTATCTTCTGGTTCTAAAGCTTGGTCTATTTCTGAATTTAAAAATGCTTTCATATTTTTTAATTTATTTTCTTCTTGGCTTATGAGTTCATTAATTTTATCTAAAAAACTTCCACTCAATTCACTTTGTTTTCTTGGTCTACCCCGTTTCTTCGGAGCTGAAGAGGTTTCAGCATTTTCGTTTGATTCAGTTTTTCTTGGTCTACCCCTCTTCTTCACTTGATTCTTTGGTTTATCATTTGACTGTTGTTTACTTTTGTTATTATTTGCATCTTTAGTTTTTGAAGAAGTTTTTGATTTTGGAGATTGCTTTGTATTTATTTTTGAACTTGTGGCGTTCTCTTTTAATGTGTCAGACTCGTTTTTTCTAGGTCTACCTCGTTTCTTTTGCGCAGGTTTTTCATCAGCCTCATTTACTTCTTCCACATTTTTTCTTGGTCTACCTCGTTTCTTTGGTTCTTTATTTTCTACTTCTTCCTCACTTACTATCTTTCTTGGTCTCCCCCTCTTCTTTTTAGGCTCAATTTCTTCACTCCTTTGGATTTCATTTTCTTTTTCGCCCATCTCTTCATCTTCAGTTATTTCATCGGTTGTGTTATCATTTGAAATCAAAGCATTTGAAAGATTAATTTTATTTCTATTATCTTGGATTATTTCATTATTTGAAGCATTATTTTCATCTTCGTTTTCACCTGTAGAAAAAGTTGGTTGGCTATAATCTAAATCTCCACTTGCATCATTTAAAGTATCTTTTTGCTGACTTATTTGACTATCTTCATGTTTTTGCTCTTCATTATTTATTGACGGCTGAACTTCTGAATTATCATCAACATATGCGCCAAATGAATTAATTTGTTCATTCTTAACGGCTTCTTTATCTAATTCTTCTTGCTCTTCAGGGCTTATATCTTGAGAAACAAGTTCCCCGTTCATATTGTAAACTTTTCCATCTACATCATGGAATAAACCGTTTACATCATGATAAGAGCCGTCGCTATATATGTAATTTCCATTTTCATCATAATAGCCTTGCTCCTCTTGATTATTATCATTATTCATATAGTTAGCATCAAATTGTGAGAGTCTTTCTCTTAAAGTATCATTCTCATCTTTTAAGCGTTTTATTTGAGTTTGCACGCTAATAAGTTCTTGCTCATTTTTATCCTTTTCATTTTCTAAAGATTTCTTTTCTTCTTTAACCTTGTTTTCTGCAACTTGATAGGCGCTTTTCATTACTTTTTCGAAGAATGTTTGATATTCTGCAGTCATACCTTTTTCGGCTTCGTCAACGCTTTCATCTATAATTTTATTTAAATCTTGAATTTCTTTTTCAAGTTCTTCTTTAGAGCTTAAATATCTTTGTTCTTCTTTATCATAATCTTGTTGAAGAGAAGCTTTTTTATTTACCTCTTTCTCCTGTTGCTGTCTTAAAAGACCTACTTCAATACGACTGGTAGTCGCAGCTTGTTGTTCGATTAATTTTTGTATATTTTCTTTAGAAACCTGTATTTTCCTTTGAAGATCCATTTGAACATTTTCATAATTTCTTCTTAAAGCATCTTTTTGAGCTTCTATTTGTGCAATTTGTGAAAGCGTAGCATTTTTCTTATTTATATACTTTTCACTTTCTTTCATTGCTCTATTTAAAAGTAATCTACCATCAACTCCTACTTCTTCAAATTTATAGTTTTGAAAAGGGATATCATTTTTCTTTGCATTTTCAAATTCTTCTTTTATTTTTCTAGCTCGTGTTTCGTAATATTCTCTTAATTCTGGACTACCATTTTCAAGTTCTTTGTCAGTAAATAATAAGTTAAAATCAAGATATGGAGTAAGATCAACACTCGCATTTGTTAAAAATCTTATGAAAATATGATAAATATGGTAAATATCATCAAGGTTGGCAACTCTTCTAGCCTTTAATATTATTATAGCAATTACACCTAAAATAGCAACAAGTGCTGGGAGAATAAGTGCAACAACTATTGATTGAAAACCAAATGTTTGTGTAACTTGAGAAGCAAGTCCAAAAATCAAACTTACAAGCGACCAAACTACAGTTAATATTCCAAGATTACGAATATTTGTTGCCCAATCACTAGTTTTTAAAGGCTTGTCGATTAAATTTTCTTCCGTTAAATAATTATTTGGACCACCATCTCTATATAAAATAAATTGTTGCCAAAAATACATAAGACGCTTTGGTCCCTTTTTTATTATAGAATTAAAAGCTTTTATATTATTAATATCTATCTTTTTAAATTTGAATAACCATTTATTTGCATTGTCTAAACTTCTTTTTAGTCTTGCTTCATAAGAAAAAATTGATTTAATCACAAACAATAAGATGAAAAGCAACTCAACACCAAGTACTAAACCAAGATATCCCCCAAACCCTAAAGACTCGGTAAGTTGGTTAAAGAAGGTTTTAAGTGTGCCATCAACACTTGCTAATAATGATAACATATTTCATTCCCCTTTTAATTTATTTTTAGTATAACACATAAATTAATTTTTTACTAACAAAATTATTATATTTTTGTAATTAATTTATTTTTTTATTTATTTTTATAATATTTTTTATTAAATTTATATCATATTTATTTTGCCCGTCAAAAATAAAAATATTATAATAAATATATTATAATTATATTGATTTTCAATAATTATTCTTATTTATTAATTATTTATCTAATTATAATTAATTTTTTATTTATTTAATTTTAAATGCTAAAAAATTTTATAAAATATAATTTAATAATAATAAAAAAAAATATAAATAATATTATATTCTAATTTATGTTATCATGTTAAAATTTTTAATAATTTATAATTTAGTTTTATACAAAAAATCTTAATGTTGCTGCATTAAGATTTTTTAATTTAATTAATTGCCGATATAATATTCATAAAGTTTTTATTTTTAGCTTTTTTAAATGAGCAAAAAATATCAATTAACGGCCATATCCCAAAAGTTAATAATCCATACAAAAGTTTACAAATCCCTAAACCAATGTCTCCTATAAAAAATCTATCGACTCCAAGCGAACCTAAAAAAATTGATAAAATTAATGTAGTAGTGGGATTATAAATCTTTAAAGTAGCCAGCATTTCATATGTATCATCACTAGATTTTTCTAACGCTGATTTTAAATATAAAACTTTGTCGCTAGGCATATAATCTTTGTAAGTCATAAGCATGTGATTGATTTTTCCCCATATTCTACCTCCTTATATGAATTTACACATAATATGATAAATTCTACATATATTATATAGAACAAAATGTTCCATGTCAAGTTTTTTAGAACAAAAAGTTCTATAATTTATAAAATGAATAAATTTAGTGAAAGATTAAAAGAGGTAAGAATAGAAAATAAGATGACGCGTAAGCAATTAGCAGATGCGTTATATGTTAGTGAGAGATTAATATCATATTGGGAAAATGGGAAACGGGAGTGTAATTTTGATACATTGATAAAGATATGTAATATATTTAATATAACAACTGATTATTTGCTAGGTAGGAGTGAATTTTAGAAAAAATAATAATAAAATACAAAAAACGCTTGCAAAAACAAAAAAAATATGTATAATAGATAGTGCTTGAAGAAAGCGTGAGATTAAGGAGAGATGGCTGAGCGGTCGAAAGCGGCGGTCTTGAAAACCGTTGAGGTGAAAGCCTCCTGGGGTTCGAATCCCTATCTCTCCGCCATTATTTCTTTTAATGTACCAAATATATTTAGGTGCATTTTTTTAATAAACTTTAATAAAAAACTATAAAAAGCTTGGTTAGTTGTATAAATTGGTTAGTACTAATGCAGACAAATATCCAGATAATTACAAAAAAATTTAAGTATATCGCTGTTTGAAATGATATAAAATTTTGATATACATAAAGAATATGGATAGCGTATTTTTTTATACCATATTTTTTTATTTCATTTTAATAAAAATTTCAAAATAATATAAAAACAATTTGACCTTGAATAATAAAAGGGGTGAATATACCCCTATTATTAAAAACCTGTAAATACTTTTGCTATTATTTTCCACCCTTCACTATCTTTTCTTAAAAGATGATAGTCAATAAAATTTTCACCAAAATAATTTTCCATTGTAATCCTTATTGCAGTAATGTCATTAGAGACATCTAAAACATCAATTCTTCCTTCAACATTTGATTTTCCTGCTTTGTCAACTCCTTCAAATAATGTTTGTATAGGCTCTCCATTTATTGTTGCATTTTTATGAAATGCAGATATCATTATTTCGCTCTTCCCTTTTAAACAACTATCCAAATATTTTTTTTTGCGACTGCTACAATTTCATTATAATCTTTTAAATAAATGTCTTTCATAATTTTACTCCTATAATTTTAATCATTTGTTGTTTTAATTTGCGAATATCCATTAAAAGCAAATAAAGCTTCTTCATTTTTATTCCCATAAACTTCTTTAACATTGCAAATATATAAATAGTGGTCGCCAACTTCTACGAACTCTTTTAATTCACAAACTATAGCGACTCGAGAATGAAGTGGCACTTTAATATCACTATTTTCAAGAGTTTGCATTTTGATGTTAAATTTGTTAATTTTATCTGTATTTCTTCCTGTTATACTTCCACAACCTAAAACTTCCTTTGCAATTTCTCCTCCGGGAATAGTAAGCACAACTTTCTTGTTTTGTCTTACCATTTCACCACTATATGAAGTTTTTGCCATTGCATAGGCAATCATTTCTGGATTATAAGAAAGATAAGTCCACCATGATACAGTTGCAAGGTTTGTTGTTCCATCTGGTTTTAATGTGCAAACGACTGTTACCGGATTCGGCGAACTATATATAGAGGCCATAGGTAAATTAATTTTTTTTCATATTATACTCCTTTTATTTTTTTATTGTGTTTGAATTTTGATTATATGCTTTTGCAACGCATTTCCATTTTCCATTCATATTCAAAAGTAAAAGATAATCAGTAAAATCAATGCGGTTCCCCCAATTTTCTTCTAGAACACGCACAACAGCAAGCGTTTCTTCTATTGCAATAACATCTATTCGGGCTTTAAAATTTTTGTCCCCTCCAATAGTATCTACATTGTGATAAAATTGTTGAATTGAGCCATGTTCTAGTTTCCCATCAAGATATCCAAACAATACAGCTTCGTCAATAAATAATTCTTTTGCATATTTACTGTTCCCTTCCGCTACACTTTTTACAAAATTCATTGTGGCTTTTTCTACTGCTTGATATTCTTCCAATTTTTCCCTCATACAAATCCTCCTTTTATATTTTAGATGAATTCAATTTTGAAAGTCTAGAGAAATCATCTTGACAATCATATTATATTAATATATAATAATTATGTCAATCAAAGTCGCATAAGCACATAAAAGTGCGATACTATCATAAAGTAGAGTAATAGGAGAATTTGTGGGAAAAGATAGATGTATAAATAATGAAAAATTGTGTGATACAGGCTTCAGTTATACCTTATCTTTAATAAGTGGTAAATATAAGATGACCATTTTATACACTCTTATGGAATTTAAAGTTGTAAGATATAACGAATTGCGAAGATATATAAAGGGTATAACTTATAAAACTTTGACAAGCTCTTTAAGAGAACTAGAAGATGATGGACTTATTTGTAGGAAAGAATATCCTCAGATTCCACCAAAGGTTGAATATAGTCTTTCAAGTCTAGGCAAATCCCTTATGCCAATTCTTGACCAAATGTGCGAATGGGGCGATAAAAATAGGAAATAAATAGGCTTTGATTTTTAGTATAAATGATTGATTAGATTAATTTCTATTTAAATCTTTTTAAAACACCGAAAATATTTGGTGCTTTTAATTATTTTTTATATTAATTTTTATAAAATTTTTAAATAAATTTATTTAATTATTTTGTAATTTTACTAATTCTTCTGATAAATTTTTTATAGAGTTGATTATGTTTAACCAACTATTAAAACTATCTAAACTTCTTATTATACAAAATAGTTTTAAACAATCTGTTTTTGATATCTCTCTTGTAAATATTCCATGCAGTATACGATTACGACATATAAAATTCGGCTCCGGGTCTTGCTCTGTTGAGGTTTTATATATATTTGTAGTTAAAAATTTCTTTAAATTATCTTCAAATTCATCAAAATACTTTTTATATCCATCTACATTAGACAACTTGGAATTAGTCAATTCTTTTTTTATATGGAAAATTGTATTTCCATCAAATTTTAATATTTTCTTTACCATGTATTCTATCAACGGGAATAAACAACAAACACAAGCATAAAGATTATTGTTTTTATAATTGTCAGTAGCTTCAGAATAATAAGGTATAGTAATATCTTGATTTATGAAATAATCATCAAAATACTTATCAAACCAATATGTATACAATTCATCTTCATCTTTGTATGGAAAAGATGTTGATATTTTATAATTTTGCAGCCAAATAAACCAACCTAATTTTTGAAGTTTAACACTTTCATCACATACATAAGAAATTTGAATTGCCCCATTAGCCATTAAATAAAAATATGTTAATAAATTTGTTTTATATGCTATATTATTTTCTTTACTAAAATTTTTGTCTAATAATATTGCATCTTTTTTATTTTTCTCTTCCAAATCTTTTGCAATTTTAAAACATTGGGAAGCATTAAATATTTGTGGACATTTATAAATTTCAATTTCCCCCATACCCTCTCCTTTCTCCCATTATAAAATAAAATATATTTTTTTCAAACAACATTTAGTTTTATTTCCACAAATAATATATTTAATATATCAACGAAAAAAATTTTTTGTAAATAAGATTTATTTTTAATTTTTCACTATTTAATAAAGAACAGCACTGCTTGGATTGTAAATAAATTTATATTAAATGATAACTTTTTTGTTATACTATCATAATTTACTTGACAAAAATGTATCTATATATTATAATTCAATAAATAATTGGAGGTATTTTATGTCTTTAAAAACTAAAAAAATTGTATTTTCTGCTTTAACGCTTGGTTTTTGTGTTCTTTCTATGTTGTTCTTTATTATCCCTACAATAAGCCAAACAAATGGATATCAACTGCTTTCACTATTCCAAATTGCTGCATCTTCTTTAGATAATCCTAATAATTTTATTATATTTATTCTTTGTATCTTCTCTTTACTTTTTGTTATTCTTACACCAATAATGATTGCTTTTTCTTTAATAATTCTTCTTTGTGATTTAGATGTAATCAAAAATGAAAAGTTAAGAAAATCATTTAAAAAAGCATTGACAATAATTTCAACATTTCAAATAGTATTTGTATTTTTATATATTTTATTATGTATAGTTTACTCAATTACTAATGAAGTTAATCTTGAAATTGCAGGTTTAATTCTCATGTTTATAGTTACTTTAACACAAAGAATAATGATTAGATTTGTAGGAAAAGTTGACAAAGTTGAACCTGAAAGCATTGAAAAGAAAGAAGATAATGTTACAAATGACGACAAGGAAAAAGAAGAAGCAGAAAAATAAATTAAAGAAAATATATAAGGTAAAAATAATCAAATTAATTAAATCAAAATGCACCTTAATCTTTGGGATCGCCCAACTTGATAAGGTGCATTTATTTATATTATATAATCTAAAATATTTTTACAACGAGGCAAGTCATATCATCAACAGCATAACCATTATTATTAGCAAGTGCTCTATTTAAAATTTCATCAGCAAATTCTTGAGGATTTTGCGTCTTTATTGTAAGTAAAAAATCTTTCATATCACTATCACTTCCAAAAGTGTCATTAATTCCGTCTGAACAAATTATTATCATATCTTTTTCATTCAAAACCACTTTTTTCGTAACTGCTTTTACATCTTGCAATACTCCCACAGGTAAGGAACCACTTTCGATAATTTTACAATAATCTTTACCTCTTATATATGAAGAAGATGCCCCCATTTTAACAAAATCTGCAATCCCATTTTTTAAATCAACATTGCAAATGTCAATTGTTGAAAACATGTCATCGCTTTCAAGATTTAAAAGTTTGTTGACCGAAGATAAGATTATTTCATTATCAAAACCCGCCTTATAAAAGTTTTCTACTAAACCTACTGCTGTCTGTGATTTTTCACTTGCTTTATTGCCACTCCCCATTCCGTCGCATATAGCAAACATAAATTTATCTCCGTCAAGTCTTTCAATACTATGACTATCTCCTGAAATAGTTCCCCCACTTTTAGGCTGGCAAGCAAGTCCAAAGACACAATCAAACATTGGCGAACTTTTTAAATTTACATTCACAAGTCCTGCTTTTTCTGCCGGATAAACATCATACACAACCATTTTCCCACCGCAAACCTTTGAAACTACTTGCGCAAGTTTTGTCTTATTTGTGTCTTCTTCACGAACTATCAAAGTTGCAAGCGTCGTTCTACTACCTTTTTCATATACTACGGCGTCAGTACAAATTATATTGTTTGTGGAAAGTTCGTCTATAATTTTATTTTCGCGTGTTGAATCAAAACTAACCATTGTATCCACTTCTTTTGCTAATGTTTTTAAAATTCCAGAAATACCATTAAGTTGGTCAGAAATTAAAAGTTTGCTTGTATCAACATTTCCCACAAGTTTAGAGTATGATTTGTACTGACTGGTCAATGTGTTGATTTCATTTATAAGGTGATTAATTTTACCGCATCTTGAAGAAAGATAACTTGGAAAATCAAGAATAGTTACTTTCCCTCTTTCAAAGGCAATGGAAATAAGTTCTTTAAAAATCTTTTTTGTATCTTCTCCAAATGTTCTATGACAATGTTTATTCTCACTACAATTTCTGCAAATACAATCTTTGATTTCTTCATAGAGCATTTCTTTTACTTCATCTTCACTCAATTCTTTTTTGATAAGTTTTTTAAAGACTTCATTCATATCACAAAAAACTTCAGAAAGATTGTTAAGTCTTCTGTATAAAATTTCTCGATTTCTATTTACAACATTTTTTATAGCCAAACGCTGATTTTTAGATGCAAGAAGCAGAGAAATTTCTTTAAAATATTTATTAGGGATTATTAAAAACAATAATGCACTTATTAGAATTGGAACAAAATCTATAACTGCAAAAGTATAGTAAAAATTAAAATAATATCCTATTAAAAATTCACTAGCAATCAACGAAAGTACTAAAAAATAACGATTATTTTTAAAAATAATTACACAAAGCGACCAAATTGCAAATGGAGCAAAATAAATAGGATTATTTGTTGGTAAACTACTGCCAAGTGCCATTAATAATGCAAAAATAACACTATAAGTTGAGTTAGATGAATATGCAATGATAAGCAAAAGAAAACTTACAAAAAGTTTTAAAATTGAAAACCCATATATATCACAATTATATAATCCTGCCCCTAACGACATTAAAATAAGCCCACCACAAACAAGTTCACAAAGCGTTAGTTTATATGAAAAGCCTCTTATTATCAATGGCTCAAATATTGTGAGAGAAGAATACAAAAACATTAGGCCTAAAACCAAAGAAGAAATTATAAATAAATAATTTACTCCTCCAATAACACTAAACACCATATAACTTATTTGACTTAAAAAAGCATAGATGAAAAGTTCATATTTTTTCATTGTCGTTTTGGTTGCAACATGCATGTAATAAGGAAGAACTAATAAAAAAATCGTGGTAAAAGCACAAATTATACCTTGAAAAGTCGGAAAATTAATTATATATCCAATTAAATAGGCAGGAGATAAAAGCCAAACTCTTTGATTAGCCCATGCAAGAGCAAAAAGCATTGAAAAAGCAAAAGGATATATTTCATTATAAATGTTTGCTCTTGATAATATAAAAAACAAAAGTGTGAAAACTATAAAAGAAAATATAAAATAAAGTTTAGAACGCATAAAAACCCCACAAAAAAATTATAAATCTTTATTTTTCTTTAAAAGAATATTTAATTGTCGAGTTTTGTATAAATGGGTAATGTATTGTAGAAAAGATTGTAAATTATAAAATATACATATTAAAAAAATAATAATAAAATATTAAGATGAAAAAGAGTTAAGTTATAGGCATACACTTATCTTTCGACGATTTTAATCAGTAATGACATATTCAAAACAATCAAACACTATAATCAGAGTATATTTTTATAAAAAAAGACTAAATATTTTTACATTTAGTCTTAATAAGTTTCTTCTAAATCTTTGCCTTTAAATAAATCGTCAAAAAAAATCATATAGTGTAATATCTAAAGCTTGACAAATATAACGATTTGTATTATTGGTCACAGAAATGTTGAATTTAACGATGACAAATTAAAAGAATTAAAAAAACTTTTCGAAAATTTGATTGTTAATGATAATGTCAATATATTTTTATTCGCAGTATAAGTAATTTTAATTTTATTTGCCATAAAATTGTCTATTATGAGAAAAATTAAATTTTAACTCGTTTATATTAGTCAACTGTCTTTTGTTTGAAACTATTAAATAAAATCTTTTCGTCATCATCTGTAAATTCAATGTATGAAAACTTCCCTTTATAAACACCTTGACAATATTTTGTCATAAAATCTTTTCTATTTTGTAAAAATCTGTCAAGTCCATTAACCTTGATATTATATTTCTTTATATAATAATATATATCTTCCGTAAGTTCTATAAAAATATCGTTTCTTAAAGTTGGATATTGCATCTCTTGTAAGTTTGATGATATAAATAATGCAAATGGTTGATTCGCCACTTTGAAACAAACTTTAGTTGTTAAATTAAGTTCATCATATTGTATTAGAGTATTATCTATAAGTTCGCTATTTTCAAAATAATTTATAAAATTTTTATTTTTCTTTCTTTTAGGTGGTGGATTATTTTTGCTTTGGCGAATATCTAACATAATAGAATTTTTTATTTCTTGCAACTCTTCTTCGCTCTCCTGTCCTGTAACAAAACTATTCATAATTAAGTCCGCTTCATATTCTTCTCTATACTCTAAACCTTTCTCGGTTAGTTTGAAAACTAAAAAATTACCTTGGTCCATTACAAGTGGACTAAAATTATCCCCCTTTAATTCAAAAAGTGATTGATAAAGCAAATCAAACTCTTTTATTTCCCTCTTTTGAATATATGGCAAAAGAATTAAAGTCAAAATAAAAGATGCAGAAATAGAAACCAGAAACAACGCTAAAAAGATATAAAAAAGCGTTGTATTTATTTCACTATATACACACATAGGTATTAAAAATATAAGTGCTAAAATGATTGGAATAAGTAAAAATTTTAAGATATTTTTTCGAGCAGGAGAAATCGGCGGAATTGTTTGCTCATTTATTAATTTAAAGACATCGCCTCGTGCAGTCTTTTTTGTTGTGCATAACTTATAAATAGAAAAAATAAGCATAATTACAGATAAAGATAACATAATTGACAAAACCATTGTGCCGGTAAGAGAATTGTCTTTGACATAATTAAAGCCTGTCTCTTTATCTAAAGAATAAACATCAGTTGTAAATCCAATAATGTCGTTCTCTCTTCCAATTTCGAGATTGTAAAGTATAACATTTTGACCATTTAATTTTTCAAGTTCTTCTTTATCTAAATGACCTGATACTACGCTTACAAGATGATATTCACTATCATCGTCAAGATAAAAGACATATTCTTCATTCTTATATTCTATATCTTTTATTTTCCCATTTATTTCAACAACATCTTCTATGTTTAAACTTAAAAAACTTATAAGTATGATAGGAAATAAAATTATTGATAAAATAAAAAATAATGTTGCTATAAAAATTAATTTTTTATAGTTTTGTCTTTTAATATTTGGAATTTCTAATATATTTCTCATAAATACCTTCTCTTGATGATTTTTTATCCTTACATTGAAAATCATTTGTTTTTAATATATTTTATAAATTTCTTTGATATTCAATAAAATCTTCTATGATTTTTAATGTTTTTTTTAATTCAATGTTTTCAACAACTAGGTCAAATTCATCTTTATACTTTCTTTCTAATTCCCCACGCGATAATCTAACTTTAACTCTTTCTGCCCTTTCTCCTCGCATAACTAACCTTTTCTCAAGCAATTCATCAGGAGCATCTAAAAAAATTGAAATCATTTTTACTTTGCCATTAAGATATTTACGCAAGTTTATCATGCCTTTAACATCTATATCTTTTATATAGTCATTTTCTTTATCATTTATCACTTTTTCAAAAGCCGATTTCAAAGTACCGTAATAATTACCATGAACATTTTCATATTCAATAAAGATATCATCAACAATTCCTTTCTTAAATTCTTCTTCACTCATATTAACATAAGTATTATAATTTTTATCTTCTTCCCTTATCTCTCTTGTAGTGGCAGAAGCACCCGTTAAAATAAAAAAATTTTTTTTGTC
>CALVZG010000050.1 GCA_944372465.1 uncultured Clostridia bacterium
GTAAAATAGGGTATCGGAAAATAAAAATTTAGTGTTTCAAATGAAAGAAATTAAACAATTCATAAGAAATACTAAAAATAATTCTGAAATCTGGAATAGGAGAAAAATATATGTCGTTAAAAATAAAATTAATATCATGTATATCATTATTTATGTTAATGCTAGGATTAGTAATTGTAGGAGTGTTTGCAGCAACACAAACACTTTCTATATCAGGGAATGTAAATTTCGTAGTAGCAGATAAAAGTTTGTATGTGAAAGAAGCCCGTATCAAGATGAACAATGAAAGTAATGAAGAACCATTACAAAATTTTATACCGGGATATATAAATGGGAATATAAACTTAAATGTAGGAGATATAACAAATACAAGCGGAGGGTTTTCATTATATTTTGATATAATAAACACAAGTGATATTGCATGGGAGATATCAGGAGTGGAGATATCACAAGAATTGCAACAACAAAGTGTTGGAGTAACATATAGTGGAAGTGTATCAGTTGGCACAACAACTGAAAACACACAAATCACTGAAGACACCCCAATAGATGGAACGCTTGTTGTAACAATCACCGCCCCAAATTCATCTTCAATAGATTTAAGTGGAATTACAATAAGGGTAGATTATAAGCAAGTAAAAGTTTATGAAGGATTTGAATTTACAATAAATGAAGATAATAAAACTGCATCACTCACAGGATATACTGGAGAAGAAACAAAAATAGTGGTACCAAATTCATTCTCAATAAGAGAAAGTGATGGAGCATACATAGAAGGAAACAATTACGCAATTACAAAAATAGGCGAGCAAGCATTTACTGGAGACAACAGTCTAGAAAGCATAGATTTAAGTGGTTGTACAAATTTAGAATTGATTGATATAGAAGTATTCGCAGCTAGCAGTATAGAGAGGATAAATTTAAGTGGATGTATTAATTTAAATACGATTTCAATTTCTGCATTTGAAACATGTGTTAATTTAAAGAGTATAGATTTAAGTGGCTGTACAAACTTAACAAAAATAGATATGAATGCATTCTATTATTGTAGCGGTTTAGAAAGTCTAGATTTAAGTGGATGTACAACCTTAACAAGTATAGGTTCTTTTGCATTCTTTTCTTGTGACAGTCTAACAACAGTAACATTAAATGAATATTTTTATGAAAATGCAGTTGGTGGAACTGGAGATGGATATTTATTAAACTATGCAACAACAATAAAAGTTGCAGAAAGTGTGGTAAACAGTGCAACGGCAAGCAGTTATATATCAAGTAATTTCACAAAAGGTGCAACTGCAGTTGACGTATTCTATGTATTTACTAAAAATAACTAAAAATAAACTTAAAAATTTAGTATTTTTATAAAATAAAAAATAAGAAGGTTTAGTTTATTCTTTTTGTAACTAATATAAAAAAGTAACTTATTTTTTAGCAAAGATAAAAGTAACTTATTGTTTAGCAAAGTTCCTTTTTTTATTCTGTTAGTTTCAAAAAGGTTTACCTTAACATTTTTAATTATAAAAATTATATTATATATGATTCAAAGTATAATGGTGGAATTTTATTAAAAATTCTTGCATAATAATTAGAGGTTATAGGATAATAGAATAAATGGCAATATGTAAAATTAAATTTTATTTAATTATTTATGTATTCCAACGGCAAGATTCGCTAGCAATAAATAATATATCTTATATAAATAAGATTTTAACTATTGTATAAAATATACTAATTTTGTTTTTAAAATCTAATAAGATAATAACTTTAATTATTTGACAATATATATTAAAAGTGTTATTTTATTTATAGGAAAGTATTTTTGTATAATTTTTGTCTTAAAAATTATATTAAGGGAGAATATATGAAGAAAAAATTAAAACTTGGCATAATATTGATGATTGTTTTTGCAATTTTAGGATATGCACTTGGTGTTGCTATTTCTTATTTTGCAAATGAAGGGACTGATTTTAACGGGGCTTTAACAAACGAGATATCCTTTGCACTTCTTGGATTAGGCGCTTTAGGAGGGATTATATCTGCACTATTTACTAAAGGTAAAGAAAAATTAGGCTCTAATGTTGGAACTACTTCAGAGGGTGAAGAAACTGACATTAATTTTGATTCAAAATTTATAACAACTGAAAGATTGAAAACAGATCCAGACCTTATATACACAACTTGGAATAACTTGCCAACTTTGAAAAAAACAGGTTTTGTTTTTAGGAATAAAGAAGTTGGGGGGCATTATGAAATTAACATGAAGCCAGAAACTCATGCACTTGTTCTAGGAACAACTGGAACAGGTAAAACGCAAATTTTTGCAAACCCTACAATAAGAATTCTTGCACATTCAGGGCAAAAACCTAGTCTTGTAATGACAGACCCTAAAGGAGAGTTGTATGCAGACAATGCTGATGTGCTAAAAAAAGAGGGGTATAATATCATAGTTTTAAATCTTGAAAATCCATACGCATCCTCTAGATGGAACCCTATGGAAATTGCTTTTAAAACTTATCAAAGAGCGGGTAATCTTGCAAAAGAAGTTAAGAAAATAAGTCATGCTACTCCTGAAGAAATGGGTTATGAAAAATTTGATCCTGCTCAAATAGGAGGTGCTACTTATGGCGATACTTGGTATGGCTTTGAGGGTAAGGCTTTTCCTAACAATCAAATACTTCAAATGGAACTTGAAGCAAAACAAAAGCAATTGGAAAGCGAAGCAAATGCTAATTTAAAAAACATAGCATTATCCCTTATTCCTGATGACCCTAATTGTAAAGATAAAACTTGGCCTGATGGTTGTCGTGATTTTATTTTAGGTATTATGCAAGCAATGTTAGAGGACAGTCGAGACCCTAGACTTGGAATGACTCTTGATAAATTCAACTTTTATAACCTTTATAAAATTTGTATGTTACGAGATCCAGCAGGAGATAGAGAAAATGTTTTAAAAACGCTCACCAGATATAGTGAAGGGAGAGATCCTCGTCTTAGTAATGTCCACGACTTAATGTCAACAGTTTGTCTTGCAAGTCCTGTTACACAAAGGTCATTCATATCCACATTAGGTTCTTCAATAGGTAATATGCTCGGTGATGATGGTATATTTTATATGACAAGTGGAACTGAAATTGATTTTGAGGACATACCAGAAAGACCAACAGCGTTCTTTATTAGAATTCCTGACCACAAAACAGAAAGACACCCTCTTGGTGTGCTATGTATAAGCCAACTTTATAAAGTTCTTGTAGATGTTGCTAATAAAACAGTAGATAAAAATGGAAAATCTGGGAAACTGAAACGACCTGTTTATTATATTCTTGACGAATTTGGGAATATGCCGCCTGTACCAAAGTTTGGTACAATGGTTACCGTTTCCCGTTCTCGTAATATTTTCTTTGAGATAGTTTTGCAATCTTATAAACAATTAGATATAAAATATGGTCAAGACGAAGCACAAAATATTCGTGGAAATTTTCAAATGGAAGTATTCCTTGGCTCTGAAGATCCTTCAACCATTCAAGCATTTTCAGAAGCCTGTGGAGAAATTACTGTATTCCATAAAGAAGAAAATAGGTCTAGAAATACAAAAGAAACAGATTCAGGAGAAAATGTTTCAACTTCTGTTCAGCGAACACGAAAACCTCTTCTTGATAAACAACAATTAAGACAACTTGCTAAATGGACAGTTGTAGCAAAGATTTTTAGAAAGGAAATCATGATGGATACTATGACGCCTTTCTATGCCACAAAATGTATGGAAAAGGTTGCTTCTAAAGAGCCATTGGCTATTTCTAAAAGACTCAATGTTGAAAATATTTATTATGATGTAAAAAGAAGAAATAGCATTATATTTGACGATTAAGATATTTATAAATAATAAAATCTTATTAAAAATACATTATAAAAAGCAACTTTTAAAAGATTAATTGTAAAAGTTGCTTTTTATTTATTTGTGGTATTAATTTGATGTTAAGGTTGTATAATTTAATAAAAAAATTAAAATTATTAATTTTTTTTATTAATTAAAGAATATTGTATTTATTTAACTAATAAATTTTAAGCCTTAAAAAATCATTATAGTATAATTACATTGCCACATAAAACATCATAATATGAAAAAGTTTGAACTTGATTGTTTTGACTTTTAACACTTACAGTAAAAACGCTTGGGTAAACATCTTGTATTGTCCCGCTTATTGATTCAAATTTTTTTCTTCCTCTATTATATTTCATATCAACTTCTTGACCTTTTAAGGCAAGTATTTTGGTCTTAATTTCATCTATATTTGGTCTACTTCTCTTCATATATTTCTCCTTATTTATATTTCTTTTCAAAGATTATTGACCAAAAAGTAAATTTTTAAACTTTTTTGTAATATTTTTTAAATTGTTTGAGTAGTTATATCTTGTAAATGTTTGGAGGGTAAAATGGCATTTGAATCAAATAGTTTGTTTGTTGCAAAAAAAGTTAAGTTAGAAAAAAGCGAATTTACTGTTGAATGTAATATTGGAGCAGGTCAAAATGTTTCAAAAATATTATCTGTTTCGCTTGGCAGCTGTCTTGGTAATAGTGAAGTATTGAATGGAGTTATTAATTATTCAGGAGTAATAGATACAAAAATCGTATTTTTATCTGAAGATGGACAGTTAAATACAGTTTGTTCAACATGCCCATTTTCTTCCAAATTCGAAAGTGAAAATATAGAAAATGGTCAAGAAGCAATTATTAATTTAAAAATTTTAGATTACAATATTGAAAGTATAAGTGGAGAAAGCATTAAAATTGTCGTTAATGTTGAACAGTCAGGAAGTATAGTTGCAAACAAAGAAATCAAAACAATAAGAAATGGTGATGATGATATTTGTTTAAAAAATGATGAGTTGTCGGTAATAAGATTTATAGGGAGTGCAAAAGAAAACATTGAAGTTACAAGCGAAATAAATGTTCGCGAAAAAATAAAGAAAATTATTTTATCTGAAAGTAATGTCATAGTTAAGTCTGTAGAAAGTGGCGTTAATTTTGTAACAATAAGTGGAGAAGTATCTACAAAGGTAGTTTACCTTAATGACAATGATAAATTTGAAAGTGGTTATGTATATGATAGTTTTAAAGAAGAACTTGAAATTGAGGGTGTAACTCGTGAAAGTTTAGTAGATGGAAGTGCTTATGTAAAACAAGAAAATGTAACAGCCGAAATAGTAGAAGATGAAAAGGGTTGCAAGATTTTAATAAAAGTTCCACTTATGCTTATGGCAAGTGCTTTTGTAGAAGAAAATGTATCAATTATCCAAGACCTTTATAGCATTAAAAGTGATATAAAAGTAACAACAGAATCATTTGATATGACTTATGTTTGCCCATTAGAAAAAGTAGAAGGCAAGATTGAAGGTTCGTTAGTGCTTGATGAAGATAAGCCTAGAGTAGACAAAATATTATTTAATGGTGGCAATTCGGTTACTATAACAAATAGTTATTTTAGTGATGGCGAAATTGTAATAGAAGGTATAGCAAAGACAACGGTTGTTTATCTTAATGATGAAGATAATTCACTTTACAGTGCACAAATTGATGTTCCATTCTCTATTTCTGATAAATTCAATTATCAAGAAGGTGGGGTTATAGTAGTTGACGCTATTGTTCATGATGTAGATGTCGCTGTCAAGAAAGGGAGAGAACTTTTCTATGATGCCAAAGTGAAGGCTAGCGTAAGATATTGTTATGATAAGGTTTCAGGAGTAATCACCGAAGCAACAGTACTTGAAGATTATCCACAAAAAGATTATGCAATGGAAGTAGTTTTCGCTCATGCTGGTCAAGAATTATGGGATATAGCAAAGAGCGTTAAAGTCAAAGAGGAACAAATTGTTAATCAAAACAGCGATATCAAATTCCCATTAGCAGAAGACACATCACTTATACTTTTCTATCAAAAGGTATAAACTAAAATGTATTTATAAAGTAACAATTTTTAAAAATTTAGCAAAAATAGACAAAAATAGGTCGCTATAGACCTATTTTTTATTGCTTTAAAGTTATTTTCCTATAAATTTTGTCAATTATTTTTAGGTAAGCAAAAGTTAATTCAGTTTGTTTATTTAAAAGAGGAAATAATGAAATATATAATAGGAATAGTATCAGCATTGGCCATTGTATTAATTTTAATTCTTTGCCCAATTTCTTCAGGAAATCAAGAAGTTGAATATCTAAGAATACATATTCGTGCTAATTCTAATTTGGAAGTTGACCAAAATGTTAAATATAAAGTCAAGGACGCAGTTGTAGAGGGACTTATTCCTATTTTAAGTGAAATAGAAACTTTTGATAATGCAAAGCAAGTTTTAGCAGAAAATTTTGAATATATTGAAAGCATTGCAAATAGTGTTTTGGAAGATAATGGGTTTACATATAAATCTAACGCTAAAATAGACAATGAATACTTTCCTACAAGGACTTATGAAAACATAACACTTGAAGAAGGTTATTATGATGCACTCATATTAGAGTTAGGAAGTGGTGAAGGTAATAATTGGTGGTGTATTGTTTTTCCAGCATTTTGTTTCACAAATACAAAAAATTACGACAACATTGTATATATTTCGCGAATTTGGGAGATAATTAATAGTGTATTATAGGAGGAAATATGATAAAAAAACTTTATGCACTTATCTCTCTAATTTTTGTAATTGCTTTAGCATTTACAGGGTTTGGCTTAAACATGAAGCCAAAGATTATAGATATCAATGAAAAAGATGAGATAATAGCAGATGCTGCTACTACGACAGCAGAAAATAGGACTATTCAAACAAAGTTGAAAAGGTGGGGATATTATAACGGAGCGATTGATGGCATATATGGTTCTCAAACTCGTGCAGCCGTTAGATATTTTCAACAAAAAAATGGACTTGCAGTTGATGGTATAGTAGGGCCTAATACTGCAGCCGCTTTAGGAATGACACTTTCAAGTTCTTCATCATCTCAATCATCTAATGACCTTTATTTACTTGCAAAATGTGTCTACGCAGAGGCTAGAGGAGAACCATACACAGGACAAGTCGCAGTTGCGGCGGTAATTTTAAATCGTGTGGAAAGTGCATCTTTTCCAAACACAATTTCAGGAGTTATTTATCAAAAAGGTGCTTTTACAGCAGTTACAGACGGACAAATTAACTTAAATCCAGATTCAACAGCATACAAAGCGGCACAAGATGCTTTAAATGGTTGGGACCCAACTTATGGTTGTATTTATTATTATAATCCTGCAACTGCAACAAGTTCGTGGATATGGTCAAGACAAACAGTAGTTACTATTGGTAACCATGTGTTCTGCTTATAGGAGGTAGATATGAGTGATATTTTAGAGGTAAAAGATACAAGTAAAAAAATCCGCGAACAAGAATCAAACAATAGTATTTTAAAAGCGGACAAAAATGAAAGCAATATAAATTCTATTAGTAACAAAAAAGAAGAGGAAAATACAAATCAATTAGATAATAATTTAAATATTAAAAAAGAAAATCAAACAAATGAAGGCAAAAATAAGCAAATTGATGAAAAAAATAAACAAATATCAAAAAAGAATAGAATAATTAAAGGTTTATCAATTGCTACAGCAGTACTTGCTTTTTCTACTATTGGTTTTGGAATAAGTTTTGCTATTACTGATAGTTTAGCAATGAAATATAAAAGCAACCTAGAAAATACATATAAAAGTAATTTTTATAGTTTAGTCGACAGTGTAAATAACCTTGAAACAAAAGTTTCAAAAGTATTGTCTGCTGATTCTGCAACTTATCAAAGAAAAACTTTGCTTGAAGCGTCAAAAAATGCCAGTGAGGCTGAAATAGCAGTTGCATCATTGCCATTTTCTCAAAACGACATAGAAGATACAGTCAAGATGGTAAACCAAATTTCAGGTTATACTTCCACTTTAGCAGAAAAACTTGCTGTTGGGGAGAGTTTAACTTCTGACGATATAGCCACTCTTGAAGATATTGACCAAAGTATTTTAAGTTTAAAAATGCAGTTAAATGAATTTGCAAAAAAATTCCAAAATAATTACTCTATTATTGATGCGAGCATGGATATAGATACAAATTCAAATGATTTTTCAAGAACGCTTTATTCTTTAAAAGATAATGATGTGGAATATCCTACTATGATTTATGATGGACCTTTTTCCGATTCAGTTGTATATAGTAAAGTTAAAGGTTTAAGCGGAGATACTGTTACTAAAACTGAAGCCAAACAAAATGTAGAAAAGTATTTTAAAACTGCAACAAATGTTGAATATGAAAGTCAAACAAAAGGGAAATTTGAAACATTTAATTTTAGAGTTACAAACACAAATGATGAAATGTTATTTGTTCAAGTTACAAAGGTTGGTGGACACATTTTAACCATTAGCGGTGCTGGAGTAAATGGAGAAAGTACTATTGATTTAGCAAGTGCAAAAAACATAGCGTTGGAATTTGCAAGTCAAAATGGTATAGAAGATGCTACGGTAGTATGGTCTGATTCTATTGATAAAGATGTCTATTTAAATATTGCACCAAAAAATGATGGTATTGTTTTATATCCAGATTTAGTAAAAGTGAAAGTAAATTTGGTAAGTGGTACTGTGGTAGGATATGATGCTACATCATATTTTACAAATCATGTAGATAGAAAATTAAGTAAAGGGACATTGACTCTTTCAGACGCCGATAGTAAATTGCCGTCAAGGTTTAAGAAAGTTCAATCTCGATATGTGTTAACTCCACTTGATTATAATCGTGAAGTTGTATGTGTTGAGGTTGAAGCTACTGAAAGTGAAAATACATATTATTTCTATTATAATGTTGAAAGTGGGATATTAGAAAATGTATTAAAAGTAATTAAAACAGATAATGGAAATTTATTGATGTAGATTTTTAGTTATAAAAAAATTCTAGCAATTATATGCTAGAATTTTTTTGTGATATTTTTTAAAATTTTAAAAACATAAAAGAAATTTTAAAATTTGATTAGAATAAAACAAAGCAGGGGGAATAAATAAAAAGCAGGAGGACCTGCTTTTTATAATGGTCAAGAAACCTTTGGCATATTAATTGATGTCAAAAAGATTAGCAAAACCTTATATTTATTTTAATTATTCAGCACTTTCTTTTTTTTCTTCTAATGCTTTGTTGTAAGCATCAAGTACTGAGTTTTTAATTGCTTCTCTTGTTTCAGTGTTGATAGGATGAGCAATATCTTTATGTTCTCCGCTAGCAGTCTTTTTGCTTGGCATTGAAATAAAAAGTCCATCTTTTCCTTCAATAACTTTGATATCATGAATTACAAAACATTCATCAATAGTAATAGAAGCAACTCCTTTTAATTTTGATTCATCTTTAAGTCTAATTCTTACATCAGTGATTTTCAAGTCTTTATACCTTCCTTTTAGTAGATTTTGTCTTGCGACTAATTATATTTTACAATGTTTCAATTAAAAGTCAAAACAATTTTCACATTTTTTTTAACTTTTAACAACTTATTATATTTTTTTTCATAAAAAAAGATATGATTTATCTTTATAATGATAAAAAAATATACTACAAATTTTACAATCAAACTTCACACTGTCCAATAATACTTTTGCACGGTTGGGGGTGTGAGGGGAGTATTTTCAAGAATTTGATTGCACAAATGCCAGAAAAGTCTTTTTTAGTAATAGACTTTCCTCCATTTGGGAAAAGCGACAAGTCAATATCAGATTGGAACATATTTACATATGTAGGTATGCTCATGAGTTTATGTGATTATTTGCACATAGATAAATGTGATATATTAGGTCATTCATTTGGAGGTCGTATTGCAATAATTTTATCGGCTGTTAAGCGTTCACTTGTTCATACATGTTTGCTTGTAGACAGTGCTGGAATAAAACCACACCATTCAATAGATTATCATATGAAAATATGTAAATATAAGATAAAAAAAGCACTTGGCAAAAGCACTTTAAATATGGGCTCACCTGATTATTTAGCTTTATCACCAGATATGAAAAAGACATTTGTATCAATTGTAAATACTCATCTTGAAGAATATGCAAAGAAAATGGCAGTTAAAACACTTATAGTATGGGGTGAAAAAGATAATGAAACCCCTATTTATATGGCGAAGAAGTTAAATAAATATATAAGAGGTTCAAGACTTAAAGTCATTAAAGAGGCGGGACATTTTTGTTTTCTAGACCGTCCGCTTGAATTTTATAAGATAGTAAAAAATTTTTGGGAGGAAAGCTAATGCTTTATGTGAACATATGTGTATGTCTTATAATTTATGCTATATGGAGTTACTTTTTTGTTAAAACATATCAATTAGACGGATATTTTATAAAAGTTTTTTTGAATCATGTTTTTGAATTTAGGCTTGCTTATGGTGATAAAAATAAACTTATATTTACAAAAAGAATGATAAGGTTTATTATTTTATATCTTATAATTGCAGGTTTACTTTTTTCACTTATCAACATATTTATATCAAATATCTTTTTAAAAATTCTTAATTGTGCAATAATTTTCTTGTTTGCACCATTATTAATAGTTGTAAGCCATTATTTACTTTTACCTATAGAAAAATTAATAAAAAAATATTATATCAAAAAGGCAAAACACAAAATTGGCAAACTAAATATTATTAAAATTGGTATAACAGGAAGTTTTGGGAAAACTTCTACAAAAAACTTTCTTGCAACTATGCTTGAAAAAGAATATAAAGTATGCGTTACCCCAAAGAATTACAACACAGAAATGGGCGTAACAAAGGCTATACTTGAGAATTTAGACGACCATGATGTCTTTATTGCCGAAATGGGCGCCAAACATAAAGGCGATATTGAGGCTCTTACAAAATTAGTTAAGCCAAAGTATGCTATTATTACGACAATAGGTAAACAGCATATAGAAACTTTTGGTTCGTTAAAAAATATAGAGGAAACAAAAAATGAACTTCCTCTTAATATAGCAAAAGATGGTATGGTTGTTTTCAATGGTGATAGTTTATCTTCATATAAACTATACAAAAATTTTAAGGGCAACAAATATCTCGCAAATTATAAAAATGCTTTTGCTCGTGCAGAAAACATATGCATAGATGAGAAAGGAAGCACATTTGATTTAGTTATTGATAATAAATCAATTTCATGTTCAACTAAATTGCTCGGGAAATGTAATATAGATAATATCGTCTGTGCGGCAACGCTAGCATATATATTAGGGATAAAAATAGAAGATATTTCTTCAGCAATTAAAGTTTTGACTCCTCCCCCTCATAGACTTGAAATAATAAAGAATAATTTTTCGACAATTATTGATGATTCATATAATTCAAATATTGTAGGAAGTCAAGAGGCTCTTGAAGTATTATCAAAATTTAAAGGTATAAAAATTGTTGTAACACCTGGTTTAGTAGAAATGGGCTCGGAACAATCAGAGGCTAATTTTAAACTTGGTGCAATGATAGCAGATGTAGCAGACTATATTATAATAATGAATGAAGTAAATAAAAATTATATTCTTTCAGGAGCAATTTCGCATAATTTTGATAAAAATAAAATATATTTTGCATCTACAAGGAAAAAACAAAAAGAAATTTTACAGTTATTGACTATTAAAGATAGCGTAATATTATTTGAAAATGATTTACCAGATAATTATAAATAAATAAAAATTAAATAAATTTAAAAAAATAACAAAAAAAGAGGTAAAAAATGAAAAATATAGCAGTTTTTTTGGGTGGGAAAAGTGTCGAGCATGATATTTCAATAATAACAGCAATGCAAACTCTAAAAAATTTATCACAATATAATGTTATTCCTATATATATAAAACCTGATGGAACATTTGTTACAGCGAAAAATCTAAATAGAGCCCAAACTTTTTTGAATTTTGAAAAAAATGCAAAAAATGTCGAAATGATTTCTTTTGAATTTGGAAAATCTAACATTATTTTATTAAAAAATAAAAAAATAAAAGGAAAAATAAAAATAGATTGTGCAATTCTTTGCAATCATGGGCATGGTGGCGAAGATGGTTGCTTACAAGGATTACTTGAACTTGCTTGTATCCCCTATTCTTCATGTTCAGTCCTTTCTAGTGCACTTTGCATGGATAAGGCTTTATCAAAAGTACTATTTAAGTCAAATAATATTAAATCTCCAACATATGTTCACTTCAATAATTGTCAATATAAGGCAAATAAACTTGAAATATTGATGAAAATAAAAGAAAAAATAGGACTTCCTTGCATTATAAAACCAGCGAATTTGGGAAGCAGTGTAGGTATTAGCATATGTGAAGATGTTGCAAAAATAGAAGAATGTATTGATGAAAGTTTTAACTATGACGACAAAATAATTGTAGAGAAATATATTGAAAATGCAAGAGAATTTTGTTGTGCAGTTATAAAAATTGCTGGCAAAGAATTTACAAGTGATGTTCAAGAAGTTAAAAAGAGTAAAATCTATACTTTTTCCGAAAAATATTTATCTTCAAAAGAGGCTACTAAAAATGTTATTTCTGAAAAACTAGAAAGACAAATAAAAAGTTTGGCTATTAAATCGTATAATGCACTTATTTGTGATGGTGTAGTTAGAGTGGACTTCTTGTATGATGAAAAACAAGATAATTTGTATGTAAATGAATTAAATTCAATCCCGGGTTCTTTAGCATTTAACCTTTTCAAATTCCCTTTTGCAGATTTATTAAATAACCTTATTGATGAAGCAATAGAGCGTTTTGTAAAGAAAAAGGATTTAATTTATACTTTCAATAGTCAGGCAATAAAAGCATATATTAATATGACTGACCATATGAAATATAAAATGAGTTAAATTATAAATATAATAAAAAAATAAAAAATAAAAATAAAAAAATAAAAAATAAAAATAAAAAAATAAAAATAATAATTAAATAAATAATTAATTAAATTCGGATTTTTTCTTAATTATTTTTACATTTTTTCTTGTTTTTTTTGTAATAAAATATATTTTTTCTTTTTATTAATCATTTTTTATTAAATATTTTATTTTGGATAATGTCTAATTTTAAGTTATTTTGTTTTGCATACTAAAAAAAGAAATTTTTTAATTATAATATCATAAATTGTTTTGGAGGAATTATGATACTTAACAAACTTTTAGAAAATGTTGACATAAAAAAAATTGATGAGCGTTTGTATGGTACAAACATAAATGACATAAAGATTTCACATAAAGATATAAATCGTGGAGATTTATTTGTAGCATTAAAAGGAGTAAATTTTGATGGAAATGATTTTACACAGGAAGCATTAAATAAAGGGGCAAGTGCAGTCATAAGTGATAGTGAAGAGAATAAAGATAATAGAGTCATTGTCGTAGAAAATGCTAGAAAAGCCTATTCACTTATTTGTAAAAACTATTTTGATAAAAGATGCGATAAACTAAAAATTATTGCCATTACCGGAACAAATGGTAAGACAACAATAGCAAATACTACAACCGATATTTTAAGATATGCAGGCGCTAAAGTTGCATGTATTGGAACGCTTGGGGCTAAAATTAATGATGAGGTTATTGATACAGGTCTGACAACACCTGACCCATATATGCTTCATAAACTTTTTAAAGATATAGAGGAGAGAGGTTGTGAGTATGTGATTATGGAGGCGTCTGCTCATGCTCTTTATTTAGATAAATTAGAGGGAATTTCTTTTGATATAGGAGTTTTGACTAACATTACAGAGGACCATCTTGATTTTTTTAAAACAATGGATAATTATGCTAAAGCAAAATATAAACTTTTTGAAAAAGGCATAGTTAAACTTGGCATAATAAATGGTGATGATAGCCTTTGTCAAAAACTTTTAAATAACCCTAAAGTTCCGATGATATCATATGGTAAAGGCGAAAATAATGATGTTAAAGCGTATAAAATAACAAAATCTTTTAATGGCTCTAATTTTATATGTGATTATTTAAATGAAAAATTTGACATCAAAACTAACCTCATTGGAGATTATAATATACAAAATGCACTTGCAAGTATTGCCATTTGTAGAAGTTTAGGTTTACCTAAAGAACTTGTTAGATTGGGTATGAGTTGTATAAGTCCAGTTGAAGGGCGTTTTAATATAATAAAGACAAATACTAACAATATAGTTATAGATTATGCGCACACTCCAGATGGTCTAGAAAAAATCTTAAAGACAGCAAAAGAACTTTCCGATAAGCCTCTCATTGCAATATTTGGTTGTGGAGGGAATAGAGATAGGCTTAAAAGACCAATTATGGGAGAAATTGCTTCTTCTTTAGCAGATGAAGTTATAGTTACAAGTGATAATCCAAGATTTGAAGAGTCTTATGATATAATTCAAGATATTTTAAAGGGAATAAAAAAGCCCTGCAAGACAATCGAGAATAGAAAACAAGCAATAGAATATGCTTTAGAAAAATATAATGCAGGGCAGACAATTGTTATAGCAGGCAAAGGTGCAGAAAAATATCAAGACATTAAAGGTATAAAATATCCATATAATGATTTTGATGTGGTCTATAATTTTTATAGAAAAAAATTAAAAAAGATAGAAAATTTGCATGAAAATAATGAAAATGAAAGAGAAAATTAAAAATTTTTTAAATTTTAATTAAATTTATAAAAATTTTTTAATATTTGATGCAATTTGTTTTTATTTATAAAATTTAATTAAAATAATGATTATAAATTAAAATTATTTTTCATAATTCAAGCATAGTGAGACAAAATAAATAATAAATATATTTAGGGGGAACTATGCTTGAATATTTTTTGGTCTTTTTAGTGGGATTTGCTTTAGCAATAATTTTAGGCTTTCCTATTTTAAAATTATGTAGAAAATTTCATTTATCTCAAACAATTCTTCATTATGTAGACAAGCATGTGGGAAAAAGTGGAACGCCAACAATGGGTGGATTTATATTTATGATTTCTGCAATTATTGCAAGCCTTATTTTTTTGAGGAGTGAATTATATCTGCCTATATTAATCTTGCTTACCATGTTAGGCTATGGGCTTCTTGGCTTTGTAGATGATTTTATAAAAATAAAGCACCATAAAAATGAAGGTTTAAAACCATATCAAAAGATTATTGGACAAGTATCTATAGCAACTATTATAGCAATATTTGTATATTTTAATATTGGAAGTGATTTAGATTTTTTTGGTTTAAAACTTGATTTAGGATTATTTATTATTCCATTTATAATTGTGTTTTATGTAGCGGTAACTAACTCTGTAAATTTGACAGATGGGCTTGACGGTCTTGCAACAGGCGTAAGTGGAAGTTATCTGCTTTTCTTTGGAATAATTGTTGCATTATTTACGAGTGGGTATAATTATTCGATTATATCTTTTGCTCTTGTTGGAAGTTTGCTAGGATACTTTTTATTTAATTGTTTTCCAGCAAAAATATTTATGGGAGATACAGGATCGCTTGCATTAGGGGGCGTGGTAGCATCACTTGCAGTCTTTACAAAACTTGAGTTAATTTTGCCAGTTATAGGAATTTTATTTGTACTTACAGCATTGTCAGATATAATTCAAGTTGCCTATTACAAGAAGACTCATAAAAGAATTTTTAAAATGGCACCGCTTCATCATCACTTTGAAAAAAGTGGTGTGCATGAAAATAGAATTGTGGCAGTATATATAGTAATAACGATTATTTGTGGAATGGCTACATTAATCGGCTATTTATTTGTCGCAGGGGTGTTATGATAAAAATAAAGGGTAAAAATGTTTTGGTTTATGGAATGGGAATAAGTGGGCAATCTGCTTGTAAACTTTTACATGAAAAAGGGGCATGTGTAAGTATTTATGATGACGAAGGTCGATTTGCAAGTTATTTTAATTATCAAAAAAGTCCACTATTAAAAAAATATGATTTAGTAGTGGTGAGTCCGGGAATTAAGGTTATAGGCAACCAAATAATATCTCATTTTATTATGAATAAAACTCCTGTTATAAGTGAACTTGATTTGGGATATTTATTTTTAAAAGGCTCTTTGATAGGCATAACAGGAACGAATGGGAAGACAACAGTAACCTCGCTAGTAGGAGATATTTTTAAAAAATCAGGCAAGAAAACTTTTGTCTGTGGGAATATTGGACTTCCAATAACAAACATTGCACTTCAAACAGATAAACAATCGGTAATAGTTTGTGAAGTAAGCAATTTTCAGCTTGAACTTTCTAAATATTTTTTGCCTGACCTTGCTTGTATTTTAAATTTAGCACCTGACCATATCGACAGACATGGGAATTTCGAAGAATATATAAATGTAAAACGCAAGATTATATCTAAAAAGCATAGCCAAAAGGTTGTCCTAAATTATGATGATGAAATTACAAATAAAATATTAATTGATAAAAAAGTGCTATTTTTTTCAAAAAAATTGTTAAATAAAGGCGTTTTTATTAAAAATAATGCAATTTATTACAATAAGACAAAGATTATTTCATTAAATGATATTCCACTTTTTGGTGAAAAAAATCTTGAAAATGTATTGGCGGCGACATCTATAGCCGTCAAAATGAAAGTTAAACCGCAAGTAATAAAACAAGCAATAGTTGAATTTAAAGCACCACCTCATAGACTTGAGTATTTAGGACAAGTAAACGGGGCTGATGTGTTTGACGATTCAAAAGCAACAAATGTTTCGTCAGCATTAGCATCAATAAATTCTTTAGGAGAAAGAGGACTCGTTTTGTTAATTGGTGGACTAAATAAAGGCTTCACATTTGATGAAATTTTCAACAAAAATATAAATTTTGATAATATTTATTGTTTTGGGAAGGCAGGTCAAGAAGTTTTTGACTGTGCTTCAAAATATGGGTACTCACCTATGCTATTCCCAACCATGAAATCGGCAGCATTTTATGCAAGAAATAATGCTCAAGAAGGACAAAAAATTTTATTAGCACCAGCCTGTGCAAGTTTTGATGAATTTTCATCATATGCAGTAAGAGGCGAGATATTTAAGGAGATAATGTTTGATAACTTTGAAAAAATCGAAATGTCGTAAGGATATCATAATAATTTGCCTTATAGTTTTAGCACTTGTAACTTTTGGTTGCATTATGGTTTATAGTGCATCATATTATAGTGCTAACTATCACTATGGAAATAAGTATTTTTTCTTAATTAAGCAAATTATGGGTGTAGTTATGGGCATTTTTGCCTTGATTTTCTTCACTTTTTTTGATTATCACCTCTTAAAAAAATATAAATGGTGGATTGTTGGCATTTCTTTTGCGTTGCTTATTTTAGTATTTGTGCCAGGAATTGGAATGGAAAGTTATGGAGCAAAAAGGTGGGTTTCAATTCTAGGTTTTTCTATCCAGCCGTCAGAAGTGGCAAAATTTGCACTTGTCATTTTCACCGCTGCCTATATGTCTGATAATCACGACAAAGTAAAAACTTTTAAAGGTCTACTTCCTGTTTTAATTGTTGGTGGTCTTATGTGCCTTCTTATTATGCTTGAGCCATCTATGAGTGTAACAATGTGCATAGCATTTGTAACGCTTTTTATGTTGATAATTGGTGGTATGAGCAAAAAACATACTCTTATGTTTTCCATTCCAGCCGGAGCAATGGTGCCACTTTTGATAGTTCTTGAGCCCTATAGACTTAAAAGACTTCTTGCCTTTATAGACCCATGGGCATCTCCTCAAGGTGAGGGATTTCAATTAATTCAGTCCTTATATTCTCTAGGAGATGGAGGATTGTTCGGAGTAGGATTATTTAATTCTAGACAAAAATATTTATTTTT
Source organism: uncultured Clostridia bacterium (assembly GCA_944372465.1). Taxonomy (GTDB): domain Bacteria; phylum Bacillota; class Clostridia; order Christensenellales; family UBA1242; genus Caccovivens. The sequence goes on from CALVZG010000050.1 coordinate 17,814, forward strand.
ACCATTTGCCGAGTCTGATTTCATATTGTCAATTATTGGCGAAGAAATAGGCTTTATAGGAACTACACTCTTAATGGCTGTCTTTTTTGCTTTAGTGTATAAATTAATAAAAATAGCATTAAACGCAAAAGATAGATTTGGAACAATGCTTGTAAGTGGAGTGGCATTTATAATAGCAGTACAAACTTTATTAAATATAGCAGTTGTAACAGGTTCAATACCGCCAACAGGACTTCCTCTGCCATTTATTTCAAGCGGTGGAACTTCAGTTATGGTTTTTATGGCAGGTATTGGAATTTGTTTAAATGTTTTAAGACAGTCAAAAGGCGAAGATGTAAAAGTGATAAAACTTGAAAAGTTAAAATCATTATTTAATTATAGAAAATAAAACGATATACTCTTATGAAACTTCATAAGAGTTTTTATAAATTCTATAAGTAATGTTAAAAATTTTCATTTAAAAGATTTAAAAGATATTTTTATTTACTTATTATATTTTTAATTACTTATTATTTATATCTATATTTAAAAAATAGTTAAACTGTTGTTTTTATGAAGTGATTTTAAAGTCTTTCATTGAGAAATGGTTTTAATAACTTTTTTTAATAATATTTTTTCAACCTATCTAGATGCACTATAAGGACGGCAGTCCAAAAAAAAGTTAAAAAATTTCGCAAAATTAGTTGACAAGACAATCGGGGGGGGTAAAATAGGGTATCGGAAAATAAAAATTTAGTGCTTCAAATGAAAAGGACGAAACAATTCATAAGAAATACTAAAAATAATTCTGAAATCTAGAATAGGAGAAAAATATATGTCGTTAAAAATAAAATTAATATCATGTATATCATTATTTATGTTAATGCTAGGATTAGTAATTGTAGGAGTGTTTGCAGCAACACAAACACTTTCTATAACAGGAAATGTAAATTTCGTAGTAGCAGACAAAAGTTTGTATGTAAAAGAAGCCCGTATCAAGATGAACAATGAAAGTAATG
>CALVZG010000051.1 GCA_944372465.1 uncultured Clostridia bacterium
ACTATTTATTTCAGTATACTATATTTGCATTTTATTACCAAAACATTTTTAATCTTTGTTTCTTATAAATAAAAATATTTTAAATCCATCAACTTTTAGTTCAATCTGGATAGTGTTGGTGCCGCCATGAACTTGTTCATCCGTACCATTATGGTAGGGGTGTTTTTTTATGGGGAATTATATTGATGATAAAACTACATATAGATGAAGAGAATTGCATATTAATGTGTTCTTTATAGGGTGAAGTATATAAGTTAGACAACTTAAGCAAGCAACTTATTTTTATTAAGATTTATTTTTGCGTCTTTTAAAAATTATAAAAATTGTTAGAAAAAGTACCATTAAAATGGCAACGCAACTAAAGATAATTACATAAATCATTGTTTTATTTGCTGGGTGTGTCTGGCCCTGTGCATCTTCATCAATAATAGCAGTAATATCTGTATAGTATTTATCAAATGTTATTTTTTCATCTATTTCATAATTTTCTCCAGCATAGTACCAGCCAATTATATTGTATTTTTTAGTATCAATCAACAAGTTAGGGGATATTATGTCCCCGTCAGAATATAAAGTTTTTGATGTGATTGTGTCATCTTTTATATTTATTTTCAAATTGAAAAGAATTTGATCCAAAACTGCAACAATATTTGAATTTTGCGTAATAGTTATTGTGTCTCCGGGATTATAATTAGAATTTGCATATTGCCAAGAAAGAAAATCATATTTGTTTGAAACATCTATTGTGGGTAATATGTAAGTATCTCCATAAGAAAATTGTTGTTCAATAAGTGTAGTTTGTCCAGCAACTGTAATTCCTATTTGATAAGTTGCTCTTGTTAGTTTTATTTCTTTTTGGTTATTAGAAAGGTATAAATCATATTTAGAAGATATTTTTGGTGAAATTTTTATATAATTTTTAAAATCTTGTAGCATTTGTGTGTTGTTGATTAATATAGTTTGGTCAAAGCCTTTATCTGAATAAATTGTTGCATTTATATTTGTCAAAGTGCCATTTAATTTTAATGTATTTGAACCATTTATATACATTTCTCCTTCAATTTTGTTTCCACTAACATTTAGAGTAATTGAGCCATTGTTTAGATATAAAACATCGCCACTATTTGATTTGTTTGAATATATATTTGTGTCTGTCAGTGTTATGTTGCTGTACTGATTAGAATAAACAGTTGCGCCTTGAATAGATGCTGAATTTTCAGTTAAAGTACATTTTGAAAGACTTATTTTTGAATAACTTTGCCCATAAACTACACCGCCATATTGGGCACTATTGCCATTAAATTCGCAATCTTCAAATTTTACTGTTCCATATGCAAAGCAAACGCCCCCAAAACCACTAGCAGAATTTTGAATAAAGACGCAGTTTGTGAATGTGCAAGTATTTTGATTGTTTATGAATGCTCCAGCACTAGATGCTTTATTTTGTATAAAGCTAGAATTATTAATTTCTGTGTTGCATTTTAGTTCAAGTGCTCCACCATTACCATTCACAGAATTATTTGAAAAAGTGCAGAAATTTATTAATAATGTAGCATTATTTGAAGTGGTTATAACACCACCATTATCTGTTGCTTTATTGTTAAAGAATTCGGTATTTTGGAAATTTGCAGTACCATTAGCAATATATATTACTCCACCAGCAGAAATATTTGAATTAAAGTTTCTAAATATTACATTTTTTGTTGTCAAATTGCCATTTGAAACAATTGCCCTTTGGGCAAGACTTGCATTATTTCCTTCAAAGATTATTTTGTTTGTATTGTTGCCTTCAATCACGAAATTGACTGATTGATTTATAATAAATATATTAGAAGAAGTTGTTTTATAAAAAATTATATCTTTTGTCAAACTTGAATCTATTTTTATATTTATATTTTGGTTTATTATTATGTTGTATTCTTTTATATTATTTAGAAGATATATTGTATCGCCGTCATTTGCATCTATTATTGCCTCTTTAAGACTCGTATAAAAAATATCGTTAATTCGGCAAACTTTGTCTGTGCTATTTGTAAATGTGTCGCTATAATCTGTTGAATTTAGTCTTCTGTCATAGGCTCTTATTTTATAATTAGGAGTATAGCCATCTTCATAAGTTTTTGTATCGGTGTAATAATTTGAGTTAGTAAAAGCGATAACTTTGTAGCCATCTGTATCATTACCTTCAAGTATTTCATAACCAAGGTGTCCAATATTATCTTCTTTGTATGGCATAAGTATGCTATAACCATTATTTGTCTTTTCAACCGAAATTATGTTGATTTTCATTGAATTGTCATATATGGAGAGTTTGTCCCCATATTCTAATAGATAAGTATATGTCATATTATCTACATACCAAAATTTTAACTCTTTGTTGATTATTTCACCATCATCATGTAGTTTTTGCATTGCAGATTTAAATGCGGCACTTGCTGAATCTTCTACAAACATTGTACCGCCAAGTGCATAACCATATCTTTCAAAGTAATACGAAAGATCAATGCCTGTTACTATGCTACTAAAATAGACTTGTTTTTCAACTTTATTCATTCCATCGGCTTTAGCATATCTATACATATTTTCAAGTTTTCCCCAGTAGCCCGGGAAGATGCTTTCAATGTTCCACCAAATTGCAGCATTTCCTGAATTTTTTTGCCAAACATTTGCAGGATTCACATCGTCAGGTGCCATTAAATTTGTAATAGTTAAATGTCCTTCTCTTGAACCATCTTTTTCGTTGGCTGCCTTATTGAAGTTTGAAACCATATTATTTGTTGTTTCAGAAACTACACGCTCACTTATATCCATCATATGTCCTATTTCGTGTGTCATACCCCAACCGAAATTTTCACCGGTTATAGCAGTATCTTGCCAGTTGTTCGTTTGTATACCAATATGTTCTGTGTATGCGTATGCTGCAGCATAAGGTTGCATTATTCTTATGTTTACATTTAAATATTCGGCTCTGTCGTCATAGTTTAAAGTGCCTTTTGTAAAGTTTACACCTTCAAATACATATAGACTTTTAAGGTATGTTTCCCAGTTATCGCAAACTTTAGCAACACTATAGTTTTGTGTAATATAAAAATCATACGCCCTTGACGCTTGTACAGTAAGAATCACTTTATTTGAAACTATTTCTGTTATATCTAAATAATTTTCTGGCTGTGCATCTAAAAGTTCATTGTAATCTCTCAAATTTTTTTCATATCTTATTTCGTCTTGTCCCATGTAAAATACAGGGAATGTTGTTCCACCTTCAATATACAATCTTATATCTTGGCTTTGTTCTTCAGTTGTGTATGGATTTATGATATATATTGGGCCACCAGCCAATGTTTTGACTGACCAAGATGAATTGTAAAGGTTAGGAGTGGTTAAAATATTTTCGCCAATTTGAAGTGTATAGTTTCCACTTTTCCATTGGCTCCAGTATCCTAGATGTTGGGTAAAAACAATTTGTGGTAATGGATCTGTCGGGTTTGCTTCAACAAAAATTGTTATCGTTTCATTAGGCTTTGCATATATTCCTGTTACTTGTCTATTTGTTCCTTGCCAAGTCATGTCTAGGTCATATCGTGCATAGTCCCAAACATTTCCAACTTGTTTTATATATTTTCCATTCATATCTTTGTCCGTTGAAAATTCTCTGTATTTTGTATCAAAAGACAAATTCCCATTTAAAATATCCTTTGCTCTTTGGATATCCTTCTGCACTTGGCTTGGAATAAAGTTTAATTTATTTAAGTCTAATTCAAGTTTGTTTATAGCAGACAACGAAGCATATTGTGAATCAATTATGCTCTTTTTGTAGTCTGTAAATAAATTTCTTGCAGTTTTTAATATTTCTTCTTCAGGTTTAAAGAAAATAAACTCGCTGGCAGAGCAGTGCTGTGTTAAGTTATCGTTAACTTGCGTATATTCAAATTTAAAGTATTTAAAAGTGTAAGGTTTGTCAAAATTATAAATAAGTATATTTGTGCTTAAATCGGTATTTCCTTCCCCAATTTTTTGAAATGTTACACCATCATCAGAGATATAAAAAGTTGCAGTTTTAGGGAAACCTTTTAACTTGTCATCTCTTCTTGTTGCAAATAACAATTTATCAACTTCAACCTGTTTATTAAATTCAATCAAAACATAGTTTTTGTAAGAGTTGCTGTTTACAATATTTGTTTCCCAAAAGGTATCAAAATTTAAATCAAATGCTTTCGATAGTACATTGCCAGGATAATTACCACCATTGTTTGAATATTTTAATATGTATTCATCATTTTCAGTGTTTGTTGTTATGGCATAATTATTTATGTAATCAGTTTGCAAGTATTCACTTAATGTAGTTGTAAAATCTATATCAAATTGAGTAAATGTGTCTTCACTATTGGAAATAAATGTGGAAGAGCTAAAAAATGCTGTTGTTATTAAAAAAGTTGCAAATATAATTGCAATAAAAAATTTTTTCATATATCACTCCTTTTTTTAGGACTTTATTCATCAGTATTATACATCTTTGTAACTATATATTCAATATAAATATTAAAAATATAAAGATAAAATCATGTTTAGTTATTCATTAAAATGGTGAAAAAATCTTATATTTGAGGGTTCATGTTTATGATTATATACCCATTAAATATATTCAATATAAAAAATTAAAGAAAATGCCACAATTCTTTGATTGATAAATTGTGGCTTTCTAATTATAAAAGCATAACATAAATAAAAAAATTATTATAATAAGTTATCTTTCATATTTTGAATTTTCTGTTTAAAAATATAAAAAATTTATTAGGTATAAAATGTTGCACTTTTATATTAATAAATATTTAATTTTAAAAAGTTAGTATTTTTTATGCATTTTCAACTATAATAGAACAAACAAGCAGAGAAGCATCACCAAATTTATGACCATTTTCCACAAGTAATACAATCTGTGTTGTTCCAGCACTAATTTGAGTACGATTTATTTTTACTGTAAAAGAAGTTGCAGAATTACTTGAACTAGCATTGGTTACATTTACACTTAATGCATTGTTAGGTACGACATATTGGTTTGTAGAAAAAACCGATTCTTTGTGGCTTGTAAAATATCCACCTGAATTTTTTGGGGAATTTATAACATTTGCAGTTAATCTTCCATCATCAAATTGTGCAAAATATGTGTCGTTTGAAGTTTCGGTAAAAATTGTAAACGAATTTTCATTTTCATTATCCCATGACAAGAAGTTATCTGTAAAATTATCTATAAATGAATATTCAACAGTGATATCGACATTTGTATTTGGCATAATAAATGTATATTTGTCCTGTTGATTTGGATTTTCAGTGCATTGTTGCCCATTGTACAAAACTTTATCAATAACAACTGCATCAAATTTAGGTGTAATTGTAACATATGCTTCTACGCCAGCACTCGCTTTAGTCGTTTGGCCATTTACATTATAATATTTAGATTCATTTACTGTAATTACATATTGAGTGGCGTCTATTGAATTTTTGGATTTATCATCACATGCCCAAAAAGTCATTGTTAACGAAAAAATAATTAGCGTAACCGAAATAACTTTCAAAAATTTTTTCATTATTATTCTCCTTATATAAATATTATTCCATAATTTATTCCCAAAAATCAACTATTTTAACTTTATCTTTATTTAATGTTATAAAAAGTTTTTTATTCTTGCTCAAAATATTGCAAAAGTTTTTTATAATATAAATCATAAGTAATATATATTCTTTATGCTAGTGGATTAAGTAAACAAAAAGAGAGTTTCATAGAAAAATGAAAAGTTTTTGTTTATATATTTAATTATAGTATATAATCTAAATTTTGTATTAATAAATTTTTAATTATTTATGAATTTTTAATCATTTATGAATTTTTTTTAAATTATTTATTATTGACATTTAATATTTTATATGATATATTAGTGCTAGCATTTTATTCGTCCATTCCAATTTGCTTTATTTTTTGAGAATTTAATTCTAAGAATGGCAATCTTAATACGCAATTTATTTGCTGTTAAAATTGTCGTAGGCTAAAAAGGAGGGTTAAATTCAACAGCACAAAATAAATAAGGAGGATATATGGAAGAATTAAAAAAAATTTACACAACATTACTTTTAGTTTTTAAAGATAATAAAGTTTTATTGGGCGAGAAAAAAAGAGGTTTCGCAAAAGGTACTTTAATTGGTATAGGTGGTAAGCAAGAAAGAGGAGAAACTAACGAGCAGGCCATGATTAGAGAAACTCAAGAGGAAATTGGCATAACTCCTACAAAATATCAATTAATAGGGGATATTCACTTTGATTCTTGGTATAAAGGCGAACATGTTGATATGTATATGTCAATTTATTCTTGTACAGAATTTAAAGGAAGTATTGCAGAAACTGAAGAGATGAAACCAAATTGGTATGATAAAAATAATCTACCTTATGAAAAAATGTTAGAAGATGATTTGCTATGGTTACCAATGGCAATTGAAGGAAAACATTTTAAAGGGGAAGTTAAATTTAGTGAAAAAATGGAAATGATTAATCACTATTTTGAAGAAATTAATGAAAATAATAAAGATAAATGTTAATTTTAAAATAAATGCTAATTTCAAATTAGCATTTTTTTGTTATGTATATAAATAAATGTATTTTATATTTTTCAACCTATCTAGACGCACTATAAGGACGGCAGTCCAAAAAAAAGTTAAAAAATTTCGCAAAATTAGTTGACAAGACAATCGGGGGGGGTAAAATAGAGTTGACTAAAATAAAAAATTAGTTAAAAATGTTGTGTTTAATAAAGATTGTTTAAAAATTTAACTT
>CALVZG010000052.1 GCA_944372465.1 uncultured Clostridia bacterium
TCGTGACAGATGTTCCATTTAAAAGAAAACTGCCACACAGCTAATTGCTATATGGCAGATGTTTTATTTTTATTTCTCGCAAAAACTCCTACATATAGCAATTTAAATGTAGTAGTAATAATATGAAATTAATGCGAAAGTCTTTATCATTTTCACTCCTTATATTTTATATTATATCACAAAATATGAAAAAATCAACACTTTCTGCAAAAATACTTTACATCACAAAATTTTTTTCTCTTTTTCGTTTTCTTTTTTCTCTTTCTTCCTTTTCCTTTAAAAGTTGTTCTAGTTCCCAGTCGAGTTCATCGTCTTCAAGAGAGTTATATTTATCCTTATGTTGTTCAGTCTTATATTGTTCATTAAAAACTTTTGTAACTTTATCAAATAACCTTTGTCAACAAAATTGTATGTCGTAAAAGTAGTTATATATATTTATGTCATAATAGTGTTTGTATAATGTTTAAATTTGGTCGGTTCAAATAAGCATATTTTAATATGTGTGTTTTAGGATGTGAATATGAATATGGCATTTATTTAAATTAGAGTTTCCAAATAGTATAGGGATTTTTTGGTCCACCATAACTTTTTATCTCGCCATCATTACATATAATAATTCACTTCTTTCTATCTATCATCAACTATGATTTTTAAAATATAATCTTGTGTATATATTGTGATTAAAATAGGAGGGGAAGTAGCAAATATTAAATCTTCAAACTGCATAATAAAATAACAATTTTATATAATTTTTAATCCCAATACTCTCCGGCGATATTAGTTTTTAAAAATTTTTCTCTTTCATTTTCTTTAATTAAACTAAATGCAATATTTACTTTAGTTAGTGCTATATTAGGAGCAATATTAAACAAAAATTTTATGTTTTTATTAAGCATTATATTAGTTGAATTGTAATTAACATCTTTTTTTGATATATTGCATACAAATAAAGGCTTATTATTTTGATTGCAAAAATCAGCAAAATTTAATAAATTATACATCATACAATCTTGTTTTTCGTTTACATTTGCAGTACCACTATGGAAAAGTTCATGAACAACACAATCAAAATTTGAATTTTTGTACAAATCATAATTTAAACCTATAAAGGGTTTAATAAATAAAATTTTTTTATCAATTTTCCAACAAGTTTTATCTATTTCAAAATTTTTATATGTTTTTCCAATGCCAGTATTTTCAAATTCAAATTTACCATTTTGAAATTTTGCATATCTTAATCCTTGTACACTATAAAAGCAATCACTAAAAGGCGAAGGTTCCATTATTCTGCTACCTAAATGAATACTAACAAAATTGTCGCATGGATTTTTATAAGATACATAAACACCATTTGGGAAATTTTCATTTTCAACAATCTCAATTGCTGTTTTAAAATTAATTATTCCGTTAGCATATTGATATGTTATTGGGAAATTGCTTGATACTAAAACAACTTTTTTTGAGCATTTTTGCAATAATAAAGATAAATATCCGGCAGTAAAAGCCAAAGTATCTGTTCCATGCGTCAATATTATGCCTTCAACTTGTTCATCTTTCATTGCGAGCATGATTTCATCATACATTTTCAAAACATCATCAGGAGTTGCATTTTCACTTAATATATTAAGAGGGAAAGACGCTTCAAAGATATCTTTATTTTCACCACTTTTTTCTATTAACAGACTTCTAGTTTCTGCATTTGTAGAAATTTCATTGTCATTAACAAGAGAACCTATTGTCCCGCCTGTAAAAATCAATTTAATTTTTTTCATTTTTTGCTCCTTAAAAATAAATTGCTTATAACTATTATACATTTTTTTTATTTTCTACAAACTAATTAAATTCATTTTTTCTTTTTTATTTTTTTATTTTAAATTTTTATATTTTAAAAGTATAAATAGAAGCATATTTTTTAAGTTTTTCATATATCTGTGTCATATTTATTTATATGTGCTTATAATTAAAGAAAAAATATAATTTTTGTTTTTTACAATCATAAAAATTATTGTAAGTGGGAATATATAGTCAAATATTGCTTGACATTTTAAATCTATTGTTGTAATATAATAATGTAAAATAATAAGGAGGGGATATGAAAAAATCTATTAAATTATTAGCAGCAGGACTTGCAGTAGTACCTTGTGCATTAGTCCTAACTGCATGTGGAAGTAACGATATGGTTGATACTTCAGGTAAATTTACTGCAGTTGAAACATCAGAGTATGAAAATGTTTTAACTGACCTTGACACAAGGGGGTTTAATCTTAACAACTTGTTGGGTGGGCTTCAAATGTCATTTACCTTTGATGCAACCATGGAATTAAGTGGACAAGAGACATCAATTTCGGTAACATCAGATAACTATTTACTTAATTCTTCAGATGAAGGTACATTAGATATAAATAAAATCAAAGCATCAAGCACTGTAAATCTTGATATGGAAGTTGTTGGTCAAGAAGATAGTAAGATAGATGCGACTGCTTATCAATATATAACTAATGGCAATCAATATATTGATCTTTCTCAAGCACAAAGGTTTGCAGATACGGTTGCTTCTATGGCAGGTGCAACATTACCAGGATATAAATTTTATCAAACACTTGCGACAGGTACAGCAGATGATATTGTAGATGTTCCTAATTATTCACTTTTATCTCTTTTAGATTTAGTGCCACAAGAATCATGGGGAACAGATATAATCATAGAGAAATATGAAAATTCAAGTGATTATAAAGTAAAAACAACTGTTAAAGGACAATATATTCAAGAATTAGTAGAAACATATATAAGTGAGCAAGGAAATGATGCTCAAGCTGTAACTGTAGATTTCAATTCAATGGAAGATGTTGTTATTTATATCGTTTACACAAATGATGTATTTGCTGGATTAAACATAACTGCTTCTGCAGATTTAGCTATAAATATTCCTATGGATGCAACAACTTCTATGCAATTAGTTATAGCAGGAGATTTGGAGATAAATATTCTTGGATTTGATGGAGAAATCACTTTCCCTGCTAATTTTGATGGCTATGTAGATATGAATAGTGAAATTACTTACTAAAATTATAGAATAACAAATTTTATATGATTTTAAATTTTTATGATTTAACAATTCAAAATTAAGAATATATAGTAATAAAACCACGCAAAATTTTTTGCGTGGTTTTATTGTGTAACAATATAAAATAATTCAAAATAAATTAAATTATTTGTAATTTATGTTATAATATTTATAAATTGAAGCAAAAATATCGGAGAAAGTGATTATGGAAATTATAGAATATTCTAACATTTATAAAGAGATTTAAAAAATTTGCTTGTCGAGTTACAAAAATATATTTTAACTATTGATAAATACCACTTAAATATTTTAACAAAAGATTATAGAGAAAAGTATTTTGAAAAAACTATTAAAGAGGTAAAAGAGAACTCGGGCAAAATTTTTTTAGCAAAAAACAATCAAAAGATTATAGGGGCAATAATAGGATATATCTCTCCATATGACGAATATGATAAAGTAGAATATTCTTGTCCTAAAAAAGCGATAATTTCAGAATTAATAGTAAGTCATGGGGAACGGAATTTAGGCGTTGGTCAAAAATTATTAGATTATGCAGAAAAATATTTTAAAAGTGTAGATTGTGAATATATTTCTATCGAACTTTTTGCTTACAATAGAAATGCAGAAAAATTTTATAGAAAAAACAATTATGAAAATAGATGTATAAATTTATTTAAAAAATTATAATGGAGTTAAATTTATTGTTATGATTAATGTGCAGAAAAAAATTCAAGATTGCAATCTTTGTGGAGATTTTCCTAAACTTAAAGAGTGCTCTATTCAATATGGCAAAACGCCTTTTATAATAATTGGAGAGAGTCCGGCAAAAGATGGTTGGATTGTATCGAAAAAAGCATTTTATAATAAATATGGGAAATTGCAGGCAAGTGGAAAAGTTTTAGAAAAACTTTTAAATAATATAGATTTATCTATAAGCGATATTTATTTTACTGAATGTTGTAAGTGTATTATAGAGAATAGAAAAATGTTAAGGGAATGTTCAAAAAATTGTTTACCCATTCTTATAAAGCAATTAAATAATTTGCCGTGTAATATTCTAGTGCCGATGGGGTTATATCCTTCACAAGCAATACTCGGTATAAAAATAAAAAAATTTGCTGATTATGTAGGAAAAGAATTTAACATAAAATTAGAGAATAAAAATTATAAGGTTATACCAATATATCACCCCAGCCCACTTAATCCTAGAGGATACAAAGATAATATAGCAATATTTGAAAAAATACATAGTTTAAGATAAAAACTTGATTTATTTTTAAAAAATGTTTTAAATTTATATTTTTAGACTTGACTATTTTTGATAAATGTGATAGAATATGTCGCTTTAAATTTGAATAAATTAAGTTAGTTTCAGGTTAGCTTTAATCTCTAAAAGACTCCAATTTTACAGGAGGATTTTATGGAAAAAGCAAAAAAAACATTGAATTTAGGGGAAACAAAAATTTCTAAACTTATTATTAAATTTTCAATCCCTTGTATTTTATCATTATTAGTAAGTTCTTTATACAACATTGTAGACCAAATTTTTATAGGTAATAGTGAAATAGGATATTTAGGGAATGCAGCAACAACAGTTGTATTTCCAATTACTGTCATAGCACTGGCTTTTGCATGGTGTTTTGGAGATGGCTCGGCAGCATATCTTAGTATCTGTCAAGGTAAAAATAAATCTAATGACGCACATAAATGTATAGGCAATAGTTTAGTTATGACTTTAATAGCAAGTATCATTTTGTTGATTATTGGTTTTATTTTTATGAAACCGATTTTATACCTATTTGGAGCAAGCGATGCTTCAATAGGATTGGCAATAGAATATTTTACAATTATACTTTCGGCTTTTCCTATTTATATGTTGTCAAATATGATGAACTCTGTTATTAGAGCAGATGGAAGCCCAGCAGTTTCAATGACTTCGATGCTTGTTGGGGCGATAGCAAACATAATTTTAGACCCAATATTTATTTTTTGTTTAAATTGGGGGATAGCAGGTGCTGCTTGGGCAACAATAATAGGGCAATTTTTATCTTTTGTTATATCCTTGATTTATTTTTTTAAAACTAAAACTTTTAAATTATCTAAAAAAAGTTTTGTTATAGATTTTAGGATATTGTGGAAAGCGGTAAAATTGGGAATTTCTACTTTTATAACACAAGTAGCCATTGTAGTAATTTCGCTTGTATCTAATATAATGTTAGTCAAATATGGTGCAATAAGCGAGTATGGTATTGATATACCGATTGCTGTAATTGGTATTGTAATGAAAGTGTTTACAATTGTTATAAATATTGTTGTTGGAATTATTTTGGGGGCTCAACTTATTTTAGGATATAATTATGGAGCAGGTAAATATGATAGAGTTAAACAAACTTTTAAAATTACATTAATATCATGTATAGTTATAGGTTTGATAGCAACTTTAATTTTTGAACTCTGTCCTGAATTAATTATAGGCATATTTGGTTCAGAAAGTGAACTTTATAATACCTTTGCAAAGTTAACATTTAGAATATTTTTAGCATTTGTTTTGTTTACTTGTATTATAAAAATGTCATCTATTTTCTTTCAAGCAGTTGGCAATCCAATTAAAAGTGCAATAGTTTCATTAGCAAGAGATATTTTATTCTTTATTCCTTTAGCATGCACATTACCTATTGGTTTAGGAATTGAAGGTGTGCTTTGGGCAGCACCTATAGCTGATGCTTTAGGTATAGTAGTTGCTACTATATTTATAATAGAATTTTTTAAAGATATTAAGAAAAAAGAGAAATTAAATCAAACAAATAATCAAGTAAAAGATGCAGAGATAAAAAAATCTAAAGAGGGAGTAATCATAACTATATCTCGTCAGCATGGCAGCGCGGGGAAAGAAATAGGAAGAATGGTTGCAAAAAAATTAAACATACCATATTATTATAAGGAAACGACTGCATTGGTGGCAAAAAACAGTGGTCTATGCCAAGATTATATAAAAGAATTGAATGAAAAATCAGAGTCAGCATTTTATGATTTATATTTATCTCATAATGTAGCACAACTTGCTATAAACGCTCAAGAGAAAGTTATTAAAGAAATAGCAGCGAATGGAAGTTGCGTTATAGTTGGTAGAGCGGCAGATTATTTTTTAAAAGATTATAAAAATGTTATCAATGTTTTTATATATGCACCAGATGATTATAGAATAAAAAAAATACAACAAATGTATGGAGATGACGAGCAAACGGCATTGCAAAATATGAAAAAATCAGACAAATCAAGAGCGAACTATTACAAGAGCGTTACAGGCAAAGAATTTGGAGACGCAAGTAACTATGATATTTGTGTAGATAGTTCTATAGGAGTAGAAAAAACAGCCGATTTAATTATTGATTATATAAATAGAAAAGTTATAAGAGAGAACAAAGATTAATAATAACAAGACATCAAACAGCTTAATATTCATATAAATATATAAGCTGTTTTTTTATAAAAAATAAAGACATATGTTTAAATAATTTATAAGCAATATAATTTATATTTTTATGTATTTTTAATTTTTACCCACATATATTAAATATTATGAATGAAAGTAGACAAATAGTTATTTTTTGTTTGGTGGGATTTGTTTTTGTAGGATTTTTCGGCACTCTATCTCATTTTTTCTACTCATGGAGTGGGAAAAATAAATTTGTTGGGATATTATTTCCAGCAAATGAGAGCACTTGGGAACATTTAAAACTTGCAATATTCCCAACTTTAGTTTATTTTTTGATTGGCATGATTTTTTTAAATAATTCTAATTATTTGTTTGCATTTTTTTGCACTTTATTAATTCCTATGATTTTAATACCTACAATTTTTTATTCTTATACATCAATCACAAAAAGTCCTATCTTAATAGTTGATATTTTAACATATTATTTTGCGTTATTTGTTGCTTTTTTAATGTGTTTCAATATATTAAATTATGCTCCACTAGGCAATGTTTTAAATATAATTTCAATATTAGGAATAATAGTAATTATAATTTTGTATTTGACTTTTACTCTTAAACCGCCCAAAAAATTTTTATTTAAAGACCCAATTACAGGCGGATATGGGTTAATAGATTAAATATTTTTTATTAAATTGAAACAAAATTTAGACTTTTCTTTTAGGAGAAAATATATCAGATAATGGATTATATTTTTCTTGTATAATATCTTCTATAATTTCAATTCCTTTCATGGCATTTATTATTCCATTTGCTCCACAACTAATAAATAGCAAGATATTGTCATCAATTTTACTTTTACCAATAAGTCCTAAATTATTTTTAGTTGTTCCAAAACATCCATAAAATTTATAGTCAATATTTATTTTATCTTTAATATTTGGCAACAGTTTTAATAAATCTTTTTCTAATTTTTTGTATTTTTTTATACATTTATTTTCTTTTATCATTGAGCCATTAAATATTGTGTCTTCTCCACTAAAAATAATTCTTCCATCTGGTAAAGTCCTCATATAATGATATGGAGAACTTGCGTCATGTATAAGTGCTTTATCAAGCCATGACAATTCTTTTATAGGGCTAGTAACAATAGAATATGTAATAAATCTATCGCATAAGTCATTACAATTTAAAACTTCCCAGTTAAAACCTGTTGCTATAAGAACTTTTTTACAATTTATAATTTCTCTAAAATTAGTTTTTGCAGTGTAACCGTTTTTTGTTTTTATCAAATGTTTTATATTTGTATTTTCAAAAATTTTATCTTGATTTTTTGAATTTTCTATCATTTGTTTGGTAAATAGATAAGGATTAAATTCACAACCACCATCTTTTGCAAATATGCCACATTTTATATCAAAGGGGAAAGGGTTGTTGCTTTTATCAAATAACTGACAGTTAAATCCATTTGAAATTCTAAAATTGTATTCTTCTTTTATTTTATTAACGGTAAAAATTGAATTTGTATACAAAAAAGTTGGTCTTAAAGCAAAATTGCAATGATTACCATATGTATTTATAAAAGATTTAATTTTTTTAGTAGCGTCAAGCCCCATTTTGTAAGTTGCAATTATTTCTTCTTTAGACATATATTTTAAAAGGTCGCTGGCAAAATCATCAAGTTGGTATTCTAGCAATGCGGTTGCACAGGAAGTGCAAGCCATACCTAATCTCCCTTTATTCACCAAAACTACATTAAACTTTTGAGAAAGATAAAAATTAGCAATTGCACCATCAATTCCTCTACCTATTATCAAAATATCGCATTTAATATCTTCATTTAAGTAATTGTATTGTTTTATCTTTTGCTCACTAAAACAAAAATAAGATTTTCCTTTTACATATTCCATAAAAAGATTATTTGCATTAAAATTAAAAATATTTATTAATTTGTTATTTTGTTTAAATTAAAAAATTTTTTTATAAAATTTATTTACAATTTTGTGATATATAATAATTTCTTATAATTTATTGTTTTACATCCCAATTTACAGTGATTGAGCCTGAATAGTTACGACTCCACTCTTCATGCCACCCCTCAGGTTTTGAAGAAATTTCACAATTGACTATTATAGATTTGTTATGATTAAATATACATTCTTCCATATAAGTTACACTTTGAGGGATATATATTTCAGAAATGTTACAACCAGCAAAAGCAGAATAATAAATAGATTGTAAATTGTTACATTTACTCGTGTCAACATTTGTTAAGGCCGAACAATAATAGAACGCTTCTTCTCCAATAGACTCTAAATTTGCTGGCAAAATTATTGAAGTTATTTTAGTATATTGGGAATTGTAATCGCCAATAGATATTAGACTGTCAGGGAGATATAAAGATGTTATATTTTTAGATAAAGAATCAAACAACTGTCCGTCAACTATTCTGGTTGTTCCGTCTTTAATTGTAAAAGATTCCATATTTACATTTTTTACAGCAATTAAAAAATTGCCAAGATAAAGTCCATTATCAGTCCAATAAGCATTATCATTATAGATGCCTGTATTTAAAAATGCATCTTCGCCAATTTTGAACACATTATCAGGGATGTTTATAGTCTTTAATGATGTGATATCTTCAAATGCGCTTTCTCCGATTATCTTTAAAGAAGTTGGTAAAATAATGCTAGTAATTATATTTTTTATACTATTTTCATTAAATGCAAAATTTGCAAGTACAGTTGTTCCGTCTTTAACTTCAAACTCGCTATTTGTGTAAGAACTTTGTATGACAACGAAATAACTATCTATATATAATCCACCATTAATCCAATTATCAGGATTGTCAAAGTATGCTGTGTAATCAATAATAGAATAATTTATAACAGCATCAGTTGATAAAATATTTATTTGGCTCAATGTTGAGCAATTTGTAAATACATTGTGTTCCATGCTTTTTAAAGTTTCTGGCAAAACTACTTTTTGTAAAGAAGTGCAACCTTCAAAAGCACCTCTACCTAATGTTTCAATTTTGTTAAAATTAACTGTATGTAAATCGGTGCAACCTTTAAATGCATATTGAGAAATGTTAGTTAATTTATCTGGGAAGGATATCTCTGTCAAACCTGAATACATAAAAGCATCGCTATCAATACTTTCAAGGCTATCAGGCAGTTCAATTGATTTTAATGAGTAGCAATAAGCAAAAGTATCATAACTTAATGACTTTAATGAGTTAGGGAGTGTAACTCTTTGCAAGTTTGAACAACCCCAAAAAGCATTGCCTAAAATTTGTGTAACGGTGTTTGGTATATTCACCTCAACAATTTAAGTATTTGATCTAAAAGCACCATTTGCAATACCAATAACGGTTGCCCCATTTATTTGTGAAGGTATATTTAAAACAGTTACACCATCAGGCAATGAGCTTATACCTGTTATATAATTTGATGAATTCATATTATAAGACACTTCAACTATATCTTGTTCCCATTTTGCATATAGTGTAATTTCTTTGTTGACTTCAAATGGGAAGTTAACAATTTGTGTAAATTCTTCATCTAAATACAAACCTTTAAAGGTATAATTATCCCTTGTCGTAATAGGTGATGTTTCTATTAAAGATGTCATCATTGATTCAATATTGCTTCCCCCGTTTGTTTCAAAAGAAACTAAATATTCAGTAGGCAAAACTATATCTTTTTCATAATATGCATAAACAGTGATATCATTAGTCAATGAAGAACTAATAAAGGAATCAGATGTAAGTTGATTATCCCAAATATTATTATCAAAATACCAACCGATAAATTCATAACCATCAATTATCAATGGAGAAGGTGCAATTATAATTTCATTTCCATTTGTTTTAACTTCTTTAACAATATCTTGATTTACATAAAATGTTATTTTATATTGTTTGTTTTCACTTTCTTTATTGTCTTTAAATACAAAGACCAAAAGTATACTTAAACCTACTATAATAAACAGACTAAAAATGATTATAATTGAATTTTTTAACTTTCTATCCATAATTCCCTCCAAGGAATAATTTATAGTATACCAATTATATATAAAAAGTCAAAGAATATACGCTTAAAAGATACAACATTCGACAAAATAAATAATTACACTTTGGCTAATATTTTATTGTCAGAAATCACTTTTTTCTTAATGTGAATATAAGTGAAATTTAACTAAATTATATCATTGTATGTATTTAAATGAAATTTTTATTAATCACACCAAACTAATGATAAAGATGAAAATGCTAAAGAAGTAATTGCAGATGTTAAAGATAAAAGCGGAAATAAAATTTCTAATATAACAACTGGAGAAAATTAAACTTAAACTACCAATAAATTCAAAACTTTATATTTTAAAATAATTTAACAATGTTAATTTATTGTTCATATAATGTAGAAAACAACAGGAGGTGCTTTTTGATTAAAAATTTATTTAATAATATTTCTAACTTAAATAATAAAAATTACTGTCATCAAAATAAATGGAATAGTTTTCCAGCTCCAATTTTTACAAATGAGCAAAAGGACTTAAAAAAAACAAATAATTTTGCTTGTAAAAGATGTAATATATTTTGTGGCAACAAGCCAATAATTAATAATTGCTTTAATCAACAAAATAATTCAATAGGTTCAACAGGACCAACCGGACCAACAGGGGCAACAGGACCAATAGGAGCAATGGGCCCGACAGGACCAACAGGAGCAACTGGTGCAACAGGGCCGACAGGGGCGACAGGTGCAACGGGGGCTACGGGAAGTACAACAACTATAGTAGAAGTTGCGACTACGACTACCATACCTGCAGGAGATAGTGCAAGAGTAGAACAAGTCAATGTAGGCGACACCGCATTTTTATCTTTTTTTATTCCAGAGGGGGCAACTGGTGCAACGGGAGCGACAGGCGTTACGGGAGCGACAGGACCGACAGGTGCTATAGGTGAAACTGGTGCTACGGGAATACAAGGTGCAACGGGTGAAGCCGGACCAACAGGGGCAACAGGAGCAACGGGGCCGACAGGAGCAACGGGAGCGACAGGTGCTAATGGCAACACAGTATTTAATCCATATAACATTTTTGTAAGAAGTAACACTGTTGGAGGAAATGGAACACAAGCAAGTCCATTCCCAACCATTGAAGATGCTCTCAATGTGGTAGCAAATAATGGAACAATTGAAGTTTATGATGGAACTTATCCTATTGATACCACTACAACCATTTCTAAAAACAATATTACAATTAAAGGGAAACCAAACGCAACAATATTGCTTACTGCAAATACTGTACCATTCTTAATTTCAGGGAGTGGAAATGTTATAGAAAATTTAACATTTACAAGCGATAATCCATATCCTACAGAATTTATTCAAATTGGTGGTAATAATAATGTTATAAGAAACAATATAATTTATGGGCCTACTCAATCTGGTAGTTCTGACACTTGGGTTGTAAATAGAGGAATTGTAACTCAAGGAAGCACAAGCAATAATTGGATTGATGGGAATATATTTTACTCTTTAAGACAAAGTGGATATTTAAATCCAAATTCTAGTGGATTTATAACACATAATGTAGTTTTCAATACAAGGGGCTGGGTTGTGGATCAAGCATTATTCCAATTTTCAGGCAATTCATGGGGAGAACCAACGAATGCTGTTGATATTGCACTTTTATCAGGTACGACATCAGGTGTTCCTTACAATTCAATAACAGAACTTGAGCAGAATAATAGCAATGCTAATATTAGCGACCAGCGATAAGATTTTTGATATTTTTTATAAATTTTAATTAATATTAAAATATGTCTATAATAAAGATTATTTATTATTTCCTTATATTTAGCAAAATAGTTTAAATAATTTTAAAAGCAAAATTTATTAACTTTAAATAAAAAAATATTAAGTTTACAAGATAAATATAAAAAATCATACTTTTTAATTTGTAATTCTTTCTAAATTATATATAATAAAAGAAAGAATTACTTTATTGTTTAACTAAAAAATATAAAGGAGATATTATGGATAAAAAGTTTGAACCATTATTTACACCTTGGAAGATAGGTAATGTAGAAATTAAAAATAGGATTGTTCTTTGCCCTATGGGTGGGACATCACTTTTCGGCTGGATGGAACCTCATCATTTTGATAAAGACGCAGCCGATTTTTTTATGGACCTTGCCAAAAATAATGTAGGTTTAATAATACCGGGGATAGCACCATTAAAGAATCTTATAGGAGGGCAATGGCTTTATAAAAGTAAAAAGTCTTTCAAAAAATTAAAGGAATATATGGAAGATTTTCACAAGACAGGTGCAAAACTTTTTGTGCAGTTGACAGCAGGATTTGGGCGTTCTTTTTCAATACCTAATGCTTTAGTCCCTATGCTTAAACATAAAACTTTAAATTCATTAATCAAACCTATAATAGATGTGCAATATTTGTGCGCTTCTCCAAGCAAACTCCCTTCAAGATGGGCAGAAGGTGTTTTAACTCGTGAAATTACTAAAAAAGAAATTGCGAAAATGATAGATGCTTTTGCAAAAACAGCAAAGATGTGTAAAGACGCTGGGGTAGATGGTGTGGAAGTCCATGCAGTTCACGAAGGATATTTGTTAGACCAATTTACAACAGAATATACAAATTTAAGAAAAGATGAATATGGTGGAAGTTTTGAAAATCGTTATCGTTTTCCTGTAGAGATAGTGAAAGCAATAAAAGATGTTTGTGGCAAAGATTTTCCTGTTTCTTTAAGGTATTCTGTAGTTAGCAAGACAAAAGGCTTTTATCAAGGCGCTTTGCCGGGCGAGGAATTTACAGAAGTTGGAAGGGATATGGAGGAAAGTTTAAAAGCAGCAAAATATTTACAAGATGCAGGTTATGATATGTTTGATGCCGATAATGGAACATATGATGCATGGTATTGGGCACATCCTCCAGCATATATGCCCAAAAATTGCAATTTGCAGGAAGTAAAGGAAGTAAAAAAAGTTTTAGATATTCCTATCGTATGTGCAGGAAGAATGGAACCTGATACAGCGGCTAAAGCAATAAAAGATAATGAAATAGATGCGATGGGGGTTGCTAGACAGTTTTTAACAGACCATCACTGGGTTACAAAATTGATGGAGGATAGACTTGAAGATATAATGCCTTGCATATGCTGTCATAATGGTTGTTTCCCAATTTCTCATTATAAAGGTGTTGCAAATGCTGGCTCAATGAATGATACTAAACATATGTCAAGATGCGCTATAAATCCTCTTACAATGCAAAATCACAAATTTGATATTGTGCCTGCTAAAAAAGTTAAAAATATTGCAGTAATAGGTGGCGGGATAGGTGGAATGGAAAGTGCAAGGATTGCCACTTTAAGAGGGCATAAAGTTACTATTTATGAAAAAACTGATAAACTAGGCGGAGTATTTATTGCCGCTGCTGCACCAGATTTCAAAGAAAAAGATAAGTTGCTTATTGATTGGTATCGTAGACAAATAAAAACATTAAATATAGATGTAAAATTCAACAGCGAAATAAGAGATATTTCACAAGTTAAAGCAGATGAAATAATAATTGCAACAGGAGCGTTGCCAAAAAAATTACAAATTAAAGGTATAGAAAAGAGTATAGAAGCCATTGAATATCTAAACGGCAAACAAGTAGGTCAAAATATTGTCGTGATAGGTGGCGGCTTAAGTGGTTGTGAAATAGCATATGATTTATTTTTAAAAGGGAAAAATCCAACAATTATTGAAGCGAAAAATGACTTAATGATATCTAATACATTATGTTTAGCAAACTCCTCTTATTTAAGAGATTATTTTAAATATAAGAAAGTACCTGTATATCTTGAAAGCAAAGTTTTAGAAATAAAAGACAACAAAATAATAATTGAAGATAAAAATAAAAATGTAATTGAGTTAAATGCAGATAATGTTATAACTGCAATAGGATATAACCCATCACCTCTTGCAAAAGCATCAAAGCATGTTCATATTGTAGGTGATGCTCTATCAGTTGGGAATTTGAGAACAGTTGTTTGGCGTGCATGGGAAATAGCAGAGAAAATTTAAATTATAAAAATTGCAACAAAAAATAAATTTTATTAAAATTTTCAATTTAAAATAGAAAAAGATATAACTTAAAATAGGACGAGCCTCAAAAGTAAGACGGCTTTAGTAGGTTCATTTCAAAAAGGTTATATCTTTTTTATTTATAGAAATCTTTTATTGCACAATTAAACATGTCGATATATAATTTCATACTATTTTCTAATCTATAATTCTGTGCGTGGTGGAAAACAATTTTCTTTTGATTTTCAAGAAATTCAGGATTTTCTATCCACCAATCAATTTTACTCGCCAAATCTTTATAGTTGCCGTGTTTAAAAATACTTTGTTTATGCGTTACAAATTGTTTAGTAGCAGATTTAGGGCTGTCAGAAACTATTGGCACACAACCACAAGCACTTGCTTCTAGACAAGTCATTCCTTCAACTTCAATATCAGCAGTATGGATATATAAGTCAGCATAGTTTAGTAAAGATAATTGTTGCTCTTGGTCATATTTGCCAAGAAATAGTGGCATATTAGGTAATTTGCTCGATTTTTTAATTAAAGATTTTTTTAAAGGACCATTTCCGCCAAAAATAATCAAAATTTTGTCTTTGTATTTGCTTTTATTGACCGCTTTAATTAATAAATCATATCGCTTTTCTCTTGAAAGCCTTCCTGTTGCAACAATTATAATTTTATCTTTGAAAATTTTGGGTTTTCTTTCTTGATTTACCATATAGCAATCTTTAAATCCATTTGAAATAATATGTAAATTTGAATTGTATCCATGTTTTTTCATTTGGTCTGCAACCATACGAGATGGACAATGAATATGTTCAATATTTTTGTATAATTTCCCTCGCCAACAAGTCCAAATTGCGTCATTTAAAATATTTAAATTTTTCATGTAAATTGTTGAGGTAATGTTTTCAGGGACTAGATGAAATGCCGCAGTACAAGGAATATTATTTTTTTTGCATATTTGCAAAGTCTTTTGCCCTAATTTAAAAGGAGTAATAATGTGAACGATATCTGCACCATTTATAGCCTCTTTAATGATTTTATTTTCAGGCTTGGCAAGTTGCATACCTTGTGAATGAATAATTTTATTCCCTATTTTACCGAAATTCCGTTCTTTGAGAGCGTAAGGGGTATTTTCTCCATTATCAACAGAAAGAATTCTTACGGTATGTCCATTTTCAACAAGCCCTTTGCATAAATTTTGAGCAGAAACGCTTGTCCCATTGCTATTTTGATAAAATTGATCAGTTACTAAAGTTATAATCATAATTTATCCTTTAAATTTTAAATGTTATTATCTTTATTTATTTCGACTTCTTCTTTAGTTATTGTTTCCCTCTCCACATTTATTATTCTAGATTGATTACATCTAGTTTTAAAATTATAAAGCGTTACAAGTTTATGCCTATTATATCTTTGAATAAGGCAGGGTAATAAGTTTAAAATTAAATTTACTATTAAAATAGGCAGTACAAAAAGATATTTATCTGAAGAGAAAAATAATAGACAAGTAAAACCCAATATACCTGCAAACAAATGGAGAATTTCACCAAAACAAGTTTCATGTATAAATTGTCTTATATATTGAGAGTCAATAGATTTTAGATGTCTTTTAGAGAAACCTCCAGACGAGCCGAGTTCAGGGACTATATTTTCCCATTTTCGTATAGAAATTTTTTCATAAAATTTCATTTCTTTTTTACTTACAATATAATATTTTTTATTAAAGTCATAAAAGGATTTCGGCAAAAACCTTAAAAGTAAATCAAGAATACCTAAAATAATAAGCACATAAGCAAGTATAAAAAAAGGTGCGATAATTGCATAAACAAGAGTTATACTTTTTTCGGCTAGTGATAATGCTGTCGCAATACCTATATCCAAAATCATTGTAAAAAGAATAACTGTAACATAAAACACTTTTCCCCTCCTTATTAAAAAATATTGTTGTATTTGCAAGAAAATATTTGAATTATTATGTGCTTTTCTAAAAAAAATATAATATTTAGATAAAATAAATGTTGTTTATAATACTTGACAAAATATATTAAATTGTTTATAATCTATTTCTAGCAGTTAAAAAACTGTCCTTGTCTTTCATAAGATTGTTTTAGGGTTTTAAAAAATATTATTTTATAAATTTATTTAAACTCTTGTAAAATGAAAGACCATTTAGTCCAAAAGGAGGTAAGATATGAATAAGTATGAACTTCTTTATATCATTTCATCAGATGTCAGCGAAGAACAAAGAGAAGAATTAATAAAAAAGTTTACTTCTTATGTTGAAAGCAAAGGTGGCACAGTTGATGGAATTGATAAATGGGGAATGAGAAAATTTGCTTATCCAATCAATTTCAAAACAGAAGGATATTATGTTCTAATGAATATCACATTAAATCCTCTCGAAGTTGATGCTATGGCAAAACTCATGAACATAACAGAAGGAATTGTTCGTCAACTTTTTGTTAGAAAATAATTAAAAGTGCGAAAAAGGAGATAAACATGAATAAGGTTATATTAATAGGAAATTTAACAAGAGACCCAGAATTATCAACAACAAATAGCGGGGTTTCTGTATGTAGATTTTCAATAGCAGTGCAAAGAAAGTTTGCAAATGCTGATAATGGTCCACAAGCAGATTTCTTTAATATAGTGGTTTGGCGTGGACAAGCAGAAAATTGTCATAAATTTTTAAAGAAAGGTTCAAAATGCTGTGTTATAGGGAGAATACAAAATTCATCTTATGAGGCAAGTGATGGAACAAAAAGATATACTACTGATATAGTGGCAGATGAAATTGAATTTTTAGGTTCTAGAGCATCAAGCGATGGCTCTGATGCACCATCAAAACCATCTCAACCTGAAACTGCCGAACTTGAACCTATTGATGATGACAGTTTACCATTTTAATTAAAAGGAGAATAAAAAATATGGCAGAAATAGTAAAAGCTGAAGAGAAGGTTGAAAAATTAGAAAAAACTGAAAAAATAGTAACAAAGAAATTTCGTAAACCTTCTAAAAAGAAAGTATGTGCTTTTTGTGTTGCAGGCGAAAAACAAATAGATTATAAAGATGTAGCAAAAATTAAAAAATATATAACAGAAAAAGGTAAAATTTTGCCAAGACGCCAAACAGGAGTTTGTGCTTATCATCAAAGAGAACTATGTGCTGCAATTAAAAGAGCAAGAAATATTGCATTGCTCCCATATGTAGGAGATTAATTTAATAAGGAGGTTTTTATGAAAAAGGATATTCATCCAGATTATCATGAAGTTACCGTTACTTGTGCGTGTGGAAACACATTCAAAACAAAATCAAATTGCAAAGGGGATACATTAAGTATTGATATTTGCAATAAATGCCATCCTTTCTTCACAGGGAAGAAAAAGGTTGTTGACGCAAGCGGTAATGTTGAAAAGTTTAATAAGAAATATGGTTTATCAAATAAAGACTAATTATATGAAATATTTTATAAAGAAATTAATAAAGCTCATTACAATTCATTCTTTTATGTAAGAATGTAATTATAATGAGTTTTTTATTTAATATAGATATTTTATGATAAAATGTTGCTACATTGGCAATAATAATATCATGGGAAAAATTGTACTTCCAATGGGGAATGGCGTAGGAGTATTGTCTGAAGATAAACTTTGCGTCAGTATTATTGACAGTAATGGAGATAAAAAGGTAGATGGTAAAAAAATAAAACCAAACAAAAAGTTTATGGATTACTTTTTTATAAGAGGTTTTACTTATTTTTTTAAGGGCATCTACTATTATTATCAAGCATATGAATTGCAAAGTGAACTTGAAGTTAATGGGGAAGATAAAAATAAGTCTGCTAAGAATGCAGGGAAATTAAATTTTTTTTCAGGGTATATTTTATTTTTTGCATCTATTATAATTTCCTTTTTATTTGGGTTATTAGTTCTTGGATTTTTGAGTTCATATGTAATAAACATAGGTTTTGAATTTAGTTCTTACTATTTAAAAAGTTTTATGATATCCCTTTTTAGAGTTGGTGTTGTCTATATAATTTTACTATTATTACGCTTTATTCCTTTTATGAGTGGTGTTTATTCATTTAATGGTGCTGGTTGTATGTTTATAAGTGATAAGGAAAGTTTTCAAAATAGAGCATATCCTCTCAATTTTCTTAATTTTCTTGTAAATATTTTTATAATTTCTCTTTTTGTGATATCATTAGTAGCGATAAACATAAATTTTATTGCAAATTTTTTTATAAACCTTTCCATATTCTTAATTTGTATTCCAATTAGTTATGAATTATTAAGATTTGTAACTTTTACTAAATTATTATGGTTAAAGGATATTGCACTTATAACTAATTTTTTAGTTTGTATGAAACCAAATATAACACATGAAGAGGTAATGATGGCTGCAAAAAATGAAATGACAAATTTTGATGATTTTGAAAGACTTGTTAAAGATAGAGTTTCTATGTCGGCACTTTTTGCAGAAATGCAGACAAAACTTAAGGCAAGTGATAAGTATGAAGAAAGTGATATTGATTGGATAATTGCTACAATACTTAATAAAAACAGGTCAGAAATAAAATTATTGCGTTCGGTAAGTGCTAAAGAATATCGAGAAATTATGAGAGCATGCGAACGCAGAGCAAAAGGCGAGCCATTATCTAATATATTTGGTTTTGTCGAATTTTATGGTTTAAGGTTTGATGTCAACAAAAAAGTTCTTTCTCCTCGCATGGAAACAGAACTATTAGTTGATGAAGCAATAAAAAAAATAAGAGATTTTGAACTATCTACCGTGCTTGATATGTGTACGGGCAGTGGAGCAATAGCAATAACGATAGCAAAATTTACTAGTTGCAAAGTTAGTGGCATAGATATTTCAAAACAAGCACTTGCAATTGCACAAAATAATGCCGAAAAAAACAATGTAAAAGTTGAATTTATTGCTTCTGACCTGTTTAAAGGATTGAAAAAAAAGAAAAAATATGATATAATTATATCAAATCCACCTTATATAAAAAGTGGAGATATTGAAAAACTCGATATAGAAGTAAAAAAGTATGACCCACGACTTGCTCTTGATGGTGGAGAAGATGGTCTAGATTTTTATAGAAAAATAATAGGAGAAGCACCGAAACACTTAAATAAAAAAGGGTGGATATTTTTTGAAGTTGGCAAAGGGCAGGCTAACAGCGTATGCGATTTACTTCAAGAAAATAATTTTGAAAATATTGAGATTATAAAAGATTATAATAAAATTGAAAGGATTGTTTATGGAAGAATTGGCAAATGAAATTTTACAAAAAACTATCAAGACAAAAAATCGTTTTGAAGAACTTACCAAACTTGTTTCTGATCCAGATATTATTGCAGACAATAAGCAATGGAAAAAGTTGGTAAAAGAACGCTCGTCTATAGAGGATATTGTAAACGCACACGATAAACTTGAAAGCCTTTATAAAGACCTCTTAAGTTGTCAAAAAGAGATGGAAAAAGAAACCGACCACGAATTAAAACAAATGTTCTATGAAGAAATTGAAAGGTTAAAAAAAGAGATAGAAAATGAAGTTGAAGAAATTAAAATTTTATTATTACCAAAAGATGCCAATGATGATAGCAATGTTATTATTGAAATAAGACAGGCAGCAGGTGGAGAGGAGTCAGCTCTTTTTTGTAGCGTTCTTTATAGAATGTATCATATGTATGCTGACAAAAAACATTGGAAAGTAGAAGTAATGAACATAAATGAAACAGAAATAGGGGGCATCAAAGAAATTACTTTTATGGTGAAGGGGAAAGGAGCATACAGCAGATTTAAGTATGAAAGCGGTGTTCATCGTGTGCAAAGAGTACCTGAAACAGAAAGTCAAGGTCGTGTTCATACCTCAACTTCAACAGTAGCCGTTTTACCAGAAATTGAGGAAGTGGAATTTGAAATTGAAGATAAAGATTTAAAAATTGATACATATCGATCAAGTGGTGCAGGCGGACAACATGTCAATAAAACAGAAAGTGCAATCAGAATAACACATTTGCCAACAGGGATTGTGGTTGCTTGTCAAGATGAAAGATCGCAGATAAAGAATAGAGAAAGAGCAATGTCGATTTTAAGGTCAAAACTATATGATTATTATCAAGGTCAGATAGAAAGCGAATATAAAGCAGAAAGAAAAAGTCAAGTAGGAACAGGTGATCGTTCAGAAAGGGTAAGAACATACAATTATCCTCAAGGAAGAGTAACTGACCATCGTGTCAATGTTACTTCATATAATATAGAATCAGTTTTGAATGGAGATTTAGATATTTTTATAGATGCTTTAACATTAAAAGATAGGGCAGATAAACTTGCACAAACAAATTAAAACATAAAATTAGTTAAATTTGTAAAAATTAATAGATTTTAATTGACATATTTGGCTTAAGTGGAGTAAAATAAAATTAACTTAAAGATTTGCATTATAAAAATTACATTTTTGTACAAAGTAATAATAGGTATTTTTGTTTATTAAGTAACTAAAAATTATCAGATTATTATAAAGGAGAAAAGATATGAGCCTTAAAGTAAAGTTGATATCATGTATTAGCGCATTTGTTCTTATGATAAGTTGCTTACTTATCGGAGTATATGCAGCAAAAACAGCACAAGTAAATATTGGTGGTAATGTGTCCTTTACTGCAACATCAGTAAATGCTTTAATAAAAGGAAGCATAATTGGAACGAAAGATTATCCATCAACAGGACAGGCATATAACCTACCTGACATAGATATAGATTATCAGACACCAGAGGGCGAAATTCCTCTTACAGGAGAATTACAACCATGGACACAAATGGATTTAACATTTGGAGATAATGGCTCACCAATAACAGTTGCTATTACAATTGAAAATAGAAGTTCAAATAGACAAATAGAACTTATTCTTACAAATAATTCGGCTTTTGATAATATAGATAACACAACACAACCTAGTATAACAATGCCTATAACATACAATACTCCAACAGCAGAACCTGAAAATATTACAGCAACACCAAACACTAAAATAATTCCAGCAAGCACAACTGTTACTTACTCCTTTACTCTCAATATAACTTCACCAAATAATGATTGTGGCGGCGTATTTTCAATTTCAATGCAATTAAATAATTATGTAGAGGCAGGAAATTAAAAGTTTAAAATCACTTACATATTTGAAGAAAAAGAATAATCTTTTACATAATCTTTAAATGTTAAGTGATTTTTTTTTATAATAAATTTAAAATATTTTTATAAAAAAACATCAATTTTTTTATTATTTTATATAAAATTAAGAAAATTGTTGTTTTTTATATTGCACATTATAATTTTATAGTGTATAATATCAATACTATAAATTTGTAAAATAATTATATATTTAATCAAAATATAATTTAGGAGATATTTATGCTTTCATGTGATGAATTTATTACAAAGAATAAACTATTTAAACGCGGAGAAATAATTGGAGTAGGTTGCAGTGGCGGAAGTGATTCAATAGCACTTTTACATTATTTAGTCCAAAATCAAGAAAAATTTGATATAGAAGTTGTAGCCATTCATATTGACCATGAAATTAGAGAAAATAGTTATATAGATGCCGATTTTGTAAAAGAAAAAGCAAAAGAATGGGGAATAAGATATTATAAGTTTAGGGTTGACGCTCCAAAAATAGCAAGAGAAAAAGGGTTAAGTATAGAAACAGCGGCACGCGAAGCCAGATATGGAGTTTTTAAATCTTTAGTACAAAAAGGGCTTGTTGACAAGATAGCCTTAGCACACCATATGCTAGACCAAGCAGAAACAATTCTTATGCACATTTTTAGAGGTTCAGGAGTTGCAGGAGCAATCGGAATGGCGCCAATAAGTGATAGAATATATGTTAGACCATTTTTAAATACTTCAAAAGAAGACATTTATCAATATTTAGCAGAAAATCATATAGATTATGTAGAAGACCAAACCAACGAAGATATTAGTTATAACAGAAACTTCGTAAGAAATGTCATTATGAAAGATATTTTGTCCCGCTGGCCAAATGCAGTTGAAGCGATTGTAAATTTAGGCAAAGCAATTAAAGATGATGACGATTTTATAAATAAACAAATCTATGCTGAAGCAATAATTAACGAAGATAAAGTTGTAAGAATACCAAATTCATACTTTTTATATGATAAAGCAATAGTTTCTCGTATAATTTTTAAAGCAGTTAAATCAATAGGAATTAACAAGGATATAGAGAAAAAACATATAGATTTAATCAAAAAACTTGCCCTTAATGGTGAAAATGGGAAGAAAATATCGCTTCCATTTGAAGTAGTTGCTATAAAAGAATATGATTATCTTACAATTTTAAATAAACATGAAGACAAAATAGAGTTTGAAGCACCTTTTAAGTGTGGGGAATTTAATCTTCCAAATGGAACAAAACTTGTTGTAAAACGAGTAAAAGAAGGATACGAGGCAAAAGAAGGTCAATTAATTTTAGATTATAAAAAAGTTCCTAAAGATGCAGTTTGGAGATTTAGAAAAGAGGGAGATACATTTACAAAATTTGGTGGTGGAAGTAAAAAACTTAAATCATATTTAATAGACAAAAAAATTCCTTTGAGATTGAGAGATAGTATTCCTGTCCTTGCTTATGAAAATGAAATTTATGCAATTGCAGGTGTTGAAATTTCAGATAAAGTAAAATTAAATGATTGCAAAATAGCATACCTAATTGAAATAAAAAATTAATAAACAGCAAACTAAATATGTTGCGGGTAACACCCGCTTTTTTTATTATATAATATATTTATTTTATAAATTTTTTTGTACAGAAAATTTTTTAAAAAAATTATATGTTTTTTAATATTTTATATTTTTCAACCTATCTAGACGCGCTTTAAGGACGGCAATCCAAAAAAAGTTAAAAAATTTCGCAAAATTAGTTGACAAGACAATCGGGGGGGGTAAAATAGAGTTGACTAAAATAAAAAATTAGTTAAAAATGTTGTGTTTAATAAAGATTGTTTAAAAATTTAACTT
>CALVZG010000053.1 GCA_944372465.1 uncultured Clostridia bacterium
TTCAGGCGGAACAGAGGCAGATAACTGGGCAATAAAAGGAATAGCTCATGCTTATTCTAATAAAGGCAAACATATAATAACAAGTGCTATAGAACATCATGCAGTTTTAGATGCATGTAAACAATTAGAAGAAGAAGGTTTTGAAGTAACATATATTCCAGTCGACAAGGAAGGATTAGTTAATTTATCAGAACTTTTACATTTAATAAGAAAAGATACAACATTAATTTCAATAATGGCAGTCAATAATGAAGTAGGAACAATCCAAAATATTAAGACAATCGCTAAAATAGCACATGATTATAATATAATTTTTCACACTGATGCAGTACAAGGATTGGGTGCTATTAAATTAGATGTTCAAGATATGGAAATTGATGCTATGACATTGTCAGGACATAAGGTATATGGACCAAAAGGTGTTGGTTGCCTATATTTAAAAAATGGAATAAGAATTGAGTCGCTTTTAGCCGGAGGGAATCAAGAGCGAGGCAAAAGAGGCGGAACGGTAAATGTACCAGCAGTAGCAGGCTTTGGTAAGGCTGTCGAGATTGCTGTAAGAGATATTATTATAAACCAACAAAAATTAAGAAGTGAAAGAGATTATTTTATTCGCAGTTTGAAGGAAAAGATTGATTATATAACCATAAATGGTCATCCACAACAAAAGATTAATGGAATATTAAATATATCATTTGATATGGTAGATAATGAATCTCTTTTGATGTTACTAGATATGGAGGGGGTTGCAGTTTCAATAGGTTCAGCTTGCACATCTAATTCAGCAGAACCTTCTCATGTGCTTAAAGCAATGAAGCTTGATGATGATATTGTAAAATCATCTATTAGGATATCATTTGGGAAAAATACAAGTAAAAGCGATCTTGATTATGTAGTAGAAGCTTTGACTAAATCAGTAAATAAACTTAGATCAATTTCAGCAGTTACAAAAGCGGGGAGGAAATAATCATGTATAGTAATGAAATATTAGAAAGATTTAAATCACCCAAATTTGCTGGTGGACTTCGTGGGGCAAATGGAACAGGCAAGGCAGGAGATGACAAATGTGGGGATCTTGTAAAAATTTATATACTTGTTGATGATAATGGCATCATCACTTCAGCAAAATTTAAAGTTTATGGAGGTGTAAGCACTATTGTTGCTTGTGATATTGCTTGTGAAATGTTGATAGATATGACTCTTGAAGAGGCTTTAAGTGTTACAAGTGATGATATTTTAGAACATTTAGAAGGAGGTATTCCTGAAGTAAAATATTATTCAGCAGTTCTTGCAGAAGAAGCAATAAATAATGCTGTAGAAGATTATTACAAAAGGAAAGAACGCGAAGAAAAAAAACAATTATCAATATAATATTAGAATAAAACTATAAAATATTTTATAGTTTTATTTTTGTATAAAATAGAAAGTTTTCAAAAAATAAATTACATAGCAATTTTTGAGAATTTAATAATTAAATATTAAAAAATATTTACAAGTCGAAAGCCAAATTTTGCCTAAAGTCAAAATTTGCAAAACTTTCAGTTTTTATTCGCTGTTTGCTCATGCTTTCGACTTAAAAATCTCTTCGCTTAACTGTATCTATAACTCATACAAAAAATTAGGTTTAAATATAAATTATATAACAAATTTGCATAAAAACTTGATTTTTGCCCATAATAACTCTAGAGGAGGGAATAATGAAAGATATAATGATGTTAATGGGTTTCAGTATGGGACTTTTAACAGGTGCACTTCTTTATAAGTACTCTCAAAATGCCAAATCAATGATAGATCAAGGTGAAAAGAAAATTGTTAAAGAGGCAAAAAAATTGGAGAAGAAAGCCGAACAAGGTATGGAAGAACTTGAAAGCAAAGTAAAGAAAGGCGTAAAGAAAATAGAAGATAAGATAACAAACAATTAAAAAAAATAATAATAAAGATAGCACTCAAAACATTTATGAGTGCTATTTTTAAATAAAAGAATATAATTTTTATGATTATTAGTGTTTTTTGTATTAAAACCAAAAAAGGTAGGTTAAAACCTACCTTTAAAATTTCAAGGCCGAGAACTTGATTTGATAAGATTTCACCAACTGCCTTATAAACTTTAAGCTCCACCAAAGCTACCTCATGGCACATCAAAGTGTCCTCTTAATGATGCTGCCGCCAGGCTCTGACATGGTTCAAAGATTTTGATTGCATAAGACCTTGATTTCAACACCTATAGTCTACACACATATTTGACAAAATCGAACCGCATTCAAGTGTTCAATCCCACTATAGCGGATTGTGGGTTACAGAGCACCGCTAACTCTCCATCTATCTCGACTATAATATTTTACCATAAAGAGAAAAAAAATGCAATAAAAATATCTATTAATTTATTATAAGATTAAATTATAAGAAAAAAATTTTTGAATAAAATCAAAAATAAATAGGAAAAATGTAAAAAATTGATATCTTTTTTGTAAAAATTATGTTATTATATCAATTAGATTAGAAGAATTGGAGATTTTATGACTAAAAATTTAAAAGAAAGTAATGCAAAAAGATTTTTAGATGCTTATAATAATATCGATTATGCGTTAAAAACAAGATATGGATTAAATAGGGCTATGGGATTTTCAGATTTGATTAGAAAATCAGTAGTAATGAATTCAGTTATAAGAAAATATGAAGATGAACTTATAGATTATGGAAGATTAAGAAATGCAATTATTCATAACAACAATGAAGACTTTATTATTGCCGAGCCTCATGATAGCGTAGTAGAAGATATAGAAAGGATAGAAAGGCTTCTTACAACTCCGCCAAAAGTATTAGATACCATAGGAAGTAGAGAAGTATTAGTAACATATGCTGGGAAAAGTATGAGAGAAGTAATAATGCTTATGGCATCATCAAATTTTAGTAATATACCTGTTTATAAAAATAATGAACTTATAGGCGTGGCAAATGGTCAAAAAATTATTAATTCTATGGGAACATTTTTGCTGTCGGGTGGAAAATGTTCATCATTCCTTGACAATGTGCAAATAGAAGATATGCTTTCAAAATTACAAGATAGCAATTATTATGTTGTAAAAAAGGCAGATTGCACAATAGAGGAGGCACTCGGAGAATTTGATAAAAATCATAAGTTGCTTGCAATTCTTTTTACTAAGAACGGAAATAATAATGAAATGCCACTTGGAATAATGACAGGTGCAAATGTTGTAGAAGCACAAAAAATACTTGAAAATTATTAATAGTATTATATGTTAAATAAATTTGTAATTGTAAATAAAATAAATATAAAATAAATAATAAAAACAAAAAATAAATAAAATAATTGACAAATTTAAAAAAAATTATTAAAATATGCTTATTATAAAAATGCGTTGATGAAAGACAAGATTTTTAAGATAGGTTCAAAAAGAGATTTATCGGCTGGTGAAAGATAAAAGAAAATCTTAAAAGTTATCACTTTCGGAGTTGCAATTTTGAAAAATCATTTTATAATTATTTGTTTTGTAAATAAAATAAAACAAATAATAAGAATTATTATAAAATTTAAGATAATTAAAACTAAAATAAAAAATGATTTAGTAAAAATTGACGGTTCTTCCCGTTATAGAAGAGGCAAGTGCTAGCTTGCTAATAAGATTACAAGTGGTATAAACCCATTAGGTTCTTGTAACTTAATGGGATTTTTTATAGGAGGATTATATGTATAAAAAAGTAGAATCAAAACTTGATTTTGTAGCAAATGAAAACAAAATCTTAAAATTTTGGGAAGAAAATAATATCATAAAAAAAGGGTTAGATTTTAACAAAAATAGTGATAAAAGTTTTGTTTTGCATGATGGACCTCCAACAGCGAATGGTAAGCCACATATAGGTCATGTTCTTACAAGGGCAATGAAAGATGTGATTCCTCGTTTTAAATCAATGAAAGGATATTATATTTATCGAAAAGCAGGTTGGGACACACATGGATTGCCAGTTGAAGTGGAAGTAGAGAAAAAACTAGGAATAAATGGCAAGAAAGATATAGAAAATTATGGAATAGACAAATTTATTGAGTTATGTAAAAGTTCGGTATGGGAATATAAATCTATGTGGGAAGACCTTACCAAAAAGATTGGATATTGGGTAGACATGGATAATCCATATATTACTTACGACAATAAATATATTGAAAGTATTTTTTGGGCATTGAAAGAGATGGATAAAAAAGGCTTGATATATCAAGGACATAAAGTAGTGCCATATTGTCCAAGATGTGGAACAAGTCTTTCAAAAGCAGAACTTGAAAATGGTGATAACTATAAGATTTTAAAAGAAAATTCAGTTTATGTAAAATTTAAAAGTTTAGAAGAAGAAAACACATATTTTCTTGTATGGACAACTACTCCTTGGACATTGCCATCAAATATCGCAATTTGCATGAACCCAAATGAAGAATACTCAAAAATTGCCTATGAAGGTAAAAATTATATAATGCTTAAAAAACTTATTCCAACTCTTTTTGAAGAGGGGACATATTCGATAATTGACACTAAACAAGGCAAAGATTATGAGTATCAAAAATATCAACCTCTTTTTGATTATGTAAAAGATGAAGTTGAAAGAGGATATTTTGTTATAGTAGATGAATATGTTACAACAGAGGACGGAACAGGAATTGTTCACATTGCTCCAGCGTTTGGCGAAGATGACTACAAAACAGGTATAAAATATGGTTTAACATTTGTACAACTTGTAGATGAAAGTGGTCATATGAGTGATAAGACAGAATTTAAAGGATTGTTTGTTAAAGACGCAGATAAATTAATAATAGAAAAATTACAAAAAGAAGACAAAATGTTTAAAGTTCAACCTATCGAACACTCTTATCCACATTGCTGGAGATGTAAAAGTCCACTTTTATATTATGCTCAAGATGCATGGTTTGTAAAGACTACAAAAATTCGCGACCAACTCGTTGCAAATAACCAAGGAATAAATTGGATACCAGATCATATAAAAAATGGTAGAATGGGCAACTTCCTTGCGAATAATATTGATTGGAATATTTCTAGAAATAGATATTGGGGGACTCCTCTTCCTTTTTGGAAATGTGAAGAAGGACATATTCATGTAATAGGAAGTGTGGAAGAGTTAAGAAAACTTTCAGGCGTCGAGGGCGAACTTGACCTTCATAAACCAACACTTGATAAAATAACATTCCCTTGTCCACAATGTGGAAAGATAATGAAAAGAACTCCAGAGGTAATGGATTGTTGGTTTGATAGTGGTTCTATGCCATTTGCGCAATATCATTATCCTTTTGAAAATAAAGAAGTTTTTGAAAAGGCATTTTGTGCTGATTATATAAGTGAAGCAATTGACCAAACGAGAGGTTGGTTTTATACTTTACTTGCAGTAAATACTGCTGTTTTTGGGAAAGCCCCATTTAAAGCATGCAATGTTTTAGGACTTGTGTTAGATAAACATGGTTTAAAAATGAGTAAAAGCCTAAAAAATGGTGTT
The DNA here is from genome assembly GCA_944372465.1 of uncultured Clostridia bacterium. Taxonomy (GTDB): domain Bacteria; phylum Bacillota; class Clostridia; order Christensenellales; family UBA1242; genus Caccovivens. Next base: position 5,515 of record CALVZG010000053.1, read on the forward strand.
GACCCTTGGGAGATACTTTCTAAATATGGTGCAGATGGCGTAAGATGGTATTTCTTTTCAAGTTGCAACCCAGCACAAGGGTTACCTTTTATTGAGGAAAATTTGGTAGACTTACAACGAAAATTTATGGGTACATTATGGAATGTCTATTATTTCTATGTTTTATACGCAGAAATTGACAAGATTAACCCACTCAAATATGAATTAAAAGATTGTAAACTATCATTTTTAGATAAATGGTTATTATCAGACTATAACGCTTTAATAAAAATAGTGGATAGTTGTCTTGAAAAATATGATATGCAGACACCAACAAAAGCCATAAGTGAATTTGTAGATAGGCTATCAAATTGGTATATAAGGCGTTCTCGTGAAAGATTTTGGGGAAGTGAAGAAAGTGAAGATAAAAAATCTGCATATAAAACCTTATATGAAGTACTAACAAGTTTAAGCAAACTTATTGCTCCATTCGTGCCATTTTTAGCAGAAGAAATTTATCAGAATTTGGTAAGAAGTTTAGATAAAGATGCACCAGAGAGTGTACATTTTTGCAATTATCCAACTGCAGATGAAAGCATGATAAATGCTAAACTAAATGAAGGCATGGATAAAGTTTTAGAGATAGTTGACCTTGGAAGAGCATGCCGAAGTGCAAGTAATGTAAAAAATCGTCAACCATTATCAAAAGTTATAGTATGCACGAGTAAAGAATTAAAATTAGATGACGAACTTCAAGCATTAATCAAAGATGAACTAAATGTTGAAGAAATTGAGATATTGCACAATGCAGATGAATTTGTTTCATATGAACTTAAACCTCAACTTCGTACAGTTGGTCCTAAATACGGAAAACTATTAAGTGGTATTAAAGACTATCTTGCAAATGCAGGTAGTGTAGGAAATGTGAACAAGGTTCGTCATGGCGGTAAATTAACTTTCGAAGTTAATGGGCAGAGCGTAGAACTTGAAGAAGCAGATTTATTAATAGGACTTAAAAATAAAGAGGGATATTCAAGTGAAACAAATGGCGAATTGACTGTTGTATTAGATACAAATTTAACACAAAAACTTATTGAAAAGGGAATGGTTAAGGAATTTATATCAAAAGTTCAAAATCTAAGAAAAGAAAGTAATTTTGAAGTTGTAAACCATATAAAAATAGAAATATGTGGAGATAATCAACTTTTAAATAAACTTATGAATTATCAAGATGCAATTAAAAAAGGAACATTGTGTGATATAATAGAGCAAGGTGAAACTGGCTCAAACTCTCTTGAATTTGAATTTGATGGTAAAAAAGTCAATGTGTTCATTTCAAAAATTTAACAAAAAAATATAAAAAATATTTAAAAAATAATAAAAAATCAGCAAAAAATGTAAAATTTGCTGATTTTTTAATCAATTATGAAAGATATAATGATAAAATAAAATTTTATTTTTATTTTGTCGTAAATTTATAAAAATATTTTTTTATCATTATTTTATTAATTTTATTTAATTAATTTTTATTTATTTATTTATTTATTTGATATTAATATTTAAAAATAATTTATTTTCTATATTATTAATTTAATTTTTTTAAAAAATATATTAAAACTTGTAAATAAATTAGTATTTTGTTATAATAATTCTATAATTATTTAAAAGGGCATATAATTAATGAAAATAGCAAATGATTGGAAAGATTATAAAGTTTTAGCAACGGGTAATGGAGAAAAATTAGAACAATGGGGAAGTTTTATACTTCTTCGTCCAGACCCACAAGTTATTTGGAAATCAAAAAAAGAATTATCAAAATTTGCAGGACTTGATGGGCATTACATTCGTTCATCATCAGGCGGAGGAAGTTGGCAGTTTTTTAATAAAGTTCCAGAAAGGTGGCAAATCGAATGGAAAGGGATTAAATTTATTGTAAAACCTATGGGGTTTAAGCATACAGGTCTTTTCCCAGAACAGGCTGTAAATTGGAATGATATGACAAAAGCAATAAAAGAAGCAAATAGACCTATAAAAGTTTTAAATTTATTTGCATATACAGGTGGGGCAAGTGTCGTTTGTGCTAAAGCAGGGGCTCAAGTTACTCATGTAGATGCAAGTAAAGGAATGGTGGAAAGAGCAAAAGAAAATGCGAATTTAAATAACATAACAAATATAAGATTTATTGTAGATGATTGTAAAAAGTTTATAGAGCGAGAGATAAGGCGTGGCAATTTCTATGATGCTATAATAATGGACCCTCCGAGTTATGGACGGGGAACAAATGGCGAAATGTGGAAATTAGAAGATAATCTTTATGATTTTGTAGAACTTACAAAAAAAGTTCTTTCAGATAATCCACTTTTTGTATTAATATCTTCATATACTACAGGTCTTAAAGCAAGTGTTTTAAAAAATCTTTTAACTTTAGTATTTGGGGAAGGTGGTATAGATGCAGACGAAATAGGTTTGCCAACTGAAGAAAAAATAGTTTTACCATGTGGTTCAAGGGGTATAAAAATATGGAAGAAATAAAAAAAATAGAAGAAAATCAAGAAAAAATTGAAAAAAAAGAAGTAATTAATGTAGAAAATGATAAAATAGACGAAAAAAATAAACTTTTAGTATTGTATGAAGATAACCATTTGATAGTTGTAGTCAAACCACAAAATATACCATCTCAATCGGACATATCTGGAGATGATGATATGCTTAATAAAGTAAAGAGATATGTTAAAGAAAAATACAATAAGCAAGGAGAGGCATATATAGGATTAGTTCATCGTTTAGATAGACCAACAGGAGGGATAATGGTTTTTGCAAAAACTTCAAAATCTGCCTCTCGTTTATCAGAACAAATAAAAAATAATCAAATGAATAAGACATATTATGCGGTTACTACAAAAATTCCACAAAGTAGAAATGGGACATTAGTTAATTTTTTAAAGAAAAATGAAAAAGAAAATATTGTTAAAATAGTTCCGCAAACAGAAAAAGATTGCAAAAGAGCAGAATTAAACTATAAAGTATTGCAAACTGAAGGGGATTTGGCATTAATAGAAATTAAACTTATCACAGGCAGGTCGCATCAAATTAGGGTTCAATTTGCAGGTATTAATTGCTCACTTTATGGCGACAATAAATATGGAAAAAATAAACAGTCGATGTCTGATAATTTAGGATTATGGGCAGGACGACTTGAATTTGTTCATCCTGTAACTAAACAAAAGATGATTTTTGCTTGTCCACCAAATTTAGAGCAAAAGCCATGGTCATATTTTTACATGGAAAAGTATTTTATTAGATAAGATTAATGGGGGTTTCAATGAAAAATCGTGAAGAAATAGATATAAAATATACATGGGATTTAAGTCAACTTTGTAATAATAGTGATGAATTTTACCAAAAAATTGAAAAAATAAATGAATATTTACCAAAATTTAAAGAATTTGAAGGGAAATTAAATAATAAATCAGATATTTTAAAATATTTAAAATTAGAAAAAGAGTTTTCAAATTTTGTCGAACCTTTACAAACTTACACATTTTTAAAATTAAGTGAAAAGTTGTCAGATAACAAAAATCAAGAGTTATCAGAGCGACTATCATTTATATTAAATAATTTTGAAGTTGAAACATCTTTTGCCACATCTGAATTAGAGAAATTGCCTATCTCAACTTTAGACCAATTTATTAAAGATGAGGATTTTAAAGATTATGACAGGTTTTTCGAAACAATAAAGAAAGACAAAAAGCATTCATTATCTAAAGCAGAGGAAAAATTGCTTTCAGGAATGGATTTTTTATCAGGTTTTTCAACTAATAGAGATATGTTATCAGATGTAGATATAAAATTTGGAAAAGTCAAAGATAGTAAAGGTAAGACTTTTGAACTAAATCATTCTAGTTATTCTACACTTATGCGAAGTCAAGATAGAAAACTTCGAAAACAAGCATTTATAAAAATGAATGGAACTTTTGGTAAATATATTAATACATTTGCAAACAATTATATAAATGAAGTAAAATTAGATTGCTATTTTGCAAAAGTTAGAAAATATAAATCAGCATTAGAAAGAGAATTAAAATCAGAAGAAATAGACAAAGAAGTTTATGAAATGTTAAAAAAACAAGTGAATAATAATTTATCTATATTATTTGATTATTTTGACATAAAGAAACAAATTTTAGGACTAAAAACCATGTATGTTTATGATTGCATGGCAGATGTTGGTAAATCTTCACAAAAAAAATATTCATATGATGAAGCAATAGAATTAATAAAAAAGGCAGTAAGCCCTTTAGGCGAAGAATATGTCAATTTGATAGACAAAGCAAAAAATGAAAGATGGATAGATGTATATCCAAATAAAGATAAATCATCAGGGGCATATGAAATAAATGTATATGGAGTTCATCCATATGTTATGACAAATTTTGAAGGAGATTTAGATTCTGTTTTTACACTTATACATGAGTTAGGTCATGCAATGCACTCATATTTTTCAGATAAAAATCAACCATATTCAAAAGCAGCATATCCAATATTTTTAGCAGAGATAGCAAGCACAACAAATGAAATGTTATTGATTAATTATTTATTGAAGAATACAAAAAATAAAGAAGAAAAGGTTGCTCTTTATAATAAACTTTTTGATGAAGTTAAAGGAACAATTTATAGGCAAACAATGTTTTCTGAATTTGAGGAAAGGGTTCATTCAATTTACGAAAGTGGTCAAAGTTTAACAAAAGACACATTAAATGGTTTGTATTATGTGCTCAATAAAAAATATTTTGGCTCAACAAGATTAGTTGAAGAAGTAAGATATGAATGGGCTAGAATTCCACACTTTTTTAGGTCGTTTTATGTTTACAAATATGCTACAGGATTAATATGTGCAATAAATTTTGTCAATAAAATTTTATCCAATGACGAAAATGCCATTGAAAATTATTTTAAATTTTTATCAGCAGGTAATAGTAAAAATCCTATAAAAACACTTCAAAATTCACACTGTGATTTAAAAAATAAAGAAACTTTTGAAAGTTGTTTCAATTATTTAAAACATATGCTTAATGAATGGAAAGAATTAATAAAATAAAAGTTAATATCAGACTGTACAATACAACTCGACAAGAAAACAAAAGTTTTTATGCTTTGTTAACTGCAAATGCTTAAAATAGCCATTTAATTATAATAAACTTTTGTTTTTGTCAGTTTTAGAGCCAATATTTCAGTATTTGCCTGCAGTCTGTTATTTTTAATCCTATAAAAATTGCTTAATAATTAATTTTCTTTGAAAAGGTTATTGCTTTTTATAGAGTCAATATGTTAAAATGTAATTGATGAAAAACAAAAAGGTAAGCAGATGAAGAAAAATAGTTTACATAATAAGAACGCAATTTCAAATAAGAAAAAGAAGCATTATTATATAAAAAAAGATGAAAATGCTTTCTTAAGAAAAGAAGTTGATGCATTTTTAATGACGAGTGGAGTGTCAGCAATTTACAAACTTACAAGTGCAATTTCTAAATTAAAAATTCCTCTACACAATGCAAAAGAAGTAATAAAATATGCAATATGTGAAGAGATAAAAAGATATAATAATGAGGCAAGTGAAAGTGGTGTAACTATTAAGAATAGACATAGCACAATGCTTATGAATTTAGATACTACTAATTTTATTGCAAGAGAATGGCAATATGTACCATTTATATTAAAAAACAGAGATTATCTTGAACTTCAAACTACTCCAAAATTTCCTATTTTTATTGAGAATTATGATTATAGTTTACCTTTGTATGAGTTTAAAAATAATATAAAATTCAATAATGAAATAAATTTTCAAAGAAAAAATGTAATAACATCAAATGATGTGCAATTTTATATTTCCAATGACGAAAAGGTACTTTTTTCAAAAGTAACAAATTTATTATTTAGCCCAATAAGTTATAAACTAATAAAAGAATTTAAAAAAACATTATCGCCGAATGATAATGTTGAGCAAATAAAATATATGCCTTCATTATATGAAAGGTCTTTTTCTATTTCAATGTATGTAATTTTAGAAGGTGATACAAAGAAAACTCATATGTATATGCGTTATGATAGTTCAAGCAAAACGCATAAAAATATATATATTGGCAATGACAAAAGAGAGAATATCTTTGGATATGAAGCAGAAAATCCTCACTTTCATTTCCAAAATGAAGATGACAACCTTCTCTGCATAAAAAAGTTTAGAGATGGATATAGACAAATCAAATGGAAAACGGGAAGGTGCAATGCAATAGACTTAAAACATTTAATAAATTATTTAACAGAATTAGATAGTTTTACAAGAGAAAAGGTTGAAAAATTATATTTTGATGATATGCATTACAATATGCCTTTCTTAAAAGCGAAATTTAATAATCAACCATTTTGTACAAAAAGTATTAATACCATGCTTTTAAATTATAAAAATGAAAAAGGTTCAATAGATGAAGAATATATAAAAAAGATAAAAGATAAATTTGAAATTTTAAATCAACGAATTTATAATAATAGCAAAAATAAAGTATTTAAAAATTTAATTACCTCACTAAAATTTTTACAGTTTATTTGTGATGAGAGAGTAAACACGAAAAACTTAAATGAACTTGAAAATTTATCAAAACTTGAAATAATAGTAGCAAGTGATATAATGAATGCTATAAATTGTAGTCAAGAAAAAGTTATTGAAAAAGATTATCAACCAAAATATATAATTAACGGCGATTATTTATTAAGTAAACAAAAGAAAAATCAACCAAAAGAACATAATGAAGATAATCAAAAACAATAAATAGGAGAAAAAAATGAGTAATATTGATGACTGTTTAAAAGTTTTAAAAAAATACATAAGTGCAGATAAAATAAAACAAATGGCATATAATAAATATTTAATTGATATGGATTTGATTTTATTTAATAGTCAAGATGTATTGCCAATATATCTTGTAGAGATAGATAAAAAATTATATTTAGCAGATTATGGATATACGACAAAAAATTTAAACTTATCTTTACAAACTCAACAATTTATTAAAAAAATTCTTGAAAATCATGGTGGTATAACTTATGAAGAAGGGAATTTATTATTAGGAACGAACATAGAAAGAATATATTTAGATTTAAACTATTTTATTATGGCAATAATGTTATGCCAATCGTTAGATAATTATAAATAATAAAACAATAAAAATTACAATTTGTATAATTTAAAAGATTTTTATATAATGCTTAATTGTTTTACTTTTAAGCTTTTTTTTGATATAATAAATTATAGCAAAATACTAATTACATTTGATAAATATTGCAAAATATCAACGCAAAATAAAAAATAATATTAATATATTAGTTTATTTTGTTATGAATGACATAAAATTTAATGAAAGAATAAAAATAAAAAGACATCTTCAAATTGGAGGACCAAATGGAAAATATTATAGTTGTAGATAACTTAACACAGGACTATGGTCATGGAAGAGGTGTTTTTGATGTGTCTTTTTCTGTAAAAAAAGGTGAAGTATTTGGTTTTTTAGGCCCAAACGGAGCAGGAAAATCAACAACAATAAGACATATTATGGGCTTTTCTCGCCCTCAAAAGGGAGAGATAAAAGTGTTTGATATGGAAACCTTTAAAAATTATTACAAAATTTTAGGTAGAATTGGTTATCTTCCGGGAGAAATAGCATTGCCAGAAGGACTGACAGGTTGGGAATTTATAAAAATGATGTGGAGTTTAAGAAAAGTTGAAGATAAAGAAAGACTAGATTATCTTTTAGATAAATTTAAACTTAATCCATCAGAAGAAACAAAAAAAATGAGTTTAGGAGATAAAAGAAAACTTGCCATTATAACTGCTTTTATGCATGACCCTGAAGTTTTAATATTAGATGAACCAACAAGTGGTCTAGACCCTGTAATGCAACAAACATTTATAGATTTTATTAAAGATGAGAAGAAAAAAGGCAAGACTATATTGTTATCTTCTCATATGTTTAACGAAGTAGAAGCAACTTGTGATAGAATAGCAATTATAAAAGACGGAAAAATTGTTTCAGAATTTGACACAAGTGATATAACGCACAATGAAAATAAAAGTTTTAAAATAATATTTAAAAATTCTGAAGAATTTGATAAGTTTGTATCATCTCTTCCAAAATTAAGGAAAAATTCAATAAATATAAAGAGAATTTCTATAAGAGAAAGTGATAAAGAAAAAAGATGTGTCATAGTGGCAGTAAATGATAAAGATATAAATAATTTAGTTAATATTTTAAGTGAATATAAGATTATTGCTTTCGAACAAGAAAAATTTACTCTTGAAGATTATTTTATGCAGTTTTATAAGGAAGATAAAAATTTTGGAGGTGTTTTATAATGGAAAATGTAATTAAAGTGGAACACTTAACCAAGGACTATGGAGAAGGTAGAGGTATATTTGATATAAATTTTGAAGTAAAGAAAGGAGAAACATTTGGTTTTGTTGGAACTAATGGCAGTGGTAAAACTACAACAATAAGACATATTATGGGATTTTTAAAGGCACGAGAGGGAATAGTAAATGTTTTAGGAATGGATGCATGGAAAGATTCGTGTAAAATAAAAAAGTTTGTTGAATATATACCTGGAGAAATAGCCTTTCCAGATTTAAAAGATGGTACTACATTTTTAAAAACTCAAGCAGAATTACTCAATCTAAAAGATATGAATTATGCTAATTATTTGATAGAGAAATTGCAATTAGACACTTCTGCAAACTTAAAAAGAATGAGTAAAGGAATGAAACAAAAGACTGCAATAGTTGCAGCGTTTATGGCAGATAAAGATATTTTGGTCCTTGATGAACCTAGCACAGGATTAGACCCATTGATGAGAGAAACCTTTATAGAACTTGTCAAAGCAGAGAAAGAAAAGGGCAAAACAATATTGATGAGTAGTCAAATGTTTGACGAACTTGAAGATGTTTGTGATAGAGTTGCTTTGATTTTTAATGGAAGAATCATAGATATTGCAGATATGCACCAATTAAACAATTTGCCATATAAAACTTATAAAGTTGAATTTAAACAGAGAGAAGATTATTTAAAATTTAAAAGATTAAAATATGAAATAGTTCGCGACCAAGAAAAATACAATCAAGTAACAATTAAAGTATACACTAAAGATTATAATAGGTTATTTAATACATTAAAGAACTATAATTTAAAATTCATTGCAGAAATCAAATATAATTTAGAGAAACATTTTAAAGAAATTTTGAAAAAAGAATATGACAGAATAGATAATGAAAAGTTATCACAAGAATATAATAATTATCAAAATCAAGATAAAGAATATACAAAACAACAAAAGAAAAAAGAAAAGCAAGAACTAATAATAGAAAAGAATGAAAAATTTTTCAATAAAAAAAAGGAAGATGAAAAGAAGGAAGAAGATAAAAAGTTTGAGATAGATAAAAAAGAATTTTTAAAATCAGGCAAGAAAGACAAAAAATTACGATTGAAACAGCAAAAAAAAGAAGAAAAATTAAAAAAGGAGAAAAAAGATGTTTAGTAAAGCACTATTTAAACAATCAATGAAAGCAAATTGGGGAAAATGGCTTGCTGCGACACTCTCAACTTGTATTATGCTTGCTATTGTTATTATCGTGCTAGGCAATCTTGGCATTAATGATATAAGAGATTCGCTCAGCGATGTTTTTACTCAAGCGGACCAAGAATCATATTTAAAAGAGAATGCGATAGATAGTTATGATTTATATCTTACTTCAGTTGAACTTGAAGGAACAATGCAAAATCTTGACAATGAAACAACTAAAACAGCATACGAATATATAATTGCACCTTATTTGAAAAATATAGAAGACTATAAAACAAATAATGGTGGTCAAGAGCCTGACACACAAGCACTAGAAGAGATAAGAAATCAAACAATAAATGATGATATTTTGGGCAATCCTATGACATGGCTTGTTATATCATCATATTTAGATATTTCCAAAGAGCAGGCAACACAATTATTAAATGTCGTATATGATAATTATGAACAAGATAAATTTACAGTTGAAGATGCACAATTTCAAACAAAAATGATAACTTTAATAAAAACAACATATTTAAATTATATATATATTTATACTTATCAAACTAGTTTATCTCAAGAAAATTCTACCGAAACAAGTGCAGAATATAATGCACAACTTATGCAAGAAATGATTGAAAAAGCAATGCAGTCATATCAAGCACCAGTGGGAGAATTTGATAAAACTCCTTATAAAGAAACTGCATTGTCAAGTGTAAATGAAATGTTATATAATTCAACATATACAATGTATTATGATATGTACATACAACAAGGTATGACAACAGAAGATGCTGACACAAATGCTAAACTATATGCAGTTACAGTAAAAGTTCTTTCAAATACTGCCATCAGCACATATGAATTATGGCTTACAGAATTAGGAGATGTAGAGGGGGCACAAGAGCAAGCAAGGACAAAAGCAAGTGCTAGCATAACTGACCAAATTCCTGAAAAAGTAGCAGAGGCTTTGACAGAACTTGGGAATATGGATATATATAGTTTAATAATAGGTTCAATCTTTTATAGAATTGCAGGTCTATTGATGCCTATGGTATTTGTAATAATGACGGCAAATGGATTGTTAGCAGGGCAAGTAGATTCAGGTTCAATGGCTTATGTACTTTCAACACCAACAAAGCGTAGAGCAGTTACAGTAACACAAATGACATATTTGGTAGTTGCACTATTTGCAATGTTTTCTCTTTTAACTGTAACAAGTGTGATAGCCGTTTGGGTTTCAGGCGGTAATTCATTTGCAATAAATTATGCCCAGATACTTTTGTTTAATTTAGGTGCATTTTTATCAATGTTTGCAATAGCAGGTTTTTGTTTTATGTGTTCGGCATTATTTAATAGAACAAAATATTCTCTTGGTATAGGTGGAGGAATTACTATATTTTCACTTGTTTGTACAATATTAGGATTATTTGGTTCAAGCGTAGTGCCATCAGCCATGAGAATATCAGCAATGAATTTCTTTAATTATTTATCTATAATAACATTATATGATACAGTTTCTATTATGGGAGGAACATTAAGTTATTTGTGGAAATTTGGTATTTTACTTGCAATAGGTGTTGTTACTTTTATAATAGGAATTTTCAGATTTGATAAAAAAGATTTGCCTTTATAAAACTAAATTATAACAAGAAAATAAAAATAAAATGCACTTAAAAAATATTCTTTGAAGTGCATTTTTATTTTAAAAATTTTTATAAATATATCGAAATAAAATTTCAAATTAATAAAATTGAAATATATTTTTTGATTTATTGATAATAATTTTTCAACCTTAAATTTTTTAACCATAAAAATAAAGAATAATTTTTACTTATTATTTAATTCTTTAATAATTTTTTCTAAAGATTGAGCAGATTTTAAGGCTTTATTTTTGTTTGTATGTTCAACCATTATACGAACTTTGTTTTCTGTTCCACTTGCTCTTACAAGAACACGACCTTCATTTTTAAAACTTTGTTGTAATGACAAAATTTCTTTAGTTAATTTATCAGAATTTAAAATTCTAAATTTATCAATAACCTCAACATTAATGCTAATTTGCGGGAATTTTTTATATCCGACAAGTTTAGACATTGATTTAGAGGTTTTTTTAAGGATATTAGCAATAAGTAAGCCTGTTAATATTCCATCACCGGTCGTGCTATGAGATTTAACTATGATATGTCCAGAAGGTTCTCCGCCAAGCAAAATATTTTTATTTTTCATAATTTCTATAACATATTTATCTCCAACATCAGCCCTGATTAATTCTATATTTTTTTTATTAAGAGCATTTTCAAAACCTTTATTAGATAAAGTAGTTCCAACTATATATTTGCAATCTTTATAAAAACTAGCAAGAATATAAAGAATGTCATCACCATCAATAAGCCTGCCATTTTCATCACAAGCAATAATTCTATCGGCATCTCCATCGAACGACAATCCTAAATTAGCCTTTTCTTTTATAACAACATTTGCCATATTTTGAGGATAAAGAGCCCCACAATTTTCGTTAATATTTAAACCATTAGCATTATTATTTATAATAATTGTTTCAGCATTAAGATTATTAAAAATTTCTTTGGCAATTTTGCTTGATGCACCATTTCCGCAATCAATAACAATCTTCAATCCGCAAAGATTATCAATGTTCGCCACAATATTATTTATGTAATGTTTAATTAAATTAGGACGAAATTTATATCTTCCAACATTATAAAAAGGCACACTTGCAGGAAGCATAAATTTTCTTTCAATACTGTTTTCAAGTTCTTCAGGTATTTTGTATCCCTCATTATCAAAAATTTTTATTCCATTATAAAGGGGAGGGTTATGACTAGCACTTACCATTACCCCAAAATCACATTTTAATTTTTTAGTAAGGAAAGCAACAGCAGGAGTTGTAACCATACCTACATCAATTACATCAACTCCATTTTGCATAAGCCCATTAGCAATAGATAAAGAAAGTATATCTCCAGTAACTCTCGGGTCTTTACCAATGAGAACTTTTTTGATTTTACAAAATCTACTTAAACTATTTCCACATTTGAAAGCGATACTAGGCGTTAATTCTTCGCTGTATATACCTCGCAATCCATCTGTACCAAAATAAATACCCATAAATAAACTCCTTTAATAAAATAAATTAAATTAAATTAAAAAAATTGAAATCTAATTAATAAGATAAACAAAAATTGAAATTTTTTAATATACAAAAAAATCAAAAATAAATATTAATAAAATAACAAATTTTTTCATTTTTACCAATATTTATTTGCTCTATTTGCTTTGTTTTCTTGACGAACTCTGCCTATCACAAAGTCGTCTTTCTTAACATTATTAGTTACTGTAGTCCCTGCACAAATATAACAGTCGTCATCAATGTTAACAGGGGCAATTATATTACAATTAGAGCCAATAAAAATATGGTTACCAAGAGAACATCTATTTTTTTCTTTTCCATTATAATTAGCAAAAATTACTCCACAACCAATATTGCATTCATTTCCAATATCACAATCTCCAACATAAGCAAGATGACTTATTTTATTCTTTTTGCCTATATTCGAATTTTTTATTTCAACAAAATTTCCTATTTTACATTCGTCATCTACAAAACAATTAGGTCTAATTCTTGCAAAAGGACCAATAGAAACATTGTTACAAATTTCACTATTTTCAAGTGTACTAGAATGTATCATGCAGTTTTTACCAATAAAACAATCTTTGATATAATTATTAGGATATAAAATAGTTCCATCTCCAATAAAACATTTGCCTTCAATATAATTATTTTGGTAAATTATAACATTTTTACCAATTTTAACTCTTTTGTCGATAAAACAACTTTTTTTATTTATAAATTTAGCCATTAAAACTCCTAAATACTTTTAGATAATATTTTTTATGATATAAATGTAAATAAGTTTCAAAGTAAAAAAACATCTTTAAGACAAAAAACATAGAATTAATTAAGGACGCAGTGCTAGCGACCTTGTAATATTTTTTGCATTTTGGAGGTTAAAGTGTGCGGAATAATAGGCTATATAGGAATAAAGCCAGAAGAAATATTATATCAGGGGTTAGAAAGACTAGAATATAGAGGATATGATTCTTCAGGAATGACAATACAAAGAGATAATGATTTTGTTACATATAAATCAATAGGAGATGTAAAGAAAATAAAAAATCAAATTGTTTTTAAAGATGAATTTGGTATAGGTATAGCACATACTCGTTGGGCAACACATGGAAAAATAAATATTAATAATTGTCATCCTCATTTTTCATCTAATGGGAATATAGCATTAGTGCATAATGGAATTATAGAAAATTATGAAGAATTAAAAGAACAGTTAATTAAAAAAGGTAAAAAATTTGAAGGTGAAACAGATAGCGAAGTAATAGCAAAACTGTTTGAGAATAAACTTGATATAAACGATATAAGAAGAGTAAAAAAGAAAATTAAAGGTTCATATGCACTTGCAATTATATCAAAAACAAGTAATTGTATATATTTTGCCAAAAATAAAAGTCCTCTTTATATAGGCATAGGCGAAAATTTGGCAATTATAGCAAGCGACCCGACTTGTTTTGTAGGCTATACCGATAATTATATCACTTTAGATGATAATCAATATGGAAGGTTTTCGCAGAAAGAAATAGTAATTTATGATAAAGATGATAAAATTGTTAGTATAAAGCCAACTAAATTAGATTTTAAATACTTGTATGAAGATAGGGCAGGTTATGAACATTATATGATAAAAGAAATTTATCAAAGTAGGTTAGTTTTAGAAAATATAATTGAAAAATACAGGACATTTGAAATTAAAGAAAAGTTAAAACAAATTAAATCATTTGAATTTGATAGAATTTATTTGATAGGTTGTGGGACTGCATATCATGCAGGATTGATTGGCCAACATTATATGCGTGAAGAATTTAATATTGATATTTTCAGTGAAATAGCAAGTGAAGTAAAATATAAAAACTTAAATATTGATGAAAAAAGTCTATGTATTTTTATATCTCAAAGCGGAGAAACAGCAGATACATTATCAGCATTAGAATATTGCAGAGAAAAAGGTGGCAAAATCATTTCAATTACAAACGCAGAACATAGCAGCATTTCAAGACATGCAGATATCAACTTGCCAATATATGCAGGGCAAGAAAAAGCCGTAGCATCAACCAAAGCATATTTTGCCCAGTGCATTGTTTTGTATATATTGACCTGCTTTCTTAAAGGTAAAGACTATATAACTCCACTATATTATTTTAAAAGGCAAATAGATTTTGGAGATGATAATGAAATAAAACTCTTATCTGAATATTTATCTAAATATGATAAAGTATTTTTTATAGGAAGAGGAGTTGATTATATATCAGCACTTGAGGCGTCATTAAAATTAAAAGAAATTACTTATATATTTTCTACAGCACAGCCAAGTGGAGAATTAAAACATGGTATTATAGCATTGATTGATGAAAATATACCTGTGATAGTAATTGCAACAGATGAAGAACTTTTTTCAAAGACATTAAATAATTCATATGAAATTAAGGCTAGAGGAGGAAAATTAATATTATTTACATCTTTAAATATTGATAACGAAATAAAAGAAAATTTTAGTTATATTATAAAAATCAACAAAACACAAAAAGAATTTATGCCTTTACAAGTTATTCTTCAACTTCAAAAATTAGCATATTTTACAGCAAAAGACAGGGGTAATGACCCAGATATGCCTCGAAATCTTGCAAAAAGCGTAACTGTAGAATAAATTGTTAAAATTAAAAAAGTTTAAAATAGATAAAAATATTGAAAATGAATATTTAATTATAAATTTTTATTGTAAAATCAATATAAAATATTTGTAAAAATTTTTTAAGTGTGGTAAAATCTAATTTAGACAAATAAAGTTTAAGTTAGATTATGCAGGTATAATTTAGTGGTAAAATGTGTGCTTCCCAAGCACAATTCGCGGGTTCGATTCCCGCTACCTGCTCCAGATGATTTAACAAAAAATTCGAGATGTGGCGCAGTTGGTAGCGCGTACGGTTCGGGACCGTGAGGTCGTGAGTTCGAATCTCGCCATCTCGACCATGTATAAAACAAAACAAATAAGAATAAATGAATAGTCTATATGTTTAATTAATTACGATATGTAGATTAATAATAAGAATAAAAAAATTAAAAAAATTAAAAAAAAAGACAAAAAATGAATGTTAAATATTTATGTATGTAGTAAAATAGTTTTAGGAGGGAGATATGGCAAAATTAGGAAAAGATTATTTTGGATTAGGCAGAGTAATAAGCATAATCCTTGCAATTATCCCTGTTACTGCATGGATTCTTGGAATAATAACAAGAATTTCTGAAGGCAAAATTGTAGCAGGTATTTTGCGTATATTTTTAGGATTTTGGATTATATGGCTTGTTGACCTTATCTTAATGATATTAAATGGCCGAATAATGAGATTATTAAACATTTAATAAAAAAGATGTCCTTAATAGGACATTTTTTATTTTCGTAAAAAAATATCATTAAATGTTTGACTTAATTTTAAAAATGTTTATAATATAGAGGTAATTATGCCTCGTTTTTTAATCAGATTATTGAAATAAAATAAAAAGTATGATATACTAAATGTGTGAGGAAGAAATGAAAAGTTTATTATGTAATTGGTTTGATGATTGGGGCAGAACAATACATGATGGATTAGGTTCGACATGGATTACAATATTAATTGTAGTTTTTGCCGCAATATCGCTTTATTTATTGCAGGATATCCTAAAAGCATCAATAAACAAAACAAAATTTAAAATTAAATGGTTTGAGATTTTTTTATTGATTATATTTGTTTTGTTTACTATTTGGTTTTGCACAATTTTATAAAAATTATAGATAAGGAGTAAAATATGTTTAATGTTTCAATGTTACTAGATGACGCACTTGTAAGTGATTTTTGGGCAAGTTTTTTGCCAATATTTAGATATGTAATGTTTGGTATAATTATTGCTTGTGCAATAGTAATGATAATCACAACACTTATGCAAGCAAATGACTCATCAAAAAGTCTAGATGCTTTTACTGGAGCAAGCCAAGAGAGTTATTATTCACAAAATAAAGGTGCTTCAAGAGATAGCATATTAAAGAGAATTACAATAGCAATGGGAATAATAATCTTTATTTGCATAATACTTTTCTTTGTAAGTGAAATTTTTATAGGTGTTAAATAAATGCAGACAAAAAAAATTATTATAGACTTATTAGAAAAAGATAGTTTGGCGTACAAAAAGCTGAACAATCTTTTTTGTTTTATATCAGATACTTATAAAATTAATATTGAAGAAATAAAAAAAACATTTAATAATTTAATCAAAGATGGTCAAATATTTGAAGAGCGAAAAGGGAAATATATAGTAGTTCCTTCAGAAAATTATGTAAAAGGAACTTTTATAGGAAATGCGAAAGGCTTTGGTTTTTGTCAAATAGATAATTCAGATAAAGAAGACATATTTATTCCTGCAAATATGCAAAAAGGTGCAATAGATGGAGATAAAATAATAGTAAAAATATTATCAAAAAATGGCGATGAATGTGATGGTGAAGTTGTAAAAATTTATAAACCTATAAATTTAATAACAGGAATAGTAGAGAAAAAAGGTTCAAATTATTTTGTAGAGCCTGATAACACACGCATACCTTTTAAAGTTTTATTGATAAAAGGTGGGTTAAAAGTTGAAGCAGAAGATAGAGCAGTTATTTCTCTTACAAGACATAATGAGAAAATAACGGGAATAGTCAAAGAAATATTAGGCAAGAGAGATGATGTAAAGGCTTGTGAACTTGCAATAATACGCGACCATCAACTATATGAAACATTTCCAGAAGATGTCTTAAAAGAAGCACAAAATATAAATCAACATATTACTGCAGAGCAGAAAGTGGGTAGACTTGATTTGACTGACAAGGTAATATTTACAATAGATGGAGAAGATGCCAAAGATTTAGATGATGCCGTATCAATGGAGAAGATAGAAGATGGCTATATTTTAGGCGTCCATATTGCAGATGTAGGTGAATATGTTAAATATGACAGTCTTTTAGATGGAGAGGCTTTTAATAGAGGCACTAGTGTTTACTTTCCAACTTCAGTATTGCCAATGTTGCCAAAAGAATTATCTAATGGGATATGCTCTCTCAATGAAAATGAAGAAAGACTAACTTTATCTTGCATAATGACTTTAGATGAAGATGGAAATGTAAAAAAACATGAAATATGTGAAAGTGTAATAAAAAGTTGTGCAAGATTAAATTATACAAATGTGTATAAAGTTTTGTGTGGTGAACAGGCCGATGAGAAAACAGAAAGTGTAAAAGATGAACTTCTTTTAATGTATAAAATTTCAAAAAAAATTCAAGAGAAAAAAATTCAAGATGGTTCACTTGATTTTGAAATTCCAGAAGTTCAATTTACATTTGATGAAAAAGGAATGGTAAATGGATTTGAAAAACGAGAGCGAAATGATGCACATAGATTAATAGAAGATTTTATGGTTTTAGCAAATCAAACTGTAGCAAAGGAATATTGTGATAAAGAAATACCATTTTTATATCGTGTACATGAAAGTCCAAGAAAAGAAAAGGTTATAAATGTTTGTGAATATCTAAAAGGTTTGGGGATAAAAGTACCACAAATACCACAAAATATTACTCCAGATTATTATCAAGATTTAATTAAATTATGTAGTGGTCAATCATACACTGAAACTGTAAACAAAGTTATTTTAAGGTCTATGCAAAAAGCAAGATATACAAATCAATGTTTAGGACACTTTGGTCTAGCACTTAAGTACTATTGCCATTTTACTTCTCCTATAAGGCGTTATCCTGACCTTACTATTCATAGAATAATTAAAGAAGTGCTTCATAAAGGAAATTTAAGTGAAACAAGAAAAGAAGAACTTGATAATTTTACTTTTGAAGCAGGAGAGCAATCAAGCCTTACAGAGAAGAATGCTGATAAATGTGAAAGAGAAGTTGATGATTTGTGGAAAGCCTATTTCATGCGTGATAAAATAGGCGAAGAATTTGAAGGGGTAATTTCTTCGGTTACAAATTTTGGAGTTTTTGTTGAATTACCAAATACTGTAGAAGGTTTGATAAAAGTAGAAGATTTGCCCGATCAAGGTTTCTTATTATTTGAAAAGCAATTAAAATTAAAAGGGCAAAAAATGTCTTTTTCTGTAGGAGATAAGATTAAAGTAAAGTTAGTTGCTTCAAATATATTTACTAGAAAGATAGATTTTGAATTTGTAAGTTTCATTAAATAGATTTAAAATATTAGAAAAAATGATTTTATGCACGGAAGAAATTTTGAAAGGTTCTTTCAAAATTTAAGGGGTTGTTATGACAACCCCTTTTTTCGTTTACAAACGAAAATTCCGTGCTTTTATTAAAGTTCAAACTTCATTCTTCGAAAAAGATATTTTTTCAAAAGACATTTTCGCTTTGTTAAAATAAAAAGGGGGAAATAAGTCTAATTAATTTACAAAAATATTATGCACAATTATTAAAAATGTATATAATAAATATATAATGCTTTAATTAAAAAGACTGTATAAAGTAAAAAATTGTGATAAAATGTAAAAATAAATAGAAAAATCATAAATTTTAAGGCTTTTTTATCAAAAAAACATAAAAAAATTGATATTTTAACAACTTTTTTTAATTAGGGTATTGAAAAACAACAAAATCAGTGATATAATAGGAGGCGAGATGAAGATACTAACAAATAATAAAAAAGTTTATCATAATTTCTTCGTTTCAAACTTACTTGAAGCTGGTATAGAGTTAAAGGGTGGCGAGATTAAATCAGTAGCAAGCGGGAAAATAAGCTTAAGCGATAGTTATGTTATTGTAAAAGATGGCGAGGCTTATTTAAAAAATTGTTATATTGCACCTACTGAAAGTTCAAGCCAATCTGATAGCGAAACTAAGCGAACAAGAAAGTTGCTCTTACATAAAGAGGAAATCGAATGGCTTAGAAAAAAGACTTTAGAAAAAGGTTATTCAATAGTTGCCACAAAGGTATATATGAATAAGGGTAAAGTCAAAGTCGAAATAGGTCTTGCAAAAGGGAAGAAACTTTATGATAAGAGAGAGGTTCTTAAGGAAAAGGCAATTCGTAGGGACCTTGACCGAGTGCTAAAAAACCACTAACCCATTAAATTGGGGGCGTTATTGGTTTCGACGGGGAGCATTGGTTAAAATGTAAAGCATGTGGTGAGTCTACACCTAAAAAAGACAAACAAAAACAAACGCAAATAATAATGTAACTCGTATGGGCACAGCAAGCCTAGCTTGTGCAGCTTAACGAATTAAAATCGGTTGAAGATTTCGACCAACTCTCATAACAATTTCGCCAAGTTGTTGTAAGGGTTAAAAAAGAGGCGCTCTGTAAATAGAAAAAGTCTTGGTTCTATTTATAACTTAAAAGACTAGTTATTAATTAATTTTGTTTATGTAGAGATTAATAATGAAAAAATAACATAAACTAAACATGTAGAAAAGTTTTAAACAAGTTTTTCGGAAGCGGGTTCAATTCCCGCCGTCTCCACCAAAACAAAGGTCAAAAATTGATGCCAAAATAAGAAAAAAGGAAGTGAAAATTATGAGTTCGGTAATTATTATTGTAGTTGTTGTTCTTGGAATTATTGTAGCAGGAGGCTTTCTTCTTTATTTTATGGGCGACCTTTTCATGAGTTTGTCATACAAAAATAAAGATGCAGAAGCAATAAAAAAGAAACAACAATCAGAAACAGATGAATTAAAGAAGAGAATTGATGCTTTAGAGAAAGCAGATGAATTAAAAAAAGACCCAGAGATTGCAACAATCCTTTATAATGATGCAAATAGTGGTGCAGTAGTTGAGGATTATAACCCTGAAGCAGAATCAAACGAAGAAAACAAAGAACAAGACGAAAACGAAGAAGTTAGTGAAGAAACTGCAGAAGATAGCGAATCAGAGGATTCAGCAGAAGAAACAACTGAAGAAAATGAATCAGAAGAGCAAGAAGAGAATGAAGAGGATAATGATACTACAGACTATATAAGACAACGCCGTATGGAACTTCTAGAAAGACTTGCAAGAATGCAAAATGCTCAAGACGAGGATGAAGAGGACGAAGAGGAAAGCGAGGAAGAAGATACAGTTGATCTTACTAACGAAAACGAAGAATCAGAAGAAAATGAAGATAACGAAGAAAATGTAGAAGAAAATCAAGAAGCAACAGAAACAAACCAAGAAGAACAACAAGACGATAACACTGACGCAAATGAAGAAAATACAAATAATGACAAAAAAGAAGATGTAAACACACTTGCATCTACAATGACTATTGACGAATTAAAAAATAAATTAGCAGAAGAACAAGATAAATTAAAAGCAAATGAAAAAGAACTTCGTACATGCAAGAAAGAATTTATTCCATTAAGAAGAATAAAAAGAACTTTAGAAAGCGACAAACGAAAATTACAAAGAAAAGAAGCTTTAGTTGTAAAACAACAGACAGTACTTTATGGAGTAAACAACTATGCAGATTTAGATGAAGAAAAGGCAAAAAAACTTGCAGAAGATCTTGACCTTTATGATGGATTAAAACTTTCAGTTCAACATTGTGAAGAAGTTATGGAAAAGAATAAGGAAAGATATCCTCTTCTTGAAAAAATTTTCAATCTTTTGTCTTCTCAAAATGTAGAAATAAAAGAAAATATAAAAAATCTTCAAGAAGCAATTGATAGTTTAAATACTAATGGTGCAGATGACGAAACTGTTGATGCTGAATAATTGAAAGACAAAATAAATTTTCACTAAAAATATAAACGCAAACAAGTAATGTTTGCGTTTTTTATAATATGTATATTGAAAAAATATGTTTTAAATTAAAAAGTGCTAAAAAATATATTTTAAATTAAAAAATATGCTAAAAAAATATATTTTAAATTAAAATTTTTTGTGTAATTTTTAAAATTATAATATATTTATGCCAATTATCTCCAATCAATAGGAGTTTGACCATTTTTTGTTAAAAAATCATTGCATTTTGAAAAATGTTTACAGCCAAAGAAACCTCTATAAGCAGAGAGGGGGCTAGGATGAGGGGCTTTCAAAACTAAATGTTGCTTATCAATGAGATTTTCAAAACTTTGCGCATAAGAACCCCAAAGCATAAAGACTGCAGGTTCTTTTCTTTTACCAATAATTTCTATAATTTTTCTAGTGAGAATTTCCCAACCTTTATCTTTATGAGAATTTGCCAATCCTCGCCGAACAGTCAAAACAGTATTTAAAAGTAATACACCTTGATTTGCCCATCTTTCTAAGTTGCCGTTTTTGTAGCATTTTATGTGTAAATCATCTTCAATTTCTTTCATAATATTTACAAGAGAAGGAGGTATATCAACATTTTCTGGGACGGAAAAAGATAATCCTTGTGCTTGATTTGGCTCATGATAAGGGTCTTGTCCAATTATTACAACCTTAATTTTATTTAAAGGGACATGATTAAGTGCATTAAAAATATTTTGTTCACAAGGATAAATTTCATAGTTAGCATATTCAGTTTTTAAAAAATTTTGAAGATTTTTAAAATATTCTTTTTGAAATTCATCTTTAAGTAATTCAAACCAACTTTTTCTTATTTGTATCATAGCATAATTATATCTTAATTAAACTTAAAGGTCAATAAAAGTAAATGAAAATATAAAAATTCCCTATTGATAAACTTATAAAAAGATGTTATAATAAAAAAAAGAGGTGTAAAATGGAACTTAAAATATGCTTAAATGAAAAAGATTTAAAGGAAGCATTAAAAAAATCATTAAGGAAAGGGTATAAAATAATTAGTTATGATATAAAAGAGAATGATTATAGTAAACTAATATTAAAAATTCAAGACTTATATACAAATGATTTTATAAGAATAAGTTTATTTGACAATGATTTGAAAGTAAATTGTGTAAATAAAACACTTGAATTTGAAGTGAAAAAAGCAATTGTCGACTTAATTGTACATAAATATCCTGAATTAGAAAAAATAAAAGAGAATTTTGATAATTTAGCAGAGGATTCGGCAAAAACGATTGAAGAAAACATTAAAAAATCAATTTATAATATTAATTTTAGTGATTGGAATGGATTGATAAAATCAGATTCTAAAATAAGTTTAGTCGCAAATAATGGACAGATAAAATTTGACAATCATGTAACTTTTAGGACTTTAGAAAATCCATATTATTATAAAGATAGAAAAATTAAAATAAAAGATATTTATTTTGCAGATTTAAATCCTGTTGTTGGAGATGAGTTTGGAGGAAAGCGCCCAGTAGTAATTTTAGGAAGAAACTCAAGCAATACAATATACTATTGCGTTCCATTGACTGATAAATATAGAGTTGATGGTGTTTATATAGGTAATATTAATAATATAGAAAATTATGCAATTCCATTATTAAAGGCAATTTCCCCACAAAGAATATTTAATTATGCAGGTTGTATTGATAATAAAACATATTCATCAATTCAAAATAAATTAGCAGAAGAAATGTTATATGAAGATGGGGAACAGGAAGAAGTAGAATATGAAAGTAGTATATCATATGACAAATTAAGAAAAGTCAAAGATACACTTTCAAATAAATTAGACTTATTTCCTATAAAAAAGATAAGTAAAGAAGAAATGTATGAAATCTTAAATCAAGAAATTATAAATATAGAAAACGAAGGGAAAATAAGATTTGCAAGGGAAACTGTAGATGGAGAGAAAGTATTGAAATATAAACTTGAATACAGTTTAAACGGGGACATAATTTTTTGTTTAAATCCAAATAGTAATAATACAAAAAATAAATATTATCCAAGAAATTATTCATTTTCATTATTTTCTGTAAAAAGAAATGACCCTTTAAAGTCAAATAAATATGTTTATGATAAGGATTTAAGTATTCGATATAGATTGTATATGATAAAAAATAATGAAAATTATTTTTTACATTTAATAAAATTTTTATGTAATTATTTTAAAAATGGCTATGATTATTATATTGATAAACATTTATTAAGTGATGCGAAAGGAATTCAAGAATATATAGAGGAAGCAAAAAACAATTTAAAACAACAATTTGAAGAGGTTGGCATATTTTATGATGGAAGTTATGAAAGTTTAGTGCAAAGTGGATTTTTTGCATTTGACATATCAAAGTTAAGACCTATTGAAGCAAAAAATATCTATAATTGTCAACAAACTGACGAAGATAGAGAAAATGAATAATAAAAATGACAAATAAAAACATCTACAGACAAAAGTAGATGTTTTTTTATAATAACAAAATAATTTATTTTCTAGTTTCAACAGCAACTGCAAGAGCAACAGTTGCCCCTACTATCGGATTATTCCCCATACCAATAAATCCCATCATTTCAACATGAGCAGGAACAGAAGAAGAACCTGCAAATTGTGCATCACAATGCATTCTTCCCATAGTATCAGTAAGCCCGTAACTTGCAGGGCCACACCTCATGTTATCAGGGTGAAGTGTTCTTCCAGTTCCGCCACCAGAAGCAACAGAAAAGTATTCATGACCATTTTCGTAACACCATTTCTTATAAATACCAGCAACAGGGTGTTGAAAACGCATAGGATTTGTAGAATTGCCTGTTATAGAAACATCAACTTTTTCGTATTGCATTATAGCAACACCTTCAGGGACATCATAAGCACCATAAACTTTAACTTTTGCCTTTTCGCCTGATGAAAAAGACTTGCTGTTAAGAATTTGCAGTTGCCCAGTTTTATGGTCATAAGAAGTGTTTACAAAAGTAAAACCATTAATTCTAGAGATTATATAAGCGGCATCTTTTCCAAGTCCGTTTAAAATTACATTAAGGGGAGTTTTTCTAACTTTATTTGCAGAAGTAACAATACCAATAGCCCCTTCCGCTGCAGCAAAACTTTCATGACCAGCAAGGAAGCAAAAACTTTTAGTTTCTTCTTTTAAAAGCATGCTAGCAAGTTTTCCATGTCCTATCCCGATTTGACGATTGTCAGCAACAGAACCTTTTATACAATACGCTTGAAGACCTTCACCAAGTTTAAGTGCAACATCACAAGCCTTTTTAGTGTTTGTTTTTAATGCGATGGCCACTCCTAATTCATATGCTTTAACAGCATTATCAAAGCAAATTGGTTGAATACTTTTAACAATACTTTCAACATTTATGCCAGCATTTAAACAAATTTCTTTAGCTTCATTAAGATTATTTATATTATATTTTTTTAAAGTTTCTTCAATATTAGTTTGCTTTTTAGTTAATTTCATAAGTTGTCCCTCCTTGGGTCAATAAAAGTGATTGCTTCATTAAATCTACCATAAGTTTTTGTTGCATTTTTAATAGCCTCTTTTGCATCTATCCCTTCTCGCAAAGATTTCATAAGCGAACCTATAGCAACATATTCATAACCAATAATTTCACCATTTTCATCGAGTCCTTCTTTTGTAATGTAACCTTCTGCTAAATTGAGATATCTCGTGCCTTTACCATCTTGTGAATATATTGTACCAACATTGCTTGAAAGAGTTTTACCAAGGTCTTCAAGAGCAGAACCTTCGGCAAGTCCATTTTCAGAAAAGGCAGATTGGCTTCTTCCATAAACTAATTGAAGAAATATATTTTTCATAGCGTCATTAATAGCATCACATACAAGGTCAGTGTTAAGTGCTTCTAATAATGTTTTACCGGGTAGTATCTCTGCAGCCATGGCCGCCGAGTGTGTCATACCACTGCAACCTATTGTTTCAACAAGTGCTTCCTTTATAATACCATTTTTAACATTTAAAGTAAGTTTACAAGTACCTTGCTGTGGAGCGCACTTTCCACAACCATGAGAAAATCCAGAAACTTGTTTTATATCTTTTAATTGAACCCAATTTGCCTCTTCTGGAATAGGAGAAGGTCCAAATCCTTTCATATTTATAGGACAACTCATCAAAATTACCTCCGTTTTTTATTTATAGTTTTATTATAAGAAAAATAGAATGATTTTCAAAATAATTATTAGATATTTTTATTAGCAAGTTAATGGTGAATTTCTATAATATTTGCGAAAGAAAATTTTTATAATATAAAAATTTCAACAAATTTTCTTGAAAAATTTGTTGAAAGCTTATAAAAGCTTTATCTTTCGCAAATAAATTTCTTCGATAAAGTATTTTTGCAATTTCAAGATGCTTTCATAGGATAAAAACTAAAAAAAAGTTGACAAATTTTAATTTAACTTATATAATAACCATGAATTATTACTTTTTTGTAAATAATTTACAATTTAACCAAAATGGCGGAGTAATCAAAGTAGTTTTATAAATATTCATAAAGAGATAGGGCGGGAGGTGCGAGCCTGAATGAGATTATAAAACCAATTACAATTATTTCAAGTTTTGCGTATATCTTGCGAAAGAGATTAATAAGTTGTAGCAAAATCATATACTAATAATTGTTTGTATTAAATAATTTTAAAAAAATTTAAATAGAAAGTTATTTTATTAACATTATGATTTTCTACATGAAATTAGGTGGTACCACGGCACGCTCGTCCTAATAATGACAGTGTGCTTTTATTAATATAAAAGTAAAAATTCATAAAAGGAGATAAATAAGATGAAAATTGATACAAATTTATTTAATGAATTAAAGGGAAGAGGGCTTTTATATCAATGTACAGATGAAGAGACTCTTAAAAAAATGTTGGAAAGTGGCAAGCCAATAGCTCTTTATGAAGGCACTGACCCAACTGCTGACAGTTTGCATATAGGGCATTGTGTACCTTATGTTATTTTAAGACGCTTTCAAAAAGCAGGACATAAAGTATATCTATTGATGGGTGGTGCAACAGCCTGTATAGGTGATCCATCTGGAAGGTCTGAAATTCGTAAAATTATGACAAAAGAGCAAATTCAAGATAACATTGATAAGATTAAGGATACATTAAAGGTTTTCCTTGATTTTGAAGGAGAAAACAAAGCAGAAATAGTCAACAATTATGATTGGTTTAAAAATTTAACATACATTGATTTTATGAGAGATATTGGACAATATTTTAATGTCAATGAAATGCTTTCAAGTGAAATTTATGATAATCGTTTAAAAGAGGGAGGGCTTACTTTCTTTGAAATGGGATATATGCCAATGCAAGCATATGATTTTGTACATCTAAATGAAAAATATGGATGCTCACTTGAATGGGGTGGAGCAGACCAATGGGGAAACATTGCCGCAGGAGTAAAACTTGCAAGAAAATTAAGTTTTGCTGATGGCAAAGAGCGTAATATGGTTGGAGCAACAAACCCACTTCTTTTGACACCAGAGGGCAAAAAGATGGGCAAGACTGAAAAAGGTGCAATATGGATTGATAAGAATAAAATATCTGCATACGATTTTTATCAAGGTATATATCAAACACCTGATTCTTGCGTAGAAATGATGTTTGCACTTTTTACTGATGAACCTATGGATAAAGTAAAGTCACTTATCAAGGAAGATATAGTAAAAGCAAAAAAATTGTTATGCTTTGAAATCACTAAATTTGTTCGAGGAGAAGAAGACGCAATTAAAGCAAGAGATATGAGTGAAAATTTATTTGCTCAAGGTGGCGATGATGCACCTATTTTTGAGTTAATAAAAGACAATATTAAAGATGGAATATCAATTTGCGATTTACTTTTTGAAACAAAACTTGCCCCAACAAAAAGTGAAGCAAGAAGATTAATACAAGGAGGAGCAATATCGGTAAAAGGAGAAAAAGTAAGTGATATTGCATTAAAAATAACAGAGGAAGATTTTGATAATAATTCTATTTTATTAAAGAAAGGCAAAAAGAATTTTATTAAGGTTGTGTTAAAATAAGTGTCAATTAAAAAAGTTTTTATTTTTAAATAGTAAACAAAAATAATATTAAATTTATTTTTAATGAGAATTTGTGTTATAAAGAAACTAAAAATTATAATAATTCTACAAAAAATATAAAGATGAAAGGATAAAAACTATGAATTTTTCTAAAACAGTAGAAATAATAGAGAAGAAATCAAAGTTTTATGGATATCTTTTAGAATGTAAAAATGATAGTGAAATAAAAAACGCACTTGCTTTTTTAAAACAACAGCACAAAAAAGCAACTCATATATGCTGGGCATGTAGACTGAAATCTCCTTTCTATGAGAAAGTAGATGATAATGGAGAACCAAGTGGAACAGCAGGACGCCCTATATTATCAGTTCTTCAAAAGAAAGATGCTTTTGATATTTGTGTTTTTGTAGTTAGATATTTTGGAGGGATAAAACTTGGAGCGGGAGGACTTATCCGAATATACGCAAAAGTAACATCAGAACTTTTCAAATAATTTAATTTTAATGATAATGAGTTTTACAAATAAACAAAAATTAATTAAAATAAAATAAAAAACAAAAAATGTTTTTTGTTTTATTTTTTATTTTGTATAATATAAGTATGAAAACTATAACAGAAATAAAAAAGATAGGGAAAGGGTTTAGATACAATCTTTATCTTGACAATGAATTTTTTGGCGTTTATGAAGCAGAAATTCTTGCACGACATTGTTTAAAAACAGGACAGTCTTTCGATGATGAATTTTTTGAAACATTAAAAATTGAAAACGGTGATTATGCTTGTTTTAATAGAGGGCTTAGTTTACTTGAAAAAAGCATGAAAAGTGAAAAAATGTTAAGAGATTATCTTTTGGAGAAAGGATATCCTAAAAGATGTATTGATAAAGCATGTGAAAAATTAAAAGAGTATGGTTATATAGATGATGAAGCATTTTGCGAAAATTTTATTAATTCATATTCAAACATTAAAAGTAAGCGTAAATTAAAATATGATCTTTTATCAAAAGGAATAAAAGAAAACATAATTAATGAAAAAATGCAAAATTTGATTGACGATAATCAAGAAAAGGAAAATTTATTAAATTTAGCACAAAAATACATGAAAAATCGTGAATTTGACATAAAAAATAAACAAAAATTTTATAACCACTTCGCAGGCAAAGGCTATGATTATGGTTTAATATCTAATGTATGGGAGGCAATTCAAAATGATAGGAATTGATATAATAGATATAGAAAGAGTTGATACAAGTGATGAATTTTTGCAAAAGATAGCAAATGAAAAAGAAATTGAATATGTAAAAAAATCTTTTTGCGAAAGTCTTCGTCATCAAAGAATAGGTGCATTATTTTGTGTAAAGGAAGCAGTAATGAAAGCACTTGAAATGGGCAAAAATAGTGGAGTTTTATTTAAAGATATTGAATTAACGCATGAAGATAGTGGAAAGCCAACCGTAATTTTGCACGGAAAAGCATTAGAAAAATATAACAAAAATTATGCTGATAAGAAAATCGAGATATCTCTTTCTCATACACCCCAAATGGCGACAGCAATAGCAATTATACAATAAAATAAATTAAAAAATAAGCAACATTATTAAATGGGTACACCCAAAAACAGATGTTGCTTATTTTATGTTTATTCTCTTTCAGTTTCTTCTATTTTTTCTTTATTTGCAAGTTCATCAATCAATTCATTTAATGAATATTTATTAGCAATATTAAAATTATCAAAATGTTTAAGTGCTTTTTCAATCATTTTTTCTTCTCCAAGTTGTGTTAATACATCAAAATATAATTTGATTATATCATAATCATTCAAATATGGTTTTAATGAATAAAGTTCTTTTAACTGTGAAAAAGATTGAATATTTTGTTTTTTTGAACAATATTTTAAGATATTTGTATTTTTATGATTTAAACAGAAGACCATAATATCCATTGGTTCAAGTGAATCTAAATTTATTTCTTTATCACCAGAGGTTAAAATATAATACTTGCAAGCAGGTTGAAATTTTTGACCTGTATAATCACAATAAGTTTTTCTTTCTTGATTTTCCTTGTCAAGCCTTTCTTTACTTTTAAGGTAAATACTTTCTTCTAATTTTAAATCTTTTTTCATAACGACTCCTTTTAAATTATAGCATAAAACAAAACATTTTTAACATAAAAAATTGAGTAAATTTTAAAACTTAATTAATATTGCATAATAAACAAATTTTAAATCAAAATAAAATAAAAAGTTTAAAAGCAAATAAAATAGGAGATAATCATGTTTGAAAGATATAAATTAAAAAAACATCTTGAAAAAGAAATTAAGAAAAGACAGCAGACAAAAGATGACTTAATTTCTCAAGTTTTGCAGGCAAATTTTGAAGAGCAAGAGCATAATATGTTAGTAGAGGACGAAAAAGTTTTTCTAGAGATATCAAAAAAGACTCAAAAAGAACTTTTGCCTTTAGAAAAAGCCGATTTAATAGATTATTGGAAAAAGGAAACAAATGGACGGACAAATAAAAAGAGGAGAAATTTATTACGCCGATCTTAGCCCTGTTATAGGAAGTGAACAGGGTGGTGTTCGTCCTGTTTTAATAATACAAAATGATGTTGGAAATAAGTATTCACCAACAGTGATAGTATCAGCAATAACAAGTCAACTAGGCAAAGCAAAACTTCCAACACATATAGAACTTCCTGCAGAACGGTATAATTTACCCAAAAATTCTGTAGCATTATTAGAGCAGATAAGAACTCTTGACAAAAGGCGTCTGCAAGAAAAAGTTACAACATTATCGCCAGACAAAATGAGAGAAGTAAATAAGGCATTATTAATTTCATTAGGTTTTTAAATATTGAAAAGTACATAAATAAATTTCAATATTTTTTATTTTAAAAGCATTTAAATTAGTTTATAAATTTTTTGATTTATTTAATTTTGAAATAATTTTATAGATATCTTTCCAACCATTAGCCATAATTTTGTTTTTAGATTTTGCATTTTTATTTGAAGGATTTTTAAAGATGATGACAGGGACAATTTTGCAAAGTTCATTTATATTTCTAAGAGAATCATCTATCATAACATCAATTTTGTGTTTTATTATATAATCTTTTTTTCCTACAGTTTCATTTGAAAAAGAAATATCATCATAATAAATTTTGTTTTTATCCAGCCATTTTTTTATTTTTTCTCTCATTTGTTTGCTTAAATCATTATTGTATGATGAATATAACCTAGAAGTAATAATGATAATTTTATGACCATCTTTGTGCAATTTATTAATATAAAAACTTGAATGATTCATCATTACAGATTTTTTTGCATAATGAAAAATGTATTGTTTCCAAAAATCATTTTCAGTTTCTAATGGAACATTATATTGTTGATTAAAGCACTCTTTATATTTTTTTAATTTAAAAGGTATATTATTTTTTTTTAAATACTTTTTGAAATATTTTCTAACATAACTATTTAGATTGCAAATAACACCATCTATATCTATACCTATATTCATGAAAACCTCACAATAAAAGTATAGCATAAAAAATTATAAAATAAAAAAATTATATAAAAATTATAAAATTTGCTAAATTTATTGACTAAATCAATAAGTTATAGTATTATATAGAAGTATAAAAAAATTTTTTTTAAAAATAAGATAAAGTTAAGTTTAGGGGTGTAGTTCATCGGTAGAATAAGAGTCTCCAAAACTCCTGAGGTGGGTTCGATTCCTACCACCCCTGCCAAAATTAAAAAGTCAAACATAAGGTTTGATTTTTTTATTTAAAAGTATTATACGAGATAAAGTAATATTTATTTTAAAAAAGTTTTACAAAATATGAAAAAGTGTTATAATAAATCCGATTTTAATAGGGTGAAAGAATGGAAGTAAAAAAGTTACAAGGGGAATATTTAGACGCTCAAGTTTATGTTTTATGTAAATTAGGTCAAGCATTAATAATAGATTGTGGAGCAAAATTAGAAGATGTTAAAAAAGCGGTCGGGGGACATGAAGTTGTAGGCATTTTGCTTACTCACGGCCATTATGACCATTCATGTTTTTGTTTAGAATATGCAAAAGAATTTAATTGTAAAATTTATGCAAATAAAAATATAGAAACAACATTAACCGATAAAATAGCAATTTATAGTGAGGATTATTCAACAATAAATGATTTTTCAAAATTTGAATTTATAGAAAATGATAAGCAAATAAAATTAGGGAATTTTGAAATAAATTGTTATAGTTGTGCAGGACATTCAATATGCAGTGAGTGCTATATAATTGACAATATGATGTTTGCAGGCGATGTGCTTTTTGAAAATGGGATAGGACGCACAGATTTAAAATATTCAGATAAGAAACAAATGTTTGAAAGTCTTTGTAAACTTGAAAATCTAAAATTTGATAAAGTTTACAGTGGTCATGGAAATGAAAGTAATTATGATTTTCAAATGAAAAATATAAAAGTTTTTAAGAGGTTTTTATCAAGATAATTTAAAATAAATAATAAAATTGCGTAAAAAATTTACGCAATTTTTTAAATATTAGTCAAAAAAATAATTTAAAAATTAAAAATAAATAAACCATTAAACACAATTTTGATAAAACGAACTATTTTTTAATATTTTTTAATCTAATATCTTCACCATTAATATAGACACAAATTGATGATGATTTATCTATAATTCTACTAGAAATTCTTTCATCATAATAATCTTTAATCTCATCAAGATTAAGATTTGAAGTTATAATTGTAGGAAGTTTTTTAATTTTTCTTTCATTGATAACTTGATAAAGATAATTTATTGTAATATTATATTGTCTTAATTCAGTACCTAAATCATCAATAAAAAGAAATTCGCAATTAAGGTATTTGTCAATTAAAGCATTTTTTTCATCTAAATCTTTTGTTGAATAACTCTTAACAAAATCTTGATGCATAGAAAAAGATGAAGTAAAAAACACGACATGATTAAGATTGATAAGTTCATTTGCCATACATTTTATAAGATGAGTTTTACCAACACCAGTATCTCCGGCAATGTAAATAATATTTTTATCGAAGTTTGAATGACACCATTTTTGCATTTTTTGATATAGTTTTTTCATATATTCAGCATTATTAAACACTTGAAAATTAACCTCATCAAAACTTTCAAATTTATCAAACCCACTTTCTTTTTTCAAAATGTTGTTAACTTCTTTTATAAGACAAGAGCAATAATTTCCATTAACAAAACCACTATCATTACATTTTTTGCAAGTGTAATCAGGTTCAATGGAATTTATACCTAATACTTTTAATCTTTTTAGATATTCCTCTTTAAGATTTTTGACATCAGTCGATAAAACTTCATTATTTTTACTTGCTTCAATCATTTTTGCCATATAATCTTGATAAAGAGTTTTAAATTTTTCATCTTCAAAAGCCTTTATTTTATTATTTATTGCTTGATTTTCAGCCTGCCATCTATTTTTGTCAATTACGACTTTTGCTTTTTCAATAATACTTGTTTTCATACATACTCCTAAACATCAATTTCGTCAATGGACTGGAATAGAGCATTTAATTCACCTTTAGTATAACTTCTTCCACCAAAATTAGTTTTTTTGGACGAATTAATCTCTTGAATAGGTAGATTATTTTTAGCCTCATCTAAAGTTTTAATTCCCTTATCTCTATAATCTGCAAGAACTCTAGAGAGATATTTCATAGGGTTATCTTTATTTTTAGCAAGAGAGGCGGCGTATTTAATAATATCATCATTAAGTTTCCACTCTTCAATCCAAATTTTATAATTATTTCTATCATACGAACTTACATTTCTATTAATACACATAATAGAAAGAAGTTCTTTAATTTTGTTGTCATCAGCAATGACTTGTCCCATATATTCATTGAAAGCATTGATTGATAGTATGCCAAGTTTATAAAATTTAGAAACAGTTTTATCCATTCCTTGCAAAGTTCTGATAGAGTTTTTAAAGCAATAATTAGCAATTTCTAGAAGTAAATTTTTGTCAAAACCCATGTTTATCCATTTGAGGATATAATTTTCAACAACACCTTCAAGATTTTCATAATATACACCAATAGTTTTGTTTATATCTTTAGCAAGTTCGTATAATAATTGTTTTTCTTTTTCAAAATTATCAATTTCCATAATAGAAAGCAGACGCATTTCAAAGTATTTGGTAAGTTGATTATCAACTTTTTCAAAAGAAAATCTTGATTTTTTCTTAAAGTTTTTGCAAACATGTAAAATAACATCAAGATTAAAACCATAATCATTAATCCATTTATTTAACAAAGCTCTTTCTTCAACATAAGGTGCTCTTTTTATTCCCATAGCATTAAAGATTTCACACAAATCAGGATTTTTGTCTTCAAATGATTTCAGTCTTTCTTCAACTTGTGCGGTAGAGGTTATCCCTTCATTAGCCCAATTTTTAGCAACTGTCAAGATATAGTTATAACCGACAGCAGATTTTTTTGTTTCCACACAGTATTGCATAATCATAAGAAGAGCCTCTTGTTCAACATGAAATCTTTCTAAAAAGTCGTAATATTCTTCATATTCATGTTTAGATATACTTCTTTTACCTTTAAAAATTTCATTTGCTTGTTGATTAAAAACTTCATACTTATCAGGTTTATAAAGTTTATTTGCAGTGAGAACATTTTTAAGAGGGATAAAAGTAACTTGAATAGGATTAGTTTTAAGAATACGCACAAGTCCCTGTTCTTCCCAATATTCAAAAGCCCCAACGACATCTTCTTCACTCATATTAAGCGTTTTAGCAAAGTTTTCAAGGGAGTTGTCAAAAGAAGAACTATTGCACAAATAAAGACCATAGATATAAACTACAACAAATTGAGGTTGAGCAAAAGGAAGATAATCATTTAAGAAAATATTATCAATTTCCGTTTTAGAACTTGCGATGAATTCAGTTGAATATTTACAAAAAGCCATTTTAATCTCCAAAATAAGTTTAACATAGAAAAATATTTTTAGCAAATGATTTCAATATTTACAATATACACAAATTAACTAAATAGGTAATTTGATTTTATATTATAATACTTCGACATTATTTTTGTAAGCAACAGGTAATTATTTTTAAATTTATCAAGTATATTATAGCATGAAAAAAATAGTTTTAAATAAAAAAGTAAAAATAATCTCAACAATTTTGTTATTTTTGGTTGTTATTTCTATAGTAACATTTTTATGTTTAAATTCTTTAGATAAAGAAGAAAAACCTTTATCAACATATAAAATGGAATTAAATTATAATGCCGAAGAAAAAGTGTTAAATGGTGAAGAAGAGATAACATTTATAAATAACTATGATAATATGTTCACATATTTATATTTACATTTATATCCAAATGCTTTTAGAGAAGGGGCAATAAACAGTGTAGTTTCATCAAGTGATGAAGATAGTGCATATCCAAATGGCAAAAGTTACGGCGACATAGAAATAATAAGTGTAACCTACGGGGAAGAAGAATTAAATTTTACAATAGAAGGGGAAGACAAAAACATCTTAAAAATAGATTTACCATTTGAATTATTCCCAGATGAAAGCATAACTTTTAATATTAATTATAAAGTTCAACTTGCAAACATCAACCATAGATTAGGTTATGGGAATAATACTATAAATTTTGGCAACTTTTATCCAATAATTTGTATGTATGAAGAAGGTAAAGGGTTTATTACTGACCTATATCATTCAAACGGAGATCCATTTTATAGTGAATGTGCAAATTATGAGGTTAAAATATCATACCCATTTTCATATATGCTAGCCTCGTCAGGTCAATTTTTATCCTCTTCAAATGAAGATAATAAGACAACATCAATTATAAAAGAAGAGAAAATAAGAGATTTTTGTTTTGTATTAAGCGAAAAATTTAAGCATTCAAGCGTAAAAGTCGGAGATATAATAATAAATTATTACGGCTATGTAAATGATGATAATATAGAAAAATGTTTAAACATAAGTGCAGACGCACTGACAACCTTTAATGAAATGTTTGGCAAATATCCTTATAGTCAATTAAGTATTGTAAAATCAAATTTCGTGCACGGAGGAATGGAATATCCAAATTTAGTTTTGATAAGTGATGAAGTTGCAAGTGAAGATTTAGCCTATGTAATAGTTCATGAAATAGCACATCAGTGGTGGTATGGTGTAGTAGGCAATGACGAGTATAATCATGCATGGCAAGATGAAGGCTTGGCAGAATATAGCACTCTATTATTCTTTAAAGAAAATCAAGAATATGGTGAAGATTTTGACGAAATGATAAATAATTCAACATTAAGTTATAAAACATTTGTTAGAGTTTTTACAGATGTACTCGGAGAAGTTGATACCAGTATGGATAGAGCATTAAATGAGTTCAATACTGAACCTGAATATGTTGAGTGCACTTATACAAAAGGATTGCTTCTCTTTAACGCAATTCATGAAATGGTTGGTGATAAAAAGTTTTTTAAAGCACTAAAAGACTATTATAAAAATTATTCCTTTGAAAA
>CALVZG010000054.1 GCA_944372465.1 uncultured Clostridia bacterium
TTAAGTGTGGCTTGTGATGAGCTTTTTAAATCTTGACTATTTTTAACAAATGTTTTCATTGAATTTGCAATATCTTGAAGATATGTGGTTTGGTTACTCTCATTTGAAGCAGAAGTTTTCTCTTTAGCTTTAGCAGCTTCTTTATCTTTATCTTCGTCTTGTTTCTTCTTTATATCAGCAAATACTCCACCTTTAGAAGATAACGATTCTCCCAAAACTTCTTTTGCACTTTTAATTGTTTTATCTATTCCAAATAAATTGCCAACTCCTTTAATTGTCTTTATAAAACCATCTGCTATAGATTTACCTATATCTGCACCTTCAGTTCCGATATTCTTTTTCTTATCACTATAATTTTTATCTGTGGTTTCCGTTCGAACATATCCAGTATTGACTTTTCTTGTTTGTCCGTCTTTACCTTCAACTTCTTTAGTCTGCATTGCCAAACCATATTTATCTGCAATTTTAGCTTCTTTCTGTTTTGACTTATTCATTTTTTTATCTGATTTTACAAGTGCTTCTTGCAAATCGGCAAATTCGCTATATCCTTTGTTAGGACCATATTGAGAATCTTTTGCCGCATAATCGTCTAACTTTTTCTTTCGATCGGCTTTTGCTTTATTGGTAGCATCTTCTTCTGACCAACCTTTTTTTAAATACTTTTCCTTTCTTTTTGCTTCATACGAATTCAAATCTTCTTTATGATTGTCTTCGGCTTTTCTTCTTAATGCATTCATTGAATTAGTAATATTATTTCTATTTGTCATTAAATCTTTTCTTTTTGATACTTCTTTATTAGCCCTTCT
Source organism: uncultured Clostridia bacterium (assembly GCA_944372465.1). Lineage (GTDB taxonomy): Bacteria > Bacillota > Clostridia > Christensenellales > UBA1242 > Caccovivens. The sequence goes on from CALVZG010000054.1 coordinate 807, forward strand.
CGCCGCTGAATTTCTATGAATTTTATAATGTAATGCTTTGCCTGCTGCTATTCCAACCTTTGCAGCTCCAACACCAACTCTAACGCCTGTTCCTGCAATTGCTGCGGCTGGTCTAATGCCAGCTTTAAGTTTACCACCGATTGCTCCTTTTAATTTTCCGCCATCTGTACCCGCATCTGCTCCGCCAACAAATCCATTGACCATACTAATAAAATCTTGTGCCATTAATAAACCAGATACTAACATTACAAGTTGAATCATTACATCAATTACTCCAATATTGAAGAAATTTATACTTTGAACATAAGGCAAAATCAACAACAATAAATTAATTCCTAAAATAGAGCCAAATGCCATCATGAGTTGTTGCATAAAGTTTCTCCCCCATGTTTTAAATGCATTGAAATTATCAAGTGGGGCAAGCCCTAAAAGTGCTGGATAAACTAAAAACATTGCCGCACCTTTTATAAGTCTGCTCATTAATCCTAAAATTATTGATATCATTATTCCGAAAGTAACGAAAACGCCAACAAAGCCTATAATATAATTAAATGTCCAAAGATTATAGAAAATCCAAACAAATGAAACATCATATTTGCTAAAACTACCTACGACAGATTTCCCATAGCCAGTTATATCAGTAACACTCCAAACAGGCGCCACATCATTTGCTTCATCTACTACTTGCCAATAGCTATAATCTGTACTTAAATGAATATTATTTGCAAAAAGGTAATCAATTTGCTCTGCTATGTATTCAAGTCTTTCTTTTTCATCACCATTATCTGGAATATCAGAAGCATCGTTCCCTAAAATTGCTTCACCGCCTGCTGTGAAAAATTTTGTTAAAATATCTAAATTATATCCGCCAGTTCTAACTCTACTAGAAGAATATGCTGCAGCTTTAAAGAGCATTCCACTAAAGGTTGTTGAATTTGCTCCTGCTCCTGCTCCAAAGAAATCATAATATGCATATGTTTCTTCACCACCTATTACATTCCCCTCAGAATCGTATTCTTCTGTTCCTGACATAATAACTGGTTCAAAACGATCTTCTACAACCGAACGCCCAAACATGGAATAAAGTTCTTCAGCCGAACCTGCTCCTGCAGTGATATTGTCCAATGTTCTTAAAACAAAAGCTGTAATTTGAAGACCTATAATTACAACAAGTGGAATTATAGCAAAAGTAAAGATAGCTTTCCCTGATTGATAAATATACTTCCAAGGGCTTGTCCCCGCAGAATCTTCACTATAATGAGATTTGATTATTGCCACCATTGTAGCCACAACTAAAATTATTAAACCAAAAATAGCAAATGACCAAAAGACTGTATTAAGTGCTTCATAAAGGGGTGCACTATCCCCAAATCCTAAAATACCATAAACAAATTCAGTTAATGGGTCTGTGTTAGTTATCGCTTCTCCAGTTGTTGACTGATAATAGACATCAAGTCCGGCGAGTTTTCTAACAAGTGCTTGAAGGGCATCTACTGCTGATGCTATACATGCGTATAAAAAGTAAATCAACTTTGGAAGAATATCAACAATGGTTGCAAGTTTTGCAAAAAATCCAAGATTCAATAATGAAATTGATTCCAATATAGCCCTCCTTTAATAAATTTTAATTAATATGTATAAAAAATATAATATTATCATTTACATTATAACAAATAAAAATACAAATTACAACAAAAATATAATTAAAAATTTAAATAAAAAGCATTTTTTAAAATTTCAAAATAAAAATAAATAATGCCTATTTAATAATTTGTGTAAATAGGCTATAAATATTTATAAAATATATTATAAATTTCAATAAAATTTTCAAGAGATAAATTCTCTGCTCTGTTAGATAAAACATTAGCACCTAACAAACCTTCTAATTCATGAATATTAATATTAAAATTATGTAAAAGGTTGTTTTTTAATGTTTTTCTTCTCATCGAAAAACAACCTTGAATAAACCTATAAAATTTTTGGCTATCAATATTTGAGAAATTATTTTTAATATCTATATTTACTACTGCCGAATCAACACTAGGTTGTGGGAAAAACATTTTTCTAGAAACTAATCTAGTTATTTTGGCATTGCCGTAAAACTGAATCATGATAGATAACACGCCATAATCTTTGTCCCCGCATTGTGCGATTATTCTTTCTGCAACCTCTTTTTGCACCATTATTGTCAAAGATGTTATTTTTTTAGAATTTGTTAAAAATTTAAAAATTAAAGGAGTTGTTATATAATAAGGAAGATTTGCTACAACCTTATAATTGTTAATAAAATCTTTTTCTATTTCATCAATACTAACTTTCATAATATCTTCAAATTTAAAAGTGGTATTATTTAAGTTTAAAGATAAAAGGTGGTCTTTTAAATCATTATCAATTTCATAACTGATCACTTTTTTGGCATTTTGTGATAAAATTTGAGTTAAACTTCCTCCTCCTGCCCCTATTTCAAGAACATCATCTAATTTTGTAACTTTTGCATCTTGGACAATTGCATTAATTAGATTTAAATCAGATATGAAATTTTGCCCATATTTTTTTTTAAAATTATGATTTAACATTTTCTCTCCTTATATTTTAAATAAATTGTTTGCATTTTGAGTTGTTATATTTTCAACTTGCTCTATATTACAGCCTTTTATAATGGCAAGATTTTCGGCTATTAAAGGAATATAACTAGGCTTATTAACTTTCCCTCTATAAGGGTGAGGTATAAGATATGGACAATCAGTTTCTAAAATAATATTTTCTAATGGAATATTTTTTAACATATTTTTTACATTTTGTGCATTTTTAAAAGTTGAAACTCCTCCTACAGAAATATATAGTCCTAGTTTTATCGCTTCTTTTGCAATTTCATAACTTCCGCTAAAACAATGGAAAGTTCCTCCAAATGTTAACAAATCTTTATTCTTTTTTAATAGTGATATCATATCTCCATATGCTTCTCTACAATGCAATACTACAGGGAGTTTGCAATCTTTAGCAAGTTTGATTTGTCTTAAAAACACTTCCTTTTGTTTTTCATGCTCTGGCATGTTTTCTGTATACTGCAAACCTATTTCTCCTATTGCAACGACTTTCTTGTTCTGCGATAGTTTTTTAAGCTGGTTCTCAATTTGCTCATTATAATCATATATATTTTCAGGATACACACCTATTGAACAATAAATATTGTCATATTTTTTTGCCAAATCTAAAGCCTCTTTAGAAGAATTCAAATCAAAGCCAGAAGTAATTATTTTTTCAACTTTTGATTGTTTTGCTTCACTTAAAATATCATTAATTTGACCTTCAAAAATCTTATCTGTTAGGTGTGCATGAGTGTCAATATACATAAATTCCCCCTAAATATTTTAAATGAGTTATAAAAAAATGTCAATTAAGCAAAGCAAATTGATAAAAGATATTTTCTTATATCATTAAAAGGATAATTAAATCTTATTATTCAATTTGCAATTTATAATTTATACAAAACTTATTTCTAAAACAAATTTAAAAGGAATACAATAGAACATGAATAAAATTTGGTTTATAATGATTGTAGGCTCTATTTGCTTTCTCATCTGGAGCGATCCGTCAAATATTCTAAATGTTATGATAGACGCTTCAGGCGAGGCACTTTCACTAGCAATTGAACTTTGTGCAGTCTACGCTGTTTGGCTTGGTGTTCTTGAACTTGTCGAAGCAAGCGGACTAGGTGAAAAACTAGCAAAACTTTTACACCCACTTATAAAAAGAATATTTAAAATAGATGACGCTGGAGCAGAAAAAATGATTGCTCTTAATATGTCTGCAAATATGCTTGGACTTGGGAATGCCGCCACGCCTATGGGAATAAATGCTATGAAAAAACTTGATGACGGGAGCGGAACGGCTACACCTGCTATGATTATGCTAATTGTTATAAACGCAACATCTATACAACTTCTTCCAAGCACAGTTATAGGGTTGCGTGCTGCCGCTGGCTCTGCATCACCTTCAGATATAATTTTGCCCACAATAATAGCAACATTTTGTACTTGTATACTTGGAATATGCCTAGTTAAATTATGTAACAAATATTTTTATAAAAAATTATCAAAAAAATACAAACATAATAAAAAGGAGATAAAAAAATGAGCGCTTATATTATTCCTATAATTTTTATAGCGCTCTTTTGCTATAGCAAATATAAAAAAGTAAACACATATGAAACATTTGTGAAAGGCGCTAAAAAATCTATTCCTCTTGTTGTTGATATTTTCCCATATATAGCCGCCATCATGATAGCGGTAGCACTTCTTCGTGCAAGCGGAATCACTTCACTTCTTGCCTACCTTTTGTCGCCGATTTTTAATGCGCTAGGTATTCCAACAGAACTTATTGAATTGGTTCTTTTGCGTCCTTTTACAGGTTCTGGAAGTTACGCACTATTAAACGATGTGCTTGTTCAATATGGTGCAGATTCCTATATATCTCGCTGTGCTTGTGTAATTCTTGGCTGTAGCGAAACTATTTTCTATGTAACAACCGTATATATCTCTCAAACAAAAGTAAAAAAATTATTATATGCTATCCCTATAGCTTTGATTTGTGCTACATTTGGCTCTATTATTGCTTGCCTATTGTGTAAAATATTCTAAACCTAAAATTTGCTGTTTTCATAAATAAAAAAATTACAAAAAATAAAATACAATTTTAATAATAGTTATCGAAAAAGTAGACTTAAAAACAATCTTGATTTAGAAAATGCTTAAACGAGGGATTTAGAAAAAATCAATGACTGTTTTCTCAATTTTGGTAATGAAAAAAAATATTTTTTATTTAAGAAATTCTTTTATTATTTAAATCTACTAAACAATTATTTTTCATTTGTTCTGCTTATGCCTTCTATTTCTATAATAGTTATATTTGATGCAATAGAAGAAAAAAACAGTCTAAGTCTTCTTAAATCATCTTTATCATATTTTTCAGCAAAACAAATTGCCAAACTCCCTGCAAGAGAAACAAGTTCGGCACCTGTCAAATCCAACTTTTTTTTGCTCATAATATTATTTATTCATTAATAATATTTAAAGTTAATAGACAAAAAAATTTTAATAGATTATAATAAATTTATGGAAAACTCTTTTTTTGAAAAAGTATATAATACTGTAAAATTAATTCCAAAAGGCTATGTCTGCACTTATGGAGAAATTGCAAAATATTTAAAAACACCAACAATGGCAAGACAGGTAGGTTGGGCTCTTCACAAAAACCCAAATCCTAAATTAATCCCTTGTCATAGAATAGTCTTTGCAGATGGTAGTTTATCCTCAAATTTTGCCTTTGGCGGAATGAATGCTCAATACCAACTTCTAATCAATGAGGGAATTGTTTTTAAAGACAATAAGGTAGATATGAAAAAGCATTTTTATCATTTAATATAAAAATAAAAAATTAGCAAAAATATATAATAAAAAGATTATTTATTAGAATGGTTTAATCTTTATATTTCTTTTCTTTGGTATTAATTTTATCATTTTCAATATTATTAAGTATTTTTTCTCTTCTCTCTTGAATTTTGTTAAAATTCTCCCTTAAAGTAATTAAAATTTTTTCAAGTTCCTCATTATATTTAACAAATTTAGATGAATTTATATTTTTATTTTCAACTAGATGTTTCTCTATATTATTTAGACATTTATCAATAATTATAATATTATTATCACATTCCTCTATACACTTGTTTTCATTTGTTATATATCCATCTTCTATCATTATTTCATTATTTTTATATAAAGTTTTGACTTTTTGCATATCTTTTTCACACAAAAATCTTAAATTTTCAAAATCTTTTTTATTTTTTCCAAATTCTAAAATGCTATTTTCAACAATTTTCTCTTTTTCTTCCCTCTCTTTCAAGACTTTTTTCTTAAATATATTAAACATTGAATCCCCCTATATAAAAAGCATAACATATAAAATTATTTTATGTCAAATAAAGTAAAAATTTAAGTTTATAATTAAAAAAAATAATGCAAAAAGCATTATTTTTTAATAGCATTCCTTTAAATAAAGATATTTATCTTCTCCTTCTTTTTGTTTTTCTTTACTTTGTAAAATTAAATCAATATTGTTCTTTAATGTCCTTTCAAATTCATAATCTTTTTTACCAAATACATCATCTAAAAGTGTTTTATAAAAAACATCATCAAGTTTTTCTCTACAATCTTGTTCAAGTAATTTTTGAAATCTTCTTATTATAATTTCTTTTTGTTCGTTTCTATTTTTATCCTTAAGATTAAAATATTTTAATCTACCTTTGCCTCTCTCTAACGCAATGCCCACATGTTTACAAACATAATCATATACAATCGTACCTCTAATTAAATCTGGTAGTTTTAACATTCTGGAAGAATTATCTCCTCTTTTCCCCTTTTTATCTATTGAATAAATAGGATAATTTAAAATAGTGGAAAAATTGTTTTTCTTCTCTGTTTCATTATCATATTCAATAGCAAAAGTTGAAGCAACAAGTTGTTTATTTACAAGAGCTGATTTTTCATCTCCATCACTATCAACTTTATAATAATTATTTATTATAATATTTAAACCTTGATATGGTAAATGCATATCAATTTGCCTTTTATCAAATTCTCCAACCATTCCATTGAAATTAAAAATTTTATTTTGAAATACATCAAAAGCATATTGACCAAATTTATTTTGTACATTTAATAATCTATTCATTTTAACCCCTTTTAAATCATACTTGTCAAGTATATCAAAAATATTTAATATGTCAATAGTAATTTTAATAATATATAAAATAATATGCGAAAATATTCGCATATTATAGTATTTTTTGTCGAAAAAGTTAAAAATTAAAATTTATTTTATAATTAGAAAAATTTTTTATAATTAAAAATTTTAATCTAAAATTATTTTTCAAAATTAATTATAATATTTAAAATATAAATATTATCTTTTAAAAAATTTAAAATTAATTATTTTTTGTTTTATCCTTTAATTCTTCTATTCTAATATTATGCTCTCTAACAATTTGTATAAAAAACAAAACGCAAATTTGAAAACAAATTACAATACATAAAACAAATAATAATATCAAAAGAAAAAAATCTTTCGCAAACTGAACTTGCGAAACTTTTATATACAAGTCAAGATACTATATCTTTATGGGAGAGAGGGAAAAGTTTACCAGATATACCTTCATTGATAAGAATGACTCAAATATTTAATGTTTCTAGTGATTATATTTTAGGAATAGAAAAATAATATATCAAATTATTTAAATTTTATAATTATTATTAATATCTTATAACATTTTTTATTTGTTTCAATAAAAATATATTTTGTAATACTATGTATTATTAAAATTTGTGTTCTATAAAGGCAGATCTATATCTTTAAATCGCTAATGATTTTTAAATGTAATTTTTACTTTTAATTATTAATAAAAAATCTTCTAAACCTATTTTGACTATTTAAATTTTTTGTTTTCTATTAAATTAAAACATATAAAATTAAATCTTTTAATTTGTCAATGAAGAATTTGCAAAATAATCTCTAATTAATATATAGATATTTTAATTAAAACATTAAATTTTATATTAAGCGGATAAACTTTTTATAAACCTGCACCGTTCTTAATTTACGCAAGCCTCCATTCCTTATAATATAAAAAAGGGAGGCTTATTTTGCCGGTTCCGGGAAAATGTTTTGTGATAACAAAACGCACACGCTAGTGTGCAGAACACTGCTTTATTGTTTCTTTAAATGTATTATATATAAACAAAAAAGCCTAACCTCATGCAGTTAGGCTCTTTATAAACCAGCAGTGTTCTATTTTCCCGGACCGTCGCCAGCCAAGTATCTTCGACGATGAAAAGCTTAACTTCTGTGTTCGGTATGTGTACAGGTGGATCCTTTTCTCTATCGCCACTGGTTAATGGTATAATGACAAGCTTTCGCTTGAAATTATCTTTAATTATTTTATCACATAAATTTTATATTGTCAACAAAATTTAGCGATTTTGGTTGTTTATAAAACCCTGACAACTACACAATAGAACAGAATGAAAACTATTTTTGCTAAGTTTTCCGTGATTAAGCCCTCGTGCTATTAGTATCGGTCAGCTGAATACATTGCTGTACTTACACCTCCGACCTATCAACGTTGTAGTCTACAACG